>DAOTJI010000034.1:5533-25054 GCA_035448625.1 Smithellaceae bacterium | reverse complement strand
AACAGGTAGGAAACATATAATCGCAGACAACTACGATTACGCTTTAGCCGCTTAGACGGCTAACGTCGAACCCGGTTTTCCTGCCGGTCGGGCAAGACGTCATTCAGACAGGATAGCCAAACTTTTTTCCTGGGGAAGGGCGGCGAAAACTTACAGGATAGCAAGGCTGGATCCTGCCTTTGGGAGCAAGCCCGCGCGAAGGTTCTAAAACGAAGGCTACGCACGTAGAAGCTCCAGCGGAAGGTTTTCGGACGCGGGTTCAATTCCCGCCGCCTCCACCATTTAACGAATACATTCAATAACTTATTATGTTTTTGTGCGGCATAGAGCTCGTGCAAAGGGAATAACCTCTGCACCCTTTTTGTATGGCGGAAGAATGATCCCGGCTCTTGAAGGGCAGGGGTCATTTCTATTGTTGGTAAGCTGAAAAGGAGGCCGCAATGTCCATCCTTGAAATGGTTGCACAAAAACAAAAGGCAGGCGCATGGATTGTGCTGCTGCTATGCATTCTCCTGTCGGCTGCATCGATCATCACCGCATCCCTTGTACAGAGAGATTTCGGTGCCGTAACGGTATCGGATGTCTATTTCAATAACGGGAACGGCATCCCGGTGCGGGCAAAGCTTTTCGTACCCGAGGGCGCAACGCGTGGCAATCCCATGCCCGGCATGGTTTACATCCACGGCTACCAGAACAACCGGGAAACGGGCGACGCCTATTCGATCGAGACCTCCCGCCGGGGGATCATTGTGCTGAACATCGATGCCATCGGACGCGGACACTCCGGCCTGCCGGGCGAGCCTTCCGATCCCGGTTTCGATCCCACCTATGGCGGCAAAAGCTCGGTTGCATATCTGAAATCGCTTCCTTATGTGCGGCCGGAATCGGTCGGGATTATGGGACACAGTCTGGGCGCGGAAATGGCCTACCGTGTTGCGCTTGAAGACCCGACGCTTGCGGCGACCGTTATCACCGGTTACGGCTATACGATGGAGGCGACGCCCGCCATGCCGCGCAACATGCTCATGATCATCGGCCGGTACGATGAATTTCGCGGTCGGATGACCGGCACGCGGAATATTGAAAAGGAGTGGATGTCCAGCAAGCGGACAGAGAAGGCCTTCGGTGTTGCCAACCCGAAACTATCCACTACCTATGGTGATTTCACCCGCGGAACCGCACGGCGGGTGTTTGTGCCCCGCATTACCCACGTGCAGGAATCCCACAACGCCTGCGCCATTGCTGAAACGGTGGTGTGGCTGAAAGCGGCATTGAATCCCCCGCCTGCAAAATGGATTGATGCCCGCAGCCAGATTTGGCAGGTTAAAGAATGGGCGACGCTGGTTGCCATGCTTGCGGGATTTGCTTCACTTTTTCCGCTGGCCCTCATCCTGATCCGACATCCTTTCTTTGCCGCGATCCGCCGCGTCCGCCGGGACCACTATGAATGCACCCTGCGGGAATACACGCTCTATGGATCCGTGAACGGCATCATCATGTGGCTGTATCTACCGCTTATTCTGGTGCTCTTCGGCATTCACAAATACGTGGTGCCGATCCACCATGCTTTTCCGATGATGATGGTAAACGCCATCGTCTGGTGGCTCCTCTGGGTCAACGTCATCGGGCTTGTTCTTTTCCGCCGGTGGTATGGAAGGCGGGCACAGATGCAGGGTGTCGTGCTTTCCGATCTGGGCGTTTCTTTTTCCGATGCCGGCTTCCATCTTGACCGGCGCGCCCTGGTAAAAACTTTTCTGCTGTCTGCTTTCCTTTTTGGTTTTATGTATGGCGTGGAGTTTGTCGCCGAAAAAGCATTCATCGTCAACTACCGCTTTGTCTATCCGTTTATGAACGACCTGACGCCGTATCGCGCCGGTATGATGATGCTCTACTGGCCCTTTGTCCTGTTCTGTTTTCTTGTAACCGGCGCCTTCCTCCACGGCCAGATACGACGCCCCGCCGATAACGGATGGCTTGCGACGTTTGCGAAGCGCTCCGGCTACGCCGGCCTTGCTTTGTGTCTGCCGCTGATTCTGTTTTTGGCCGTTCAATATGTCCCCTTGTTCACCACCGGGTTCATTCCGTTTGTCGGTCCCAACGGACTCTTTGTAGCGTTTGTCATCAACCTCTTTCCCGTCATACTTCTTTTTGCGATTACCGCGTCGCTCTCAACCTGGCTGCACCAGTTGACGGGCACGGTCTATGCCGGCGCGATACTCAATTCGCTCATCATCACCTGGGTGTTTGTCTCGTCGCAGGTCATCGCCCCGATACCGGTATAAAGGAGGTGCAACCCATGCTTTACATCAGCAGTCCCATCAATGCGCTGCTGGAGGGGTTATACCGGGACGACATCACGTTCGAACTGTTACAAGAGAAGGGAGATTTCGGCATCGGCACGTTCAACAACCTGGACGGGGAAATGATCGCTCTCAACGGTTCCTTTTTCCGGCTCGACCTCGACGGGAACGCCCGTCCAGTGGACGGACGGATGAAAACTCCGTTTGTTGTTCTTTGCCGTTTCAAACCGATGCTCACGGAAGAAATCATCGGGCCGTTATCCTGCACGGACTTTATGGAGCGCCTGCGTCATATCCTTCCATCCGACAATATGTTTTATGCCATTCACATGGCTGGTTCGTTTGCGTCGGTCGAGACGCGGTCGGTTCCGCGAACCGAAAACTACCGTCCGCTGGCGGAAGCGACGCATGACCAGAAAATCCGTCATTTCAGGAATGTCGAAGGCCATCTGGTCGGGTTTTACACGCCTTCCTTTGTGCCGTCCGTCAGTGTTCCGGGGTATCATTTTCACTTCATCGACAAGGATCTGTCGGCGGGCGGCCATCTTCTGCGATGCGAACCGGAGCGTCTGGATATTCAACTGCAGATGTTTTTCAGTATGGAGCTGTCGCTCCCCAAAACGCTGGATTATCTCACTGCGTCTTTCGAGCGGAATGCAAGGGAGGATTTGGAAAAAGCGGAGCGCTGACGACCGGTTGTGACCAAATCGGAACCGTTTGACTGTCCACGGTTTTGCCTTGACACCGCGATGAAATTCCTATAGTTCGCAGCCAATCAACGTCCGCCGCAATGGAAACCGGGGACAGGGGACAAACGATGAGCGACTCCAACAAAAAGAGGGAGCACTGGGCAACGCGGGCGGGTTTTGTTCTTGCCACCGCGGGATCGGCCGTCGGCCTGGGAAACATCTGGCGTTTTCCCTACATGACGGGCGAGCACGGCGGGGCGGCATTCATGTTGATTTACCTGCTGGCCGTCTTGCTTCTGGGTTATCCTCTGATCGTTAATGAAATGGTTTTAGGACGGGCGGCGCAGCGGGATCCCGTCGGAGTCTTTAAGGTTCTTGCCCCGAATAGCCCCTGGTGGCTGGTGGGAGCGCTGGGTGTTTTCACGGGTTTCGTTATTCTTTCCTACTATGCCGTCGTCGCCGGATGGTCTTTGGCCTACATCTACAAAGTAATTGTTGTCACCGCCGTTCCGGGAATCGATCACGCCCGTGTTTTCAAAGATCATATCAGCAGCGTGTGGGAACCGATTTTCTGGCAGGCCTTGTTCATGATTCTGACGATTGGAATCATTGCCGCCGGCGTAGTCAAAGGCATCCAGCGATGGTCCATGGTTCTGATGCCGGTTCTTTTTCTGCTTTTGCTGATCCTGATCATCCGGTCAGTGACGTTGCCGGGCGCGGGAGAAGGCCTTGTTTATTACCTCAATCCGGATTTCAGCAAAGTGACGGGCCGGACGCTCCTGGCCGCTCTGGCGCAGGCGTTTTTTTCCTTGAGCCTGGGAATGGGCGCCATCATGACCTACGGAAGCTACCTGGACGATAAGGATGAAATTCCGTCCAACGCCATGATGGTGGCAGGGCTGGATACCGGTGTGGCCTTGCTGGCCGGTTTTGCCCTGTTTCCCGCCATTTTTGCTCTCGGATTTGAACCGGACGCCGGACCGGGGCTCGCTTTTATCACCCTGCCGGCCGTCTTCGCGCAAATGCCGTTGGGCACTTTTTTCGGCGTCCTCTTTTTCATTTTGCTGGGCATTGCCGCCCTGACGTCCGCCATCTCCCTCCTGGAAGTGGTGACCGCCTGGCTGATGGATGAGAAAGACTGGTCCCGGAGAAGAGCCGCTGCCGCCATGGGCCTGTTGATTTTCATCGTGGGGCTTCCGGCAACGCTGGGATACAGCGTACTGAAAGACTTTACCTTTCCGGGCCTGAACAAGGATCTGCTCGATACCTACGACTGGATTTCCAACAGCATTTTTCTGCCCCTGGGCGGATTCCTGATGGCGGTTTACACCGCTTATGTCTGGGGAACCAGGCACGCGATTGCCGAGGTCAATAAAGGCCACAAGCGGTTCACTGTGGGTGAAGGGTGGGCTTTTCTGATTCGCTATGTCGTTCCGGTGCTGATTTTCTTCATCATGGCGGTGGGCATCTACGACACATTCTTCGGATAGACCGCCGGCCGACCAACAGGAGGTTTCGCGCTTGGATCCACATTCCCGTGAGAATCATCGATTTTTCACCGCACAGGATCTGCGCCAGATTCGGGCGCTCGGCCTGCGGCCTTCCGATGTAAAGAAGCAGTTGGAAACTTACCGGCGCGGATTCAGATCTTTGACGCTGGTCCGCCCCTGTGTTCCGGGTGACGGCATTCGGTCCCTGAGCCCCGCCGAACGAAAGCGACTCATCCGATTGTATGATGCTGAGGCTTGCGGCTCACGAATCGCGAAATTTGTTCCGGCATCCGGGGCGGCCAGCCGCATGTTTGCCGTGTGGTATGCCGCCGCGGAACGGGGAACCTTCGGCCATGAAGGGCTGGACCGCTCTTTTTTTCATGATTTGGGTAAGATGCCGTTTATTTCCCTACTGAAACAAAACGACGGCATGCGCCGGATGCTGAAAAAAAAAGACGTCCGGGCCGTGCTTCAAAGCATTCTTCTTCCATCCGGACTCGATTTCGGCGGACTTCCCAAAGCGCTCATTCCTTTTCACGCTTACCGGAACGGGGAAATCCGGACGGCACTGGAGGAGCACCTTCAGGAAGCGGCGGGCCTGATCGCGGACCAGAAAGGCGTTTGCCGGCTTCATTTCACGGTTTCCGCCGAGCATGTCGAACCGGTGAAGATTTATTTGCGCTCCTGTATTCCCCGGCTTGAAAAAAGACTAGGCGTCCGTTTTCGCGTGGATTTATCCCTGCAATCTCGATCCACCAGCATCGTGGCTGCGGACGGGCGGCATCGTCCGTTTCGTGACGAAGACGGCCGCCTGGTGTTCCGGCCCGGCGGACACGGAGCGCTTCTGCATAATCTTCAGATGCTCGACGCCGATCTTATTTTTGTCAAAAACATCGACAACATTCCACCGGAATCTCTGCAAGAAAAAATTCTGCCGCACAAAAAAGTGCTGGGAGGATTGATGATAGAGACGCGGCGGAAGGTTTATTCCTGTTTGAGGCGGCTGGGAAAAAAAAGTCTTTCCCTGACGGATCTAAAGGCGGTTGCAGATTTCTGCCGTGATGTGCTCTGCACGGACATCCCCAGAGGATATCCAAGGCTGAAGGAGGAAGAAAAGAGGCAGTGGCTCTTTCGGGTGCTGAACAGGCCGTTGCGCGTGTGCGGCATGGTCAAAAACGAAGGTGAGCCGGGCGGCGGTCCCTTCTGGGTTCTGGAAAAAGACGACGCTCAAAGCCTGCAGATCGTGGAATCCGGACATGTCGATTTTCAACTTCCCGAACAGGCGGACATCTGGGCGGCGGCTTCTTATTTCAATCCGGTCGACATGGTTTGCTGCACGAAGGATTATCGAGGGAAAAAATTTATTCTGGATAACTACGTCAACCGGGACGCTTATCTGATCAGCCCCAAGACGGAGAAGGGACGCAAACTTCTGGCGCTGGAACTGCCCGGACTCTGGAACGGCGGCATGGCCCGCTGGAACACGATTTTTGTCGAGCTTCCGCTCGCGGCTTTCAATCCCGTAAAAACCGTTTACGATCTTCTTCGGCCGCAGCACCGTACCGGAAGGGCCGTCAAACCATCCAGCCTTCAGACTCCTCCGGAGAAACGGCCCGGGCGTTGAGGATAAACGATTTCCCCTGGCGCCTGCACGTGACGCGGGCTTGCGCTCCTGCCGGGGCGTCGGAATAGCGGACGCAAAGAGAAGCGGACGCCGCCATGGACTCTTCACTGCCGCCGGGGGCCAGAACGAACGGACCGGGAAAATCAGCCATCAGGCAGACCAGATCGTCTTCCGCCGCAAGACCCCGCAGCGCTTCGTTGTCGGACTGATTTCTGCCGACGATGATTTTGCCGGCTTCGGGGATGCGGAAATGCCGCCCGTATTTCAAAAGCTCATAGTCGCGGATCCGGCGATCCTCGCCGTGAGCCATTAAATCGCGCAGGCGCCTTGCAAAGATCGGGTCCGTCAGCAGGCAGCCGCCGGCCGGCGGCGGATAATCCCTAATCCCGAAGGTTTCCGCCAGACGCATCTGCTCTTTCCGACCGCGGCCGGAAATCGCCAGCAGGCGTGACCGGTCAATTTTTCCTTCCCGTTCCGCCTGGACCGGGTCCAGCAATTGCGCGGAAAGCGGACGCAAAATATAATCGGCGTAACCGGAATGTTTCGCGACCGTGCGCAGTGACTGCCGCGTCTGAGACATCGGGCGCTGACCCAAGACTTCGCCGGTGATCAAAAAATCCGCTCCGGTTTGATCCATTTTTTCGCCTGCGATCTTCAGCATCAGCGTGTGGCAGTCGATGCAGGGATTCATGTTCTTGCCGTAGCCGTGACGCGGTGATTTCAGCATTTTCAGATGTTCACCCGTGATGTCTTCCACAATCAGCGGCAGACGGATCTGATCGGCAGCCGCCCGGGCTTTGATGGCGTTGAAGAAGGGGGTTGTGAAGGTCAGGCCTGTCACCTCAATCTCTTGCTGCTGGACCAGCCGGACGGCCAGGATGCTGTCGAGCCCTCCGGAAAACAGTGCGATGGTCTTGATGCTCATGAATATTCCTTCTTTAAAAAAAGCGCGGCGGGAAAGCTTCCGCTGCGCTTTGGTGTCATCCGTCAACTGTGCGGAGTGTTAATACCGGACCAGGGTTGCCGACCATGCTTCCTTCAACAGCCCCAGCAGATCATGATCAACGTCAAAATCGACCACATAAACGTCCTGATGGTTCTTTACCTTAATGCCTTTGAACCTGATGGTGTAGGGGGGCTGACGATGATCCGCACCGGAAAACAAAAAATAGCCCGATGTAAAGGGGACGTTGACGCCCCGAAGAATCTTTTCCAGGTTGGTTGCGGGGTCGTCCTGATTCGCTATAAAAATGAGTTCGTGGCCGGTTTTTCGCAGTTCATCAATGAATTCCTGCGGGAGCAAGCGGGAAAAAATCGCCGTTTTCCTTTTGTCCTGTGAAACCATGATGTCCACTCGGAGTGAAAGGTCGAATCCGTCCTTTTCAAGGTTGAAGATCCGGATCTCCTCGTTTCTTTCAGCGTTCAGTTTGAGATAAGTCAGCATGGCGAAGCCCAGATCAGCGGCGGGGGATTTGGGGAAAACCGTTAGAGGAGGAAGGGAATAAAGTTCCTCTTGCGGACTTGCAAGGCCTGTTTGGGGGGAAAACTCCGTGATGATCAGAGAATGAGACCTTGCAAAGAGGGTGATGGCCCGCGGCAAAATATCCCGGTTTTGGTAAACCAGCCTTATTCCCTGGATCGTCTTTGAAGGCTTGGCGCCGCCTTTCCGGTTGATCAGCCAGTCCACCGGAATCTCCACCTCCGGCTGTGCCCCCAGGACAATCGGTTTTTCGGCGGGGACGATTTCGTAGCCTTTGCTTTTTCCAAATATTTTTTTCAGGATGACGATCACATCGTCTTTTGCGTCCATGTTGACGATGTGCAGGTTGCTCCACCCGCTGCCGATCAGTTTTTTCAACGAAGCGCTGGAACGGTTTTTCATATCCAGAAAGACTGTGGTCTGATCGTTAAGCTCCGCAATGGGAATGGAGGAACAATCAATGGTGAGCTGGGCGGTCTTGGAAATCGGCAAATAGTAATTGCCTTTGGTCATCAGATTTCCTTGCATCTGCTTCAGAATGTGCCGGATAATCTCCAGTTTCATTCCGGGAGAAAGGGCGGGCCATTGGGTTTTCTCGGGTTGAGCGGACGGTTCTTCGGATATCGTTGCGGAGGCAGACCCCGTTTCGCTTGCCTGTGCGGGCGATTCATCCGAAAGAGCCTCCGGTTCAGGTCGGGGCTCGTTGGTGCCGGAGGTTTCGGGCGGCGACGCTGCCGCGACTTGCCTTCCGCCTGCGGGAAGGCGAATGACCTGTCCCGGGTACAGGAGATTGGCATCCCGAATGGAAGGATTTAATTCCTTGATCCGAAGCATGGCCTGCTGCGTGTTGGAAGAAATGTTCAGATTCCGGTGAACAATGCGAATGAGATAATCGCCTTTCTTTACTCGATAGGTCCGGTATCCGGACGATGTGGAAAGACTGTCGTTTGAGGAGGTATTCGTCTCTTCCCGCGCTCCTGCGTCGCTTTTCGATGGAAGAGCGATCTTTTGTCCCGGATATATTTTATTCCAGTTTTGGACCTGCGGATTCAAAGTTTTGATGATCTGTAGATAACGCGGGATATCCTTTTCGGTGACGCCGGGCAGATTGCGGATGATGCCGTAAATCGCCTCATTTTTTCGGACCGTGTGGAACTGAACGGATTTTTTGGAATAAGCCGTTTTCCGGAAGGTCAGCTGCGCGCTGTCTTCCTGTGCGGAAAGAACAGGAAAGCAAAACATCACCGCGGAAAGGATCGCGACCAGTCCGGGGAATGAAAACAAATGCGTCATCGCCGGTCGCCTCTGTAAAAAACATTGAAATAACCTTGATTTTTCAAATACTTCAACTTCCCGGAAAAGTCAATCCCCGTCGGAATGAAAACCATCGGCAAGAACCCTGCTGCAGGGGTTTCCGGCGAGCATCGCCAAACGGCGTGTTGAAGGAAATACTTTTTCATGTCACTTTTTTCATCGCGGCGATGGCGACTTCAATCTGATCGTCATCCGGTTCGCGAGTGGTGATCTTCTGCAGCGCAAGTCCGGGCAAACTCAGAAGCCGGACCAGTTGGAAGCGTCCGTATTTTCCGGTAAAGCGGATGGCTTCATAAGAAATGCCCGCGATCACCGGCATCAGCAGAAGCTTGTACAACACCCGATGCAGGAAGTCCGGGCGTCCCAGCAGGGAAAAGACCAGGATGGAAACGATCATCACAAAAAGAATGAAGCTGGTGCCGCAGCGGGGATGGCGGGTGGAATATTGTTTCACATTTTCCACCGTCAGGTCCCGACCGTCTTCCCATGCGAAAACGGTTTTATGCTCGGCACCGTGATACATATAGACGCGGCGCATATCCGCCATCAGCAGCGTCGAGGCCAGAAAACACAGGAAAATCCCCAGGCGGACGCAGCCCTCCAGAATGTTCAGAAGAATCAGGCTGTCGATGTATCCTTTTACCCGGGTAAAAAAGAAGGCCGGCACTACTACGAAGAAAAAGATTGCCACGGCAAAACTGACGGCGAAGGATGCGTACATTTCCCAACCCTGCGGCTTTTTCTCTTCTTCGGAAAGCGCGACCTCTGCGGAAAACATCAGGCATTGAATGCCGACGATCATCATTTCAAATAAGCTGACCGTTCCACGGATCAAAATCCAGCCCAGAGGCTTGTACCGCTTCGTCAGCGGAACATAATGCCGCTCCTGAAAAACAATCTCCCCGTCGGGACGCCGGACGGCGGCGGCGATTTTGTCGCCGCGGCGCATCATGACGCCTTCGAGAATGGCCTGTCCTCCGGCAATGTCTTCAGGTTTTGGTTTGCAGTCCACGATTCTTTTCTTTCCGCCGCTTATTTTTGCAGCGTTTCCTTATAGTATTTCACCGGGGCTGTCAAATGAAGCTTCAGGAAATGTTTGTTGCATGTTGGAGCGCGAATGTTATAAGGTAGTTCAGCAATTCAAGGAGAAACAAGGAGGATGCACATGACGCCCATGGAACCGTCGAATGCCGCCTTTATGAAGGAATATCAGGAGCGGTTCGAAAAAAAGTTGAAGGAAAACGAAATGGCCGTGCTGGAACACTGGAAGGCCCAGCTTGAAAAAATCGAAAGCTCGAGGCCGGACAGCATTGCTTCGCTGCAGCTGCAAATTCACAAAGTATCCGAAATGATGGGAAACCGGATTAGGGTCTTGAAAAAGGGATAACATGGAAAGTATTGCCGATTTTTTATTTGAAGTGGGGATGCTCAGCAAAACGCCCCGCAGCGGTTATCAGTTTCTGGGAAGCGGCAGGGAGTCGGTGGCGGAGCACATTTTGCGGACGGTTTTTATCGGTTATGCCCTGTGCAAGCTCAATCCATCCCTGAATGAACTCGATGTTCTGAAAATGTGCGTCCTTCACGATTTGCCCGAAGCCCGCACCGGCGACATGAACTATGTCAATAAAAAATACGTCGAAGTCAACGAGGCCAAAGCCGTGAAGGAATTGACGGAAGGACTTCCTTTCGGCGACGATATCCGCCGGGCGATCGACGAATTCAACGCAAGGGAAACCCCGGAAGCGAATACCGCCCGCGATGCAGATCAGATCGCGCTGATTCTACAGCTCAAGGAATACGGGGATTTGGGGAACAAATATTCCGACGAATGGATCCATTACGCACTGCAGAGGCTTGCCACGGAAGAGGGCAAAAAACTGGCGGAACGGATCATTCAAACGGATTCATCGCACTGGTGGTTCAAGGACAAGAGCGACTGGTGGATCAACGGATGCAAACGGGGATGAACGAATGTCCGAAAGGGAGCGATGAATGATTCAAGAAGTAACTAGAAGAGGACTGTTTTGGATGGCGGTTCTTTGCCTTGCGTCCTGCGCCGGGACGTTTGGATCGGAGGTGTTGTCCCGTCCGGAGGAATACCGGCAGGTTTACGAGGCGAAGGAGAAATACATTCTGAAAGCGGTTGCAGGCGTCCTGGAAGAGAAAAAAATGGGAAAGAACGTGGCGATCGACTACGCCGGCAACCGGGTCGATTCGGACTATGTGGTTTCAGGGGAATGGCGAACCCGGACCCATGCTCGGGTCAAAAGGATCAACTGGAAGGAATGCGAGTTGACTCTGGTCGTGACCACGGAGAAAAAAACGGACAAGGGTTGGGAAATGCGCCGCCTTCTGCGAAAGGAGCAGTACGACACTCTTTTCAGCGTGATCGAATTGAAGATCTATGAGGAAATGTCCAGGATGTATTGAAAAAAATTACGAAAGGAGAAGGTATGACGTCCAAACCAAAAGTATCGGCAATGGTGGAAGAGTTCAAGAATTTCGCGTTGAAGGGCAACGTGGTGGATCTGGCCATCGGCGTAATCATCGGTGCGGCGTTCGGCAAGATCATCGATTCCCTGGTCAAGCACATCATCATGCCGTTGATCAGCTTGATCATGCCCGGGGAGCAGGGTTACTTAGCCTGGAAGTGGGCGGTGAACGGAAAAGAAATTCCCTACGGGCTCTTCATCGGGGAAGTGGTCAACTTTTTGATCATCGCGCTGGCTCTGTATATTTTTATCGTTAAATTTATCGGGATGATCGTAAAAAGCAAGGAAGCGGCGCCTCCGGCTCCGACCAAAGACCAGGAACTGCTGGCGGAAATTCGGGATCTGCTCAAAAAATAACCATTGTCCGGAAGCGTTTTGTCCGCAGGCCCGATCGTCCAAAAAAGTTTTCATACGGTCAGGACCCGCCGGTTCGGGGTGAGCAAAACGCGAAGGCGGGTCCTGTGTCCGTATGGTCCGCGGACGGCTTTTTCAAGTGATGGAAGGGTCGGGGCGCGGCGAGCGGCGCGTCTCCGTCAGCCGCTATTTCTTGTGATTGCGGAAGAAACCCAACAGAAACTCGGAATCCTTGGGGGACAAGTCAAATTTGAAAACCGCCTTTTCGATCAGCGCGTGCAGCGGCTGACCCTCTCCGTCTTCCAGGCTGTTGGAGATCCATTTAATCGCCTTCTGAACATTTTCAGATTCGGGCATGATGGTTGCCATATGATTGCTTCCTCCTTGTGATGTTTTAACCAGTTTTCCGCGTTCAGGATTCAGTAGAAAAGCGTAAAACCTTTTTGACGTACATACTACAATACGGCTGAAAAATTAACAAATATTTGCCTTCATTTGACATTAAAATTTTGATGATTAAGTTCAAAAAAAAGGGTGAAAGGAGATAAAGGATGGCTAAGTCACTGAAAGGAACCCGAACGGAAAAAAACCTGCTGGCGTCTTTTGCCGGCGAGTCGCAAGCCAGAAACCGATACACGTTTTTTGCAAGCGTAGCGAAAAAAGAAGGGTACGAACAGATTTCCCGCTTTTTCCTGGAAACGGCGGATAATGAAAAAGAGCACGCCAAAGTGTTTTTTAAGTATCTGGAAGGCGGCGAGCTCGAAATCACCGCCGCGTATCCGGCCGGCGTGATCGGCGATACCAAAAGCAATCTGGAAGCCGCGGCGGCCGGTGAAAACATGGAGTGGACCGTTCTGTATGCCGATGCCGCGAAAGTTGCGAAGGAGGAGGGTTTTCCGGAAGTGGCACGCTCCTTCGAGCAAATTGCAAAAGTGGAAAAGTTCCATGAAGAACGGTACCGCAAGCTGGCGGACAATATCGTAAAGGGTGAGGTTTTTGCGAAAAAGGCGGCAACCAAATGGCACTGCATCAACTGCGGCTATGTATATGAAGGGCCGGAGGCGCCCAAGGAATGCCCCGCCTGCAAACACCCGCAGGCCTATTATGAAGTGCTGGCTGAGAATTATTAAGCCCGCCTGCGGCACAGCGGACCCCGTAGCAGCCCGCCGTTCGGCCCGGCGGGCTGTTTTTTGTCTGGCGGCGAAATCGCAGCGTTTGTCGGGCGACCGTTCTTAAGCCTTTATCTGACGGTGAAAGGATAGCGGAATTGAACATGGTATCCGCCGGCCGGCCAATTGTATAAAACGCGAACTTCATAGGCGCCCGGATCAAGGCCGTTGAAAGACATCATTCCTGAATGCTTGCCGTTTGTGTAGAAATACTGACCGTACTGATTGTCGGCTTTGGCGGCCTCGACAATCGTGATCCAATCCTGGGGATTGCCGGGAAGTCGTGAGAACTCCACAATAATTTGCTCCTGAGGCGAATAGACCGGTTTTTGAGTCCAGACAATGCCTCCTCCGGCGGTCGGCTGCACGACAAAGGGATAGCGATGTTGAACCTGATACCCGCCGGCCGGCCAGTTGTAAAAGACGCGAACCTCATACGCCCCTGCCGGCAGTCCGCTGAAATTCATTTGGCCGCTCTTCAAGCCCTTGGTATAAAAATATTGACCGTACTGATGGTCGGCTTTGGAGGCTTCCACAATGGTGATCCAGTCCTGGGCATTTCCGGGCAGATCCGTGAAGTTCACCACAACGGCCTCGTTCGGTTGATAAACCGGTCTTTGGGTTCGGACCTCCGCCCAGGCCTGCAGCAAGGGCATTGCCGTAATGCCTGTAATGAAGGCGGATACCGTCAGAATGAAGCCCATTTTTCTTCCAATTTTTCGCATATGCACTCCTTTGGCGGCTGTGAATAAAAACCATTTCAACGTTGGAACTTTATACCACAACTTCTGCCGGGACTCAATTGCGGCAAGACGTTTACCGGGCTTGACACTGGAGGAAAAATACCCTAGATTGGCGCAGTTTTTTAAGAAAGGTTGTCGTCATGTCCACGAAAAAGCAGCGCCGGTCCGAAAATTTCAAAGACCGCCAAAAAAAGAAATCCACCCGGATCGCCTATCTGGCCGCCATTCTCGGCGGAGGCGTTTTGCTGCTGGTGATTTTCTTTGTCATTTTATTCAATGCATTGTTCCCGCCGGTGGACATGGAGGCGTTAAACCGAAAAAAAATATCCGTCCGAATCTATTTTGCCGACCCGCAGGAGCGTTTTCTCGTTCCCGAAAAGCGGGTGATTTACAGGGAAGAAGACCCGGCGCTGCAGGCGAAAGAAGTGGTTCTTGCGCTTTTGGAAGGTTCCAAAACCAGAAGCAAAACCGGCAACGTCAATACCTTTCCCGCCGGTGTGGTCCTCAAGGATGTCCGGCTGGACAAAGACGGCACCGCACAGGTCAACTTCAACTCCGGTCTGACGAAGCATCATCCGGGCGGTTCCACGGCGGAGATGATGACCGTCTATTCCCTGACCAACACACTGGCGGAAAATGTTCCCCAGATCCGTGCCGTACGGATTCTGGTGGACGGCAAAGAAATATCCTCGATAAAAGGTCATATCTCCACGGCGGGTCCTTTTCGTCCGGATTCCGATCTTTTCGCACCCGCCAAAGAGGAGAAAAGCTGACATTCCCATGGCGCCGAAATCCAAAATATCGCGCACGCGCAATATCGGCATTGTCGCCCACATTGACGCGGGCAAGACGACCGTCACCGAACGGATCCTTTTCTATACGGGCAAATCCTACAAAATGGGCGAGGTGCATGACGGCGAAGCGGTCATGGACTGGATGCCCCAGGAACAGGAGAGAGGCATCACCATTACCTCCGCGGTGACCACCTGCAACTGGAAGAATTCCGAGATTCACATCATCGACACGCCGGGGCACGTGGATTTTACCATCGAAGTCGAGCGGTCCCTGCGCGTCCTGGACGGCGCGGTGGTGGTTTTCTGCGCGGTAGCCGGCGTCGAACCTCAATCCGAGACCGTCTGGCATCAGGCGGATAAATATGGTGTTCCCAAGATTGCCTTCGTCAACAAGATGGACCGGGTCGGTGCGGATTTTTTTCATGTCGTGGAGATGATGCGTGAGCGGTTCGGCTCTCTTCCCGTTGCCGTGCAGATTCCGGTGGGGAGCGAAGACACGTTCCGGGGCGTGGTGGATCTGATCCACCGCAAACTCCTGGTCTGGGATGAGTCCTCTCAGGGAGCGGACTTTTTCGTCGGCGAAATTCCGGACGATCTGGCCGAAGCCGCCTCGCTGGAGCGGGAGAAAATGATCGAAACGCTGGCCGACTGCGACGACGAGCTGGCGGAGATCTATCTGACCGGCGAGGACGCAACCCCCGCGCAGATCATTGCGGCACTGCGCAAAGCGACTATCGCCTTGAAGATTGTGCCGGTGCTGTGCGGAGCCGCCCTGCGCAACAAAGGCATCCAGCCCATCCTGGACGCGGTCATTCACTACCTGCCGTCCCCGGAGGATATACCGCCGGTCCAGGGAATCCATCCGAAAACCAAACAGCCGGAAGTCCGCCGCAGCTCCGATAAGGAGCCGTTTTCGGCCCTGGCGTTCAAGGTTCAGCTCGACGAAGGGCGCAAACTGACGTATCTGCGCGTTTATTCCGGCCAGATGAGCGCCGGAGGAGAGATCTACAACGCCTCCAAAAAGAAGAAGGAAAAAATTGCGAGGCTTCTGCAGATGCATTCCAACAAGCGCGAAAGAATCGAGCGGGCGTCGGCGGGCGATCTGGTGGCCGTTCTGGGACTGAAAGAAACCACCACCGGCGACACGCTGTGCGACGAGGCGCGTCCGATCCTTCTGGAGCAGATGGAATTTTACGAGCCGGTCATCAGTCAGGCCATCGAAGCCAAAACCCCCGCGGACCAGGAAAAACTGGCCATTGCGCTGGCCAAATTAACCGAGGAAGATCCGACGCTGAAAGTCAAGTATGAGGACGAAACCGCGCAGACCGTCATTTCCGGCATGGGGGAACTGCATTTGGAAATCATTGTGGATCGCCTGAACCGTGAGTTCAACGCCCGCGTCAATGTCGGACGTCCCCGCGTCGTGTATCGGGAAACGATTCAAAAGCACGCCCAGGCCGAATATCTGTTTGAAAAGGAACTGGGGGACAAGAAGCATTTCGGCCAGGTTCGCCTTGAACTAACGCCGCGTAAGCGAGGCGCCGGAAATGAAATCGTCAACGCGATTCCCGAGGAAACCATTCCCGCCGAGTATCACGAAGCGATTGAAGAAAGCATCCGCGAAGCGATGACCAGCGGCGTGCTCAACAGCTATCCGGTCATCGACGTATCCGCCCGGCTGACCGGCGGAGCGTACCGCGAGGGGGAAGCGTCCGTTCAGGGATACAAAATCGCCGCCGCTACGGCGTTTCGTGACGCTTGCCTCGCCGCTGAGCCCGTCATGCTCGAACCGATCATGATGGTGGACATCATTACTCCCAGCGAATTCATGGGCGACGTCATCGGCGACATCAATGCCCGCCGGGGAGAAATCCAGGCGGTCAATCCCAAGGGGCCCGTCTCCGAGATCAAAGCCAAGGTGCCGCTCAAGGCCCTGTTCGGTTATTCCACGGACCTGCGCTCCGCCACACAGGGGCGGGCCGTGTTTACCATCATGTTTGAGGAATACAACAAGGCATAAAACGGTGATGAAAGACACACCGGCGGATGGAAAAACGTTTGTAATTCTGTGAACGAAACGCCCGGTCCTGCCGGGGACGGGCGGATTCAGAAGGAGGCAAACGTGACGATTTTGAGACGCGCATGGGAGCGCTTGCGGGATTACCCCATTTTCGAAAGCGAACGAGAGGCTTACCCGCAGACTTTTTCCGAAGAATTAAACGACCAGTGCGGCCGGATCCTGTTTGTCGTATGCCTCATCACGACCGTGGCCTGGCTGCCCTACATCTACCTTGATGCCGGCCTGCATCCGGAAGAACCCCTGCTTCCCGTGATCCGCATGGGGCTGTCGGTCTTGAGCCTCCTCATCTTCATCCTCCACGTTTCGGATCGCTTCCCCCGTTACAACATGCTGTTTCTGGTGTTCATCGGCGCCTATCTGGCGATCGGCTGCGGACTCATCACCGCCCTGGCCAATGCCGATCCCGCTTACATGGGCGGCTACATTTTCATTCTGACCGTAATGGCCCTGGTGCCGGTGGACCGTCGCTATGCGCTCGTCATTATCGCGCTTTCGCTGCTGACGTTTTTCGTTGTCGGCCGCTTTGAAAACATTTCCTTCAACCGGACGACCGATCGGTACAGTATCATGGATCTGTCCAGCGCCACGGTTGTCGCCATCGCGTTCATATATTTGCTCCACAACACCCGGCTGGCCAGTTGGCTGAAATCCAGAAAAATTGAGCAGCAGAGCGAAGAGATGCGCTCCGATAAGGAAAAAATCGACAACCTTCTTTTGAATATTCTGCCCCCCGTCGTGGCGGAGGAGCTCAAAGGCCAGGGGTACGTCAAGCCCGTATTTTATCCGTGTGCAACCATTGTCTTTACGGATTTTGTCGGCTTCACGAAGATCTCCGAGACATTGACGCCGGACCAGCTGGTCCGGGAGCTGGATGCGGCTTTCTCCCAGTTTGACCGTGTGATGGACAAATACGGTCTGGAAAAGCTTAAAACCATCGGCGATTCCTATATGTACGCCGGCGGCGTGCCTATTGCGAACGAGACACACGCGATCGACGCGGTTTTGGGCGCTCTGGAGATCCAGTCTTTCGTGGAAGAGATCAATCTGGAAAAGTCGAAAAGCGGCCGACCGGTTTTTGAGATCCGCATCGGCATCAACAGCGGCCCGCTGATGGCCGGTGTCGTGGGAGAAAAGAAATTTGTCTACGACGTGTGGGGCGATTCCGTCAACCTGGCCAGCCGCATGGAATCTTCGGGGGAGAAAGGGAAAATCAACATTTCAGAATCCACCTGCGCAAGGATCAAGGACTATTTTGAAACCGAGGCCCGCGGTCAGGTGCTGGCGAAAAACAAAGGGGCGGTCTCCATGTATTTTGTCGACAGGCTCAAAAAGGAATTTGCTTCGGATTCGGAAGGCCGGACGCCCAACGAACGCTTTTGGGCCGCTTACAAAGCGATTCAGCAAAAGAAATCCGCCGTCTGATCTCCACCGGGTTTCGTCACGCCAGGCCCCGGGCCCGCATCCAGGTTTCCAAAGCCTGCAGGGAGCGGCGGACGTAAAAAAGATGCCTCTCCTTTTTCTTCATTCCCGGAGACTCTACCGGGGGAAGAATTCCAAAATGGATGTTCATGGGTTGGAAGTTGCTCGCCGATTCGGGTGACGTGATGTAGTGTGCCAGGGCGCCGATGGCCGTTTCGCGCGGAGGCGGAAGCGGGGGTTTCCCCTCGAGGACCCACGCGGCGTTCAAGCCCGCCAAAAGCCCCATCGCGGTGGATTCCATATATCCTTCCACCCCGCTGATCTGACCGGCAAAGAAAACATCGGGATTGCCCCGGAACTGCAGCGAGGGCGAAAGCAGGGAAGGGGAGTGAATGTAGGTATTGCGGTGAATGCTGCCCATCCTCGCGAACTTTGCGCGCTCCAGACCGGGAATCATTCGAAAAATGCGCTCTTGCGCCGGCCAGGTCAGCTTCGTTTGAAAACCGACCAGGTTGAAAAGCGTGCCGGTGCTGTTTTCACGCCTTAGCTGGACCACGGCATAGGGCATCTTTCCGGTGCGCGGATTGATGAGTCCCACCGGCTTCATGGGGCCGAACGCCAGTGTTTCTTCCCCGCGTGCCGCCAGAATTTCGATCGGCAGGCATCCCTCGAAGTGGCGGACATCTTCAAACGGCCGGGGGGCGACTTTTTCGCCCGCCAGGAGCGCCTCGCGGAAGAGTCGATATTCTTCACGGGAAAGCGGACAGTTCAGATAATCCGGGGTTCCTTTTCCGTAGCGGGAAGCCCAGAAGGCTTTATCCATGTCGATGGAGTCGGCTTCCAGGATCGGGGCGATGGCGTCATAAAAATACAGATAGGAGCTTTGACCGAGCAGTTGGGAAATGGCTTGCGCCAGGGCATCGGATGTGAGAGGCCCGGTTGCCAGGATCGTCACACCGCTTCGGGGAATCTCCGTGACCTCGGTGCGGATCAACGAAAGGTTTTTCTGCCCGGTCAGCCGCTCTTCGACCAGGCGGGAAAATTCGTTGCGATCCACGGCCAGCGCGTTTCCGGCGGCCACCGCCTTTTGGTCGGCGGCGGCGAGGATCAGCGAACCGAGCCTGCGCATTTCATCTTTCAGCAGGCCGGGCGCACTGTCGGGTTGATTGGATTTAAGAGAGTTGCTGCAGACCAGTTCAGCCAAACGTTCGGTTTTGTGGGCCGGGGAAAAGCGCTGCGGCTTCATTTCGTAAAGATCCACGCCGTGCCCGCGCCGCAGCAGCTGCCAGGCCGCTTCACAGCCGGCCAGGCCTCCTCCGATGATCTTGACCCGCCCGGATTTCATTCGTCCGATTTTTTAGGGATCTTTTTGATGTTTTTGCATTCGGGGTAGCCGGTGCAGCCCAGAAACGGTCCGTAGCGCCCGCGTTTGACCGCCATCGGCTTTCCGCACAGCTCGCAGACCTCGTCGGAAAGAACGACTTCCTTACGGAGGGTGACCTTGCCGTCCTTGCCCAGCTTTTTGATGTTTTTGCATTCGGGGTAGCCGGTGCAGCCCAGAAACGGTCCGTAG
>DAOTJI010000034.1:0-5433 GCA_035448625.1 Smithellaceae bacterium | reverse complement strand
CGCCCGCGTTTGACCGCCATCGGCTTTCCGCACAGCTCGCAGACCTCGTCGGTTTGCGGTGCTTCCTGGGCGACCACGTCGCCATTTTCATTTTTGGCCGCATTCATCGTGTTCTTGCATTCCGGATAGCCGGAGCAGGCCAGAAACGGTCCGTAGCGCCCTTCCTTGACCAGCATGGGCTTTCCGCATTTGCTGCAGGGAATGTCGGTGGTTTGGGTTTCCATGTGCTTGACCTTTCCATTTTCGTCGTGAGTGAAATTCTTGGTGTTCTTGCATTCGGGATAATTCGAACAACACAGGAACCGGCCGTTTTTCCCCCATTTGATCACCATGGGGGAATTGCACTTTTCGCAAACCAGATCCGTCGGCGTTTCTTCCAGCTTGACGTTGCGCATGCCTTTTTTCGCCTTGCTCAGCTCCCCGGAAAAGAGGCCGTAGAAATCCTGAAGCGTCCGAACGCGCTGATTGGCGCCGTTTTCGATGGCATCGAGCTTGTTTTCCATGTCCGCCGTGAAGGCCAGATCCAGAATGGTCGGAAAACTGTTCACCAGAAGCTCCGTAACGATCTTTCCCAGTTCCGTCGGGAAGAATCTTCCCCTTTCCAGGCGCACGTATTCCCGGTCCTGGATGGTGGAAAGGATCGAAGCGTAAGTGCTTGGGCGTCCGATGCCGTTTTCTTCCAGCTCGCGGACCAGCGACGCCTCCGAAAACCGCGGCGGGGGCTGGGTGAACTTTTGTTGCGTGTCGAGTTTGATGAGCTTGATGATTTCATTTTCCGCGACGTCGGGCAGAAGCTTGTCCGTGCCGTTTTCCTCTTCCTTTTCATCCTTACCTTCCGTGTATACGATCGTAAAGCCTGGAAACTTCATGACCTGGCCCTGCGCGCGGAAGGTGCAGCCGGCCCCGGCAATGTCGATCGTCGTCTGATTGAAGACGGCCGGATTCATCTGGCTCGCCACAAACCGGTTCCAGATGAGCTGGTAAAGCCGGAACTGGTCGGGTGTCAGATAGGGCTTGATATCCTGCGGCTTGTAGGCCATGGAGGAAGGGCGGATGGCTTCATGAGCGTCCTGCGCCTTCTGGGCGTTTTTATAGACGTGGGGCTTTGCGGGCAGATAGGCGTCGGAATAATTTTCCCGAATGTAGCTTCGGACGGCCTCCAGCGGCTCCTCGGCGATCCGGTAGGAATCCGTTCGCATGTAAGTGATCAGGCCCACGGAGCCTTCCGGTCCCAGTTCGATGCCCTCGTAGAGTTTCTGGGCGACGCTCATCGTTTTCTTGGCAGAAAACTTGAGCCAGCGAGAAGCTTCCTGCTGTAGCTTGCTGGTTGTGAAGGGCGGCAGGGCCGATCGCTTCACTTCCTTCTTCTCCAGCTTTTCGACCAGGAATTTCGCCGCCCGAACCTCCTGCGCCAGCTTGTTTGCTTCTTCGGCGTTGGACACTTTTGCCTTTTTCCCGCCGATTTTGGTCAGCTTTGCTTCGAAAGGAGGCGGCGCGGCGGCCTCAAACTGCGCCACGAGATTCCAGTACTCTTCCGGTACGAACCTGCTGATTTCCTCTTCCCGCTCGCAGATGATGCGCACGGCCACCGACTGCACCCGTCCGGCGGAGAGACCCCGTTTGACTTTGTCCCACAGGATAGGGCTGATCTGGTAGCCCACGAGGCGGTCAAGGATGCGGCGGGTCTGCTGGGCCTCGTATTTGTCGGCGTCCAGCGGTAAAGGATGCTGCAGGGCATCCAGCACGGTGTTCTTGGTCAAATCGTTGAAGAGGACCCGGTAGATTTTTTTGTTTTTCGCGCCGATGACGTCGGCGATGTGCCAGGCGATCGCTTCTCCTTCACGGTCCGGATCGGGCGCAAGGTAAATGTTTTCAGCGCCTTTGGCCGCTTTCTTCAACTCGTCGATGATTTTCTTTCTGGTTTCGATGACATGGTAGGTGGGTTCGAAATCCTTGTCCAGATCGATGCCCAGCGAACTTTTCGGCAGGTCTTTGATGTGGCCCATGGAGGCCACCACATGAAAATCCCGGCCTAGAAATTTCTTGATGGTTTTTACCTTTGTGGGAGATTCCACGACGATTAATGAGTTTGCCATAAGCGCTCCTTGCATGTGGGCGCACCATATAGACGGTGAAAATGCTTTTGTAAAGCTTTTATTTTTTGAGCGTAAACCATTTTCCGGGGTGTTGCATGACGCGTCCATTTAGCTCCAGGACAATCAGGGCGCTCATCACCTCGGCGGATGAAATTCCTGTTTCTGTAATAATATCGTCGGCATGCATCTTTCCGCCGGAGATGGCTTCCAGAATTTTACGGTCGACCGGGGAAAGAATCTCACCGTCTTTTTCAGGGGCGGTTTGTCCTGACTCTTTGTCTTTTCCGGCAATGGTCCGCGTCGGTTCCGATACTTGTTCGCCGGAGCTTTTCAAAGGCAAGTTTACCGCCGGTCTTTCCAATTGAGGAAGAATGTCTTCCAGGATATCGTCCGCATTCTCGATCAGTTTTGCACCCTGTTTGATCAGATGGTTGGTTCCGCGTGAAGACGCGGAATCGATAGGTCCGGGAACGGCGAAAACCTCGCGCCCCTGTTCCGCGGCCAGTTTTGCCGTAATAAGCGAGCCGCTTTTCTCGCCGGCCTCCACAACCAGAACGCCGTAGGACATTCCGCTGATGATCCGGTTGCGCGCCGGGAAGTGGAAGGGCAGGGGCTGCGTACCCAAAGGATATTCGGATATGACGGCGCCCTGCTGCACAATCGCGTCGAACAGCTTTTTGTTTTCCGGAGGGTAGATGACATCCAGACCGCTTCCCAGAACGGCAATCGTTCTGCCTTTTGCCGCCAGAGCACCCCGGTGCGCGCAGGAGTCGATTCCCCGCGCCATGCCGCTGACGATCGTTGCACCACGGAGCGCAAGCTCCCGGCTGATTTTGTCCGTCGTGTACCGGCCGTAAGCGCTGGCGTGTCGGGACCCGACGATGGCAATCGAAATATCGTCGCGATTCAGCCGGCCGGCAACGTAAAGCAGAGCGGGCCGGTCGTACACATTCAAAAGATGCCTTGGGTAGCTATCATCCTGAAAGGTCACCATCCGGATCCCAGCCCGATTCAGCTCATCGATTTGGCGCAGGATTCCGTTCCAGTCCTGGAACGAAAGAATTGATTCCGCATTCTTTTGGTTCATCCCGGGAACTCTGGCCAATTCATGAACCGAAGCCGAAAAGACGGCGGCCGGAGAACCGAACCGCTCCATGAGCGGGCTAAACAGCGTGTTGCCGATTCCTTCCAGGGACTTCAACGCCAGCCAGTATTTTGTGTCTTCAGGATTCATAGGACGATGTGTTTATTTTTCTAATCTTTGATAACGGGGAGCCGGAAAATCGGCGAAAAGTTACATCTTCTCGATTGCCTCTGTCAAGTTTTTTAAAATGATTGCGTAATAGTCTGCTTTAGGCTAGAAAAGCCCAGCGAATTCATCAGAGGAACCCATGGGTAAAAAAATTGTCTTTTTCATTTGCGCGGTTTTGACGTTTTGCTCGTTATCCGTCTTTGCGCTGGCCCCTTCGGATCCGAAAGGGATCGACAGACCCTCCGAAGGCGGGGCCGCTTTGAAAAATATTCCCACGGCGGAGCCGCGTTCCGTCCTGACGATCATGCCCAGGGAAGTCGATTTGGGATCTATCCAGCCGAACTCCACCGCATTTGGGGAATTCAAACTGAGCGACCTCACACCCGGAGCCGCGGATTGCGCGGCGTCCTGCCCGGACGGCTGGGAAGCTGCTGCCGGAAAGGCGCTTCCGGTGAAAGTTTCCCATGAGCCCTTTTCTTTGCGGGTGGAATTGACGGTTTCCGAAACCCCCGATAAGGCTCGCATCGACAAATCAAAAGACCCAATCTATGCGGCGAAAATGAAAATGGAAGCCGCCGGCAAGGAGTTGATCTGCCAGAAAAACCTGAAAGCAGGCCGGCACCGGAAGGAGATCGGACTTACTTTCGCCGGAGGCCGGAGAACCGTCTTTGTGGAATTCCGGATTCAACCGGCGCAGGGAGTTCCATCCATCCACTTGTATCCGCAGCGCCTGGATCTCGGCATTCAAACCTCCGGTAAAATTCTGTCCAAAAAAATTGAACTGACCAACAGAAGCCGGGAAAAGCTACAATGGTCCGTCGTCGGACCTGCGGAAAACAAAGCAACCGCACTTCCCATGGAGTCCAAGCAGGAAAGATATTTCTCTTTTCGCAACGAGGAGCCCCCGGAACCCGGAAAATATCTCGTTCCCGAGCACCTCAAGGACGCCATGGAACTCTTCGGAAAATGGACCGAGAGAAACGGCTATCCCCTGATCAAAAGCGGCGCTGGCTCTCTGAAATATCGATTTCAGGGAACCGGCATAAGCCTTTTTCTTCAGTCGCATACCCCGGATGGCAACTGCTCCGTCTATCTGGACGAAGCGCCCGTGAACCTGCCGGAAGAATTGTCCGGGGAATGGGAAAAGAAGGAAATCCTCATTGCTGAAGGTTTGGCCGACGGATTCCACACCCTTAATCTTTTGATCAAGGGGGGCAATCTGGAGATGGAAGGCGTAAAAGTATTCGGCCGTGAAGCTCAACGGGGGCCCAGGGGCTGGATCACGGTTTTTCCGAATTCCGGTACGACGCTGAGCGAAATCGATTACCTCCACGTCAAGGTTGACACCACCTCCCTGACGCCCGGCATTTACGGGGATGACATCCTCTTTCAAACCAACGCCGGAGAGGCAGCGGCGGAGGTGTACGTCAATATTGTTCCCGACACGGGGCAAAAAGTCCTGGATGTTTATTTATATACCAATGATTTTGACTTTCTCTATACATCGGATCCCCAGTCGGAAGCCCGGCGCCTTTATCAGAACCGCTACATCAAGGAAGGCATCGCCTTCCGGCTTTTCGCGCCGCAAACCCCCGGTACGACCGCATTTCACCGCTGGTATAATCCCGTCATCAAGGACCATTTCTATGCCTATGAGCGGACCGGCGGGGGAAAAAGGCTGGAGGGATACCTTTATGAAGGGACCATCGGCAATATTGCCACGTCGCGCATGACCAACACCCGTGAATTGTACCGCTGGTACAACCCATCCACCGGCCGGCACTACTATTCAACCCATACGAAACTCCCGCCGACTCTGAAGAAATACCGTTTTGACGGCATCGCCGGGTATGTCCGGTAGAATGAAAGTATTTGCCCTTTTTGACCTTGACAAAAAAAAGAAGAGGGGATATTAGGCTGACTCTTTTTGGTGCAGGATTAAATGCGCCTGTAGCTCAGCTGGATAGAGCAACGGACTTCTAATCCGTGGGCCGAGAGTTCGAATCCCTCCAGGCGCACCAAGGCGATAATGGTGGGTGTAGCTCAATTGGTCAGAGTGCCGGGTTGTGGCCCCGGAGGCTGAGG
>DAOTJI010000033.1:0-27405 GCA_035448625.1 Smithellaceae bacterium | reverse complement strand
TGGATGCCAGCAAACTTTGGTATGGTTTTGCGGGCGAAGATATCTACCGTGCCCTACCAGTGCGTTCCGTCAAATAGATGACGATATCCCGTAATGTGCTTCCTCTGAAAGAAACGGTAGACATATTGAAAAAATGCAGGTAGATTTTCTTCCAAAATGGAGCATATGAATGAGTGGGCAATGTTTGAATTTGTTCTGCCTTTTTTCGGAAGAACTTCCATGCCCTTGCAGCATCTTCAGCGGGAGGCAGCCATGACGAGACGAATCATCTTTCTCCTCAGCGCGATTCTATTTTCATTCATGATTCCCGCAGAAAGCGTCCAAGCCGGCGAACCTCCGTCCGAGCCGATCCTGCGAATTGAAAGCGGTATGCACAATTCCGTCATCAACAGGATAGGCCTTGATGCGGAACAACGCTATCTGATCACGGGATCCGCCGACAAGACCATCGGGGTCTGGGATGCGAAGACGGGAACACGCCTCCAGACATTGAGAGTTCCTGTCGGATCGGGCAATGAAGGGAAAATATATGCCGCTGCCATATCTCCCGACGGCGCTACTGTGGTGGCAGGCGGATGGACGCAATTCAACAATGGTTCCCTTGATTCCGCCAGTGACAAACATACCATATACGTTTTCGATCGTTCCAGTGGCAGGCTGCTTAGAGGCATCAAGGACCTCCCCGATACTATCCGGCATCTTGCCTTTTCGCATGATGGCCGGTACTTGGTGGCATGTCTTTCAGGAACGAATGGCATCCGCCTCTACCGGACCTCTGATTACCGCCTTGTAGGCGAAGACAAAGATTATGGTGATGATAGTCATGGAGCGGACTTCGACCGGCAGGGCCGTCTGGCGACGACCTCTTTCGACGGCCTGATCCGCCTGTATCGTGTCGAGCAGAACGGGACTCTTCTATGCCTGGCAAAGGAGGCGGGTCAGGGGGGTAAAAAGCCTTCCGGCGTCAGCTTTTCCCCTGATATGGCGCAATTGGCCGTTGGATACCAAGACGTCCCCAACGTGGAGGTGCTCTCCGCAATAAACCTATCCCACATCAACTCGCCGAACACACGAGACCTCCAAAACGGGAACCTTGCCAGCGTCTGCTGGTCCACCGACGGCAGCTCCCTGTATGCGGGTGGCTATTTTTATCGCTATCTCAACTTCAGACTTCAGAAACCGATATTCAAATGGACGCGACCTGATCGATGGTTCAGCTCCCGTTACGAGCTGCAAGCCGCGGACATGACGATTACCCACATCCTGCCTCTGAAAACCGGCGGTATTGTCTTCTCGGCCTCCGATCCCGCCATAGGCTTTATTGATGGTGATGGCAGGAGAAAACTTTTTATCACCTCTCAAAACGCCGAGTACTTCCAATGCGGCGGCGCGTTCCAGATTTCCTTTGATGCGCTGACCGTGCAGTTTGCCTACGAGCAAGGAGGGTCGTCCCGTGCAACTTTTTCCGTTGCAGAAAGACGACTCGATTCGGGAAAGTGGAACGCTAAGCTCGAGCCGGCGATCACTCACAATGAAGGCCTGCAGGTTACCGATTGGAGATACCATCTGAGGCCGAAACTAAACGGCAAGCCTCTGCGGTTGCCGAACAATGAGAAGTCCGTTAGCCTTGCCATCTCTCCTTCGGGAGAAAGCTTCCTACTGGGGTCGGAACTGACCCTCCGGCTATTTGACAAAGACGGCAGTGAATTGTGGCGGATTCCGGCCCCTGGAGTTCTTCGCGAGGTCAATGTCTCCGGCAACGGCAAGGTGGCTGTGGCGGCTTTTCTTGATGGTACGATTCGCTGGTACCAGATGACCAACGGCAGGGAACTGCTGGCCTTTTTCCCCCACAGGGATAGAAAACGATGGGTGCTATGGACGCCGGAGGGCTTCTTCGACGCCTCACCCGGAGGCGCCGAGTTGATCGGCTATCATCTGAACCGCGGAAAGGACAGGGCGGCCGACTTCATTCCCGTCGAGAAACTCTACGACACATACTACCGGCCCGATCTCATAACGGCAAAGCTGCATGGCAGGGATATTTCTGTATATGCACAAAACATCAAGGTCGAGAGGCTGCTGAACGCCAAGACCGTCGCCCCGAAGGTTAAGATGCTCACGGCTTCCGGAGACTCGAATAAAAGGGACATGACGCTGAAAGCCCAGATCTGCGATGTTGGCGGAGGCATCGGCGACATCACGCTGTACCTGAACGACATGCCGGTATCCATCGTTGCCGGGGATAGAGGCGTAAAGGTTACGGATAGAAGCGCTTCTGAAGAAGATCAGTGCCATTCCTTCGAGCAGCTTATCACACTCCAGAACGATCGGAATGTCATCTCCCTGATGGCATACAACAGAGACAACACCATCGAGTCCGACCGCGACGCGATCGCAATCGTATACAAACAGACGCAGGCGGTAAGACCCGATCTGCACATCCTGACCATCGCAATCGACAAGTACCGGGACGGAGATCTGCGGCTCAAGTATTCCATCAACGACGCGGTGGAAATGGAAAAGCTCTTGGGAGGGACGTCCAAATCGCTGTTCCATACCGTCCATACCCATAGGCTTTACGACGAGGACGTCACCAAGGAAAAGCTTGATGCGATGTTTGCGGATATCGGCAGGAAGACGAAAAGGGAGGACGTCTTCATCCTCTTCGTTGCCGGCCATGGGATCACGAACGAAAAGGACGGTGCGTACTATTACCTTCCCGTCAATTTCCGGTACACCGGAGACGACGCAATCGCAACCCAAGGCGTGTCCATGACGGATTTCAAGAAATACCTGGCGAAGATTCAGGCAATGAAATCCCTGCTGCTGCTGGACACATGCAACAGCGGCTCTTTTGTCGAAGCCATCGCAAGTCGGGGTGTCCTGGAGAAGACCGCCATCAACAAACTTACGAGGGCCGTGGGCAGGGCCACCATTGTGGCGAGCAGCAAGAACCAGGTTGCGCTCGAAGGATACGAAGGGCACGGCGTATTCACTTATACCTTGCTGGAGGCCCTGAAAGGCAAGGCGGCGGACAAGGAAGGGAAAATAACGATCAACGGCGTGGCGACGTATGTGGAAGAACTGCTGCCGCAGCTCACGTACAAGAAATGGGGCTATGAACAGATACCGCAGAAGACGCTTCACGGTATGGATTTTCCTATAGCGGTCATGAAGTAGAGGGTGGGCGGCGGGTTCTCCGCCGGTCACTGCTGGCGTCACTCTCCTTCAATCGGTAATCTTCAACTTATCTCCGTTAATGAATTCATTGGCTTTGCAGGAGAATGAGATAAAAGCACGCATAAATCGGATGAACCCTATTGATTCATTTGCCCGGTCATTTCCGAAAGCGAAAATTTATTGAACGGCAGAAACACCACGCCCAGAATGACGACAACCATCATCGACAGGAAATGATAAACCAGCGCGAAGGACAGGCCTTCCGGTTTGGCAATCCCGAACAGGCTCAGCCCCAGGATGCAGGCGTAATGCCAGTTGCCGATAAAACCCGGCGCGGTGGGAATGGCGATGCCCGCGATCAGGATCACCATGACCACAAAAGCCGCCAGCACCGGCAGATCAAAGCCGAAGGCCTTGAGCAGCGTGTAAATGGCGGCGACGTCCACCAGCCAGACCACGGCGGACAACGCCAGCAGGTACAGCAGCCGTTTGACGTCGGTGATGACCTGGAAGCCGTCGATGAAATGATGGATGAGGGGATTGACTTTTTGCGCAAGCGTGCCGGGCATCCGTTTCAGGATCCAGTCGATGACGGCAACGGCGGTTTCCCTGCGCCGGACCAGCCCGATCACGAAGGCGATCATCATCAGGGTCAGAAGAAAAAAAAGAATTCCGGATTTGAACATCCAGGGCGGCAGTTGATCCTGCGTGAGAAGAACCATGATGGTGATGGACAAGACGGCCAGGCTGTCGAGAACCCGCTCCACGACAATGGTGCCGAGTGCCGAGGACATCTGGATGGAGCTTTTTCGCGAGATGAGATAGGGCCTTGCCAGTTCACCGATTCGGGCCGGTATCGCGGCAATCGCCAGAAATCCGACGCTGGTGACGGCAAAGAGCGTTCCCTGGGAAATCTTTTCCATCGGTTCGAGGATGACGCCCCAGCGGTAGGATCGCAGGGCCTGCATGAGCACGATGTAGAAAAGGGACAGCGCCGCCCACCCCGGATGAATATTCTTGAGGGAGGCGAGCGTGTCGTTGAAATGGATGCCCCGAACGGAAAAGTATATCAGGACCGCGCCCAGCAGGATGCCGAAAAGGAGTTTTTTGTTCATGAAGATGCCAGCGCCGACCCCGGCGGGGCGTCGCAATTCCCTACCGTTTGGCCAGCTGATCGGCTATTTTATCATGGATCACCTGGGAAGACAGTTTGTTGCCGATCAGACCTACACGAACGCCGACCGTCGTCTGATTTTTTGCCCGATAGGCAATTTCAATTTTCACATTCTCATCGTTGATGACGGCCGAAATGGTTCCCTTGGCGATTTCCCGAACGGGCTGAACTTGCGTTCCGCGCATTTCCGCGACCGTTCTCTCACAGGCGCTCCAGACGGTATCAAAAGGAGCCGAATAGTCCGTCTTCAGCTCGCCGTTGGCGTACAAATAGGTTCCCGCGCCCGCGCCGACCACCGCTCCGCCGGCCACCAGAGCCCCGCATCCCGCAAGGGACATCAGGGCAAAGAAGCAAACCACGAGACGACCTGTTTTACTTTTCATCGTGCATTCCTCCGGGCTGTTCAAGTTGTGGCATTGTAAACATATTGTGGAGGGGATTGCAACTTTATTGTCGCGAGCTTTTTTCGAATTCGCGCAGGAGATCCTCCTGCTTTCGGGTCAGCTCCGTCGGGACCTGGACAAAGACTTCGATGATCTGGTCTCCGCGGCCGTATCCCTGGAGATGGGGGATTCCCTTGCCTTTCAGACGGAAGGTCTGGCCGGTTTGCGTTCCCCTGGGAATTTTAATTTTTTCTTTTTCTTTCAGGGTGGGCACTTCGATCGTTGCGCCGAGAGCGGCCTGGGCAAAGGAGATCGGGACGCGGCACAAAATATCGTCTTCCGAGCGAACGAAGAATTCGTGGTCTTCCACCTGCAGAAAAACATACAGGTCTCCGCTGGGTCCTCCCATCTCCCCCGCTTCGCCTTCACCCCGGAGGCGCAGGCGTGAACCGGTTTCCACGCCGGCGGGAATTTTCAGCTCGACGGTTTTATGCCGCCTCTCCTTGCCCGTGCCCCGGCAGGCGGAGCAGGGCTTGGCGATGACTCTGCCGTGGCCGCCGCAATGGGGACAGGTGGAGCTGATGGTGAAAAAGCCGCTCGATTGAACCACCTGGCCTCTGCCGTGGCAGGTGGGGCATGTGGAAGGGGTCGATCCCGCCGCCGCGCCCGTTCCCTCGCATTCACGGCAGGCGTGAAGCTTCTCGAGTTCGATCGTGGTGGTCATTCCGAACGCCGCGTCGAGAAAAGAAATTTTCAGGTCATAGCGCAGATCGGCACCCGCCCTTGCCGCTGAACGCGTTCGACGGCCGCCCCGTCCCCGGCCGAATCCGAAGACATCCTCGAAGATGTCGCCGAAGCTGGAAAACACGTCGTCAAATCCGCTGAATCCCTGAAATCCGGTATTGCTCAGGCCCGCATGGCCGAACTGGTCGTAGATTTCCCTCTTTTGCCGGTCGCTCAATACTTCGTAGGCTTCGGCTGCTTCCTTGAACCGTTCTTCCGCCTGCTTGTCGCCCGGGTTCCGGTCGGGATGGCACTGCATGGCGATTTTCCGGTAGCATTTTTTCAGTTCTTCATCCGTGGCGTTTCTGCCGACGCCCAGGATTTCGTAGTAATCCTTCTTGGTCATACGACGTGCTTTGCTTCCTCCGCTTTGATCCGTGTCGCGAGCGCGTTTGCCCGTTCGGCGTTGCTGATTTTTTTCAGGGCCTGTTCGGCAAAGGAGAATTTTTTAAGCCGGGCGGCCGTCTCGGCGATGTTTTCCCACTCCTCGTCCCGAACCTCCAGCCCCAGAGCTTTCACCGCGCCCTGAAAAAGAAAAACATCGCCGCTTTGGAGCGCGCTCTCCCGGATTTTCCGCAGGCCCGCCGAATGCGACGCCCGTGCGTAGAAGTCCAGCGCATCGGAGAGAGCTCCCGCTTCCCGGTACAGGTCCCCGTAGCTGATCAGCGATTCAGGAGAGGTTTTGTCGATATACAGGATTTTCTGTTTTAATCGGTAATCCGGCAGTTTTTTTCCGACCAAGGAATGCCTCCTTACATCATGACGACGCGAAGATAAACACCGCGTAATGTAATTACGATGCAGCGTCTGTCAATGGCCTTGGATATTTTATTTTACCAGACGGGAAAATGCTTCTTCATACTTTGCACGGGTTTTCTCGATAATGTCCGGCGGCAATTCGGGCGCCGGCGGCTTCTGGTTCCAGGCAATGGACAGCAGATAATCCCGCAGAAACTGCTTGTCGAAGCTCTTCTGCGGGCGCCCTTCTTCGTAATCATCGGCGGGCCAGAAACGCGATGAGTCGGGCGTCAGCAATTCATCAATCAAAATCAATTTTTTCCCGATCAGGCCGAATTCCATTTTGGTATCTGCGATGATGATCCCGGCGTTGAGGGCGATCGCCGCCGCTCGTTCATAAATGGCCAGGGATTTCTGAATGACCTGTTCGGTGGTTTCGGTGCTGATGATGTCCTCCATTTCCGACTGTGTGATCGGAGCGTCATGCTCGCCCTGGGGTGCTTTGGTGGTCGGCGTGAAGATCGGCTGCGGCAGTTTGCTGGATTCTTTGAGGCCCGCGGGCAGTTTGATGCCGGACACGGACTGGCTGTGACGGTATTCCTGCCAGCCGGAGCCGGACAGGTAGCCCCGCACGATGCATTCCACCGGCAGGGGGGTTGCCTGTTGAACCAGCATGCTTCGTCCCTCAAGGGCTTCGGCATAGGGGGCGCACTCCTCGGGGAAATCAGCGGCATCCGCGGATACGATATGATTGCCGATGATGTCTTCCATTTTCTTGAACCAGAAGAGGGACATTTTGTTCAGGATCTCGCCCTTGCCCGGAATCGGGTTGGGCATGATCACGTCGAAGGCCGAGATCCGGTCCGTCGCCACCAGAAGCAGGTAATCTCTCACGGCATAGATGTCGCGCACCTTGCCGCGCTTGAGGAATTTCAGTTTTGAAAAACGGGTCTGTGAAATCGTTTTGGTCATAGGTCTGTTTTTCCTTTATCGGACGGAGGGGTTGTATAATTTTTCATGGCCGATGGTGGACGTCGGAGTGCGGCCGTAGTTGTGGCCGGGCATCACTTTGGTGTCGTCCGGCAAGGTGAAAAGTTTCGTCTGGATGGCCTGGTACATGGTTTGCCAGGAGCCGCCGGGCAAATCGGTCCTGCCGACGGCTTCCACAAACAGCGTATCGCCCGTAAAAACGTAGCCCGGCGTGTAAAGGCATATTCCGCCGGGTGAATGGCCCGGCGTATGGAGAACTTTCAGTTCGATATTGCCCGTGGAAATCACCTGTCCGTCGGAGACGAGCAGGTCGGCCGGCGGTGACTGCGCTGCCCCGAACATCCGGAGTATGTTGGCCGGTGTCGAAGTCAGCATGAAGGCGTCATCTTCATGGATAATGATTTTGGCGCCCGTGAGTTTTTTCATCTGGGCATTGCCGCCGATGTGGTCTACGTGGCCGTGCGTGTTGACGATGTAATGGATGCGCAGATTGTTTTTTGCCGCCAGGGCAAGAATTTCATGGGCGTTGTCGGCCGGATCGATGACCAGCGCGTCCCCGGTGATGGGGTCCCCCACCAGGTAGGCGAAAACCGCCATGTGGCCGACCTGCATTTGCTGAATCAACATCGTTTCATCTCCTCATTGTAACGGGGTGGTAAACTAGCATGATTGCGTGGAATCCGTCAAATTAAATCCGGCGACGGAAAACGGCGCCGAAAAAACCGTCCATCGAATGGCGATGGGGGTAAGTTCTTAATATTCCGTTAGGATCCGTCAGATTTAGCACTGCAGGCGAATCCGGCGGACCAAGGCGAAAATGAGGGCAATCCGCCAGAAATTGCCGGACCACCCCGTCATTTTCCCGGGGTAAAAGGGAGCAGGTGGCATACACAAGGATTCCGTGCGGGGCAACCGCCGCCGCCGCGTTTCGCAAAATGGAATTCTGCGTTCCGGCATGCCGGTCGATATCGCCGGGTTGCAGCCGCCATTTGATTTCCGGATTTCGCCGCAGCGTGCCGGTTCCGGAGCAGGGGGCATCCACGAAAACTGCGTCAAATTGATTGTGATATTCTGAGGATAGCGGCAACTCTCCATCCGCCCGAATTGCCTCGATGATGCGGATTCCCATTCTTGATGCATCGTTTTGCAATTGCTCGATTTTTTCTAAATTCCGGTCCATGGCAACCATTCGGCCCTCGTTTTTCATAAGGGCGGCCAGATGCGTGGTTTTGCCGCCGCTCCCCGCGCAAACATCAAGAATTTTTTGACCTTTTCGGGGATTGACCAGATAGGAGATCAATTGGGACGCCTCGTCCTGAATGCGCAAGAGTCCGTCAGCGAAGAAAACGGTTTTTTGAACCGGCAGAGGGGCAAAAGCAATATGGATGCCCTCGGGAGACCAAGGGGTTTCTTCGGCCTGAAAACCGGCTTGGATCAGTTTTTCCGTCAGCCCCCGGCGGCCGGATTTCAGCGGATTGACGCGAACCGTCAAAGGCGGCATTTCATTGTCGGCGGCGCAAAGCGCCTCCGTGTCCTTCCGGCCGTAAAGATCCAGCCATCCTTTCACCAGCCACAGGGGGTGGGAATGATAGGCTGCAATATATTCCGCCGGATTTGCGTTCTCGTCGGGGAAAGAGCAAAGGTCCGGACCGCGCAGATAGCTTCGCAAGACGGCGTTCACCAGTCCTCCCGCCCGTGAATGGACGCGCCCTGCAATTTTCACCGCTTCGTCCACGACCGCAAAGGCCGGCAGCCGGTCGCTGAATCTGAGCTGATACAATCCCGTCCGCAGGACATTTTTGATATTCTCTTCCATTTTCGAGTAGTTGCCGCGATACAGACGGGCCAGAATCCAGTCCAGATGCCCCCGCATCCGCAGAACGCCATAGACCAGGTGGGTCAGCAGGCGGCCGTCCGCCGTCCGGGAAAGGCTTTGTTTTTCAAGGCAAGAATCCAGCAGATCGCCTGCGAAAGCGTTGCTTTGCGAGATGTGGGTTAAGATTTCCACCGCCTGATGTCGAACGGTTTTCTTCATTGGGACTCGTATAATAAAACCCGGTTTGTTTCACAATATATTTCTTGCTTTTCATTATTGATCTGCTAAGAAAAAACAACAAACACTCGTTGTAAAAATTTTAAGGAGGCAGGTATGTCGTTAAATCAGTTAGTCGATTCCCGTGATGTTCGCTTTACCCTGTTTGAAATGCTGGAACTGGAGAAACTCAACCGGTTTGATCATCTGAAAGAATTTGATCGCTCGGTTTATGAGGATACGCTGGACCTGGCCGAAAAAATCGCCCTGCAGCAGTTTTATACCTCAAACCGCGACGGCGACACGGTCGGGTTGAAATTCGATCCCAAAGCCAATTCCGTCAAGGTGCCCGAATCCTTCCACAAGGGATTCAACGCCTATATCGAGGCGGGCTTTCACACGCTGGCGTTCCCGCAGGAAATCGGCGGAATGGGGATGCCCTCTTCGATTTCGATGGCGGCGGCCGAGTATTTCAACGCAGGCAACACATCGCTGACCATGTACTGCGGCGCCATTACGGGCGCCATTCACATCATCCAGGCGTTCGGTTCCGAAGAGGTCAAGAAGACGTTTCTGCCCAAAATGTTCGAGGGCAAGTGGGGCGGCACGATGTGCCTCACCGAACCCGGCGCGGGATCCGACCTGGGAGCGCTCAAGACCAAGGCCATCCGCCGGCCCAACGGCACGTTTTTGATTTCCGGCCAGAAAATCTTTATCTCCAACGGCGAGCATGACATGACGGAAAACATCATTCATCCCGTGCTGGCGCGCATTGAAGGCGACCCGGAAGGGACCAAAGGGATTTCGATTTTCGTCGTGCCCAAATTCCTGGTCAACCCCGACCTGACGCTCGGCGAGCGCAATGATGTTTACTGCACCGGCATTGAACACAAAATGGGGCTCAAGGGCAATGCCACTTCGACGCTCAATTTCGGCGACAACGGCAAGTGCATCGGCTATCTTCTGGGAAAGGAACGCGAGGGGATGAAGGTCATGTTCATGCTGATGAATGCGGCCCGCATCCACACCGGCGTTCAGGCCGAAGCCGTGTCTTCCGCCGCCTACATGCACGCCGTTACATACGCCCGCAACCGCGTTCAGGGCGTCCATATCACGCAGTCCATGAATCCCAAGGCTCCCCGGGTTCCGATCATCGAGCACCCGGACGTCAAAAGAATGCTGCTGTACATGAAGAGCACGATCGAGGGCATGCGCATGCTCTGCCTTTTCCTCGCCTATCATGAAGACATCATGCATTATTCCCAGTCGCCGGAAGAAGTGAAGGCGGCGACGGGCATCGTGGAAATCCTGACCCCCATCGTCAAAGCCGGCATTTCCGATGCGGCCTGGCTGGTAACGGCTGAAGCCATGCAGGTTTACGGCGGCTACGGCTATTGCCAGGAGTATCCGGTCGAGCAGTATGCCCGCGATGTGAAGGTTTTCTCCATCTACGAGGGCACCAACGCGATTCAGTCGCTGGATCTGCAGATGCGCAAGATCCTGATGAACAAGGATATGTTCAACTACTCGATGCTGAAGAAATATTTCGCGGACACCGTCGCCAAAGCCAAGGGCATTGTGGACGAGCGTTACGTCGCTCCGGTGGAGCGCGGCATCGCGAAATTCGATGAAATTATCAGCATGATGGTGAAGCAGCTTCAGGAAGGCAAATTCCTGGCGCTGGTGGCCAACGCCACGCCGATGCAGCAGGCGATGTTCCCGCTGATCGTGGCCTGGCTCCACCTGTGGAGCCTGACCATTACCGTTCCAAAATCCAGGGAGCTCCTGGGCGACGCCAAAGGCGCGGACCGCAAGAAGATCCTGGAGACCAATCCCGAAGCCGCCTATTACAACGGCCGGGTGCTCTCGGCGCAGTTTTTCATCGGCGCGGAATTTCCGAAATTCTTCGGCCGCGTGGAATGCGTGATGAACAACGAGGGCGCGGCGATCAAGGCGGAATCCGAAAACTTCACCGGTGCGCTGAAGGAGTAGCGGCGCCGGAATCACCGGAAAAAAAAGTCTGAAAACAACCGCAGCGGGGAGTGGCCGGCACAGGCCGCTCCCCGCCCCTGATCACTGACTGACCGAGGAGGTATCGAAGATGGCAAGCAGACCCTGGCAGAAATTTTATGACTACTATGTGCCTCAGACAATCCGCTATCCCCAATATCCGGCGCAGCGGATCTTTCAGCTGACCGCCGGTGTTCAGCCGAACAAGATCTGCACCCGTTTCTACGGAAGCGAGCTGACGTTCTGGCAGGTCCGCGAGCAGGTGCTCCGGCTGGCCAACGCGATGGCCGGGCAGGGTGTCAAGAAAGGCGACCGCGTGGGCATTCACCTGCCCAACAGTCCGCAGTTTATCGTCGCCTATCTGGCCACCATGCACCTGGGCGCAATCGTCGTGAACATGAACCCGCTCTACACGGTGAACGAATTGCAGTTCATCGTCGAAAACACCTCGATGGAGACCATGATCACCTTTGATATGGTTCTGGACAATGTCCGCAAGACGGCCGCGGCCACCGGCCTCAAGCGCGTCATTGTGACGAAGATTACGGACTACATCAACGGGCTGGGCGTAAGCAACGCCAAAAGCCTGGACCTGGAGGAAGGCTGGCTGCATTTTTCCGAGCTGATCGAAAACTGCAAAGACACCCGTCCGCCCCGCGTGCCGGTCGTGCCTTCGGATCCGGCGATGATTCAGTTCACCGGCGGCACGACGGGATTCCCCAAGGGCGCGCTGCTGACGCACGCCAATCTGGTGGCCGCCACGTTCCAGGCCGGCCTGTGGGCGTCGCCCGGCGCCTATTCGCCCCAGGCGATGCCGCAGCAGGAACGCAGCGCGCTGTGCGTCCTTCCCTTTTTCCACGTGTACGGCAATGTCGTGGCCATGAACTGGTCGTTTTTCGGATGCGCCACCCAGGTGATCGTTCCGCGCTTTGACATTGACGAAATCCTGGACACGATCATCAAGGCCGGACACATCACCTATTTCCCCGCGGTTCCCACCATGATCACCGCGATCGTCAACCATCCCAAAGCGGCCCATCTCGACCTGGGCCGTTACATCGGACTGCTGAATTCCGGCGGAGCGCCGATGCCCGTGGAGCTGATCGAACGCGTGATCGATCTGGGCATCACCTTCAACGAGGGATACGGGCTCAGTGAAACCAGCTCCATTACGATTGCGAATCCTCTATCGTACCATAAAGTCGGATCCATCGGCATTCCCATGGCGGACAACGATTTCCGGCTGGTGGATGTGGAAAACGGCGTAGAAGACGTCAAACCGGGCGAGCCCGGCGAACTGCTCGTCAAAGGGCCGACCGTGATGAAGGAGTACTGGAACAATCCCGAGGAAACCAAAAATCAATTGCGCGACGGCTGGCTCCATACCGGCGATATCGCGCAGGTGGATGAAGACGGCTTCATCTTTATCGTGGACCGCAAGAAGGATATGATCATCGCCAGCGGCTTCAATATTTATCCGCGGGAGATCGAGGAGGTCCTCTACGAGCATCCCAAGGTGGCCGAAGCAGTGGCCGTCGGGATTCCGCATGATTACCGCGGCGAGACGGTGAAGATATTTGTTGTCCTGAAGCCCGGCGAAACGTCCAGCGAGCAGGAGATCATCGATTTCTGCAAGCAGAAAATGACGGCCTACAAGGTTCCCAAAATCGTGGAATTCCGCGAGGCCGTTCCCAAGTCGGCCGTCGGAAAGATCCTGCGCAAGATTCTGCGGGATGAAGAGCTGGCCAAACTGAAGAAATAATTTCATAATGCGGGGTACGGTTTGAATCCGTTCCCCGCGGACATTCGGAAAGGAGAAACATGATGAAAGCTGAAGATGTAAAAAAGATTGCCATGATCGGCGCGGGGGATATGGGGCACGGGATCGCGGCTTCCTGTCTGATGGGAGGATATACGGTGGTCCTGCGCGATATCGAACAGAAGTTCGTCGATAAAGGCGTCGCGGGGATCATCAAGAGTCTGGAGAAATTCAAGGAGAAGGGAAAGATCACGCCGGATGCCTTTGCCCACGCGCTGGTGCGGCTGATTCCGATGGTGGATCTTCAGGAAGCCGTGAAGGACGCGGATTTCGTTATTGAAGCCGTGCCGGAAAAGCTGGAACTCAAGAAGAGCGTTTTCGCCGAAATCGACCGGTACGCGCCGAAGCACGCCATCCTGGCCTCCAACACCTCCAACATCAGCATCACCGACATTGCCTCCGCCACGCAGCGGCCCGACAAGGTCATCGGGTATCATTTTTTCAACCCGGCCATTTTGATGAAGCTGGTGGAAGTGATCAAGGGCAGGGGAACGTCCGACGAATCCATACAGGTGGGATACGACATCGCCAAAAAGATCAAAAAGGTTCCCGTCATCGTCAAGAAGGATTCCCCGGGCTTCATCTACAACCGGGTCAACGAACCGACACTGGTTCTGCTTTCCAAAATTCTGGAAGTGGGCCATCCGTCCCCGGAGGAATTTGATGCGGCGTTCAAGCCCCTGATGGCGATGGCGCCGTTCGAACTGGTGGACTATGTCGGCATCGACGTCGCCGCGCACGGGCTGGAGTATTTCGCGCAGGTTTTGTCCCCGGACTACAAGCCCTCCGAGGCGATGATGTCCTACCTGAAGATCAACCATCTGGGCAAAAAAACCGGCAGAGGATTTTATGACTGGTCGGCGGGCAGACCCTCGATCGATCTGGCGAAGGCGACCAAGGAATACGACATCAACCAGTTGATCGCGCTGCAGGTCAACGAAGCCACGAAGCTTCTGGAAGAAGGCGTGGTCGATGATCCCAAGGAGATCGACCTGGCGATGGCCAACGGCGGCGGCTCGCCCTTCGGCCCCTTTGCGCTGGCCCAGGGCATCGGTTACGCGGAGCTGGTGTTCAAGCTGGGGGAAATATACAAAAAGTTCCCGCTGGACATCTTCAAGCCCACGAATACCCTGAAAGAGGGCAAGATCAAACTGTAATGCAGGCGTAAAAGCCCATGTGCGGCAGGTTTGTTTTGGTCACGGATTTATCGGTTGTCGCAGAGCTCTTCGGCGTGGCCGATGTTTCCCTTTCATTTTTACCGGACCGCGACATCCATCCGGGCCGGCCTGTTCCCGCGGTGATCGGAACCGCCCGCGGGAACAGGCTGGCTTCTTTTTGGTGGGGACTGGTTCCCTTCTGGGCGAAAGACCCGTCCATCGGCCCGAGGCTCATCAATGCCCGCGCGGAGACGGTCGCGCAAAAGCCCGCCTTTCAAAACGCCTTTCGGAAGCGAAGATGCCTGATTCCCGCCGACGGATTTTACGAATGGAAAAAAGAAGGGATGTCGAAGAAGCCGTTCCGGTTCGGCCTGAAATCCGGTGAGACGTTTGTCTTTGCCGGCCTCTATGAGCAATGGGCGGCCGCCGGTCAAAAACCGCTGGACACCTGCACCATTATCACCACGAGGGCCAACGAGGCGGTGGCCGCCGTCCACGACCGCATGCCGGTCATCGTGCCGAAAGCCGCGCGGGAGCTGTGGCTGAATGTGAAAATTCAGGACCCCGCCCTTCTTGCCGGTGTCCTGAAACCCTATCCGGCCCAAGAAATGATCTCGGAGCCGGCAGACATTTGACCGGATGGGCCTTTTGTGCAACCGCCGCGCCTTTCCATGGGTCATCTTTCCCCGGCAAGATAGCGGGCAGGCGCCGTGACCGGCGGAGGCCGTGGAAAATTGATTTGCTAAAAAGAGGCATCATCTGCTAAAGAGCAGGCCGATTTCACGGAAAGGACGGTCAACGAACCAACCGATGACACTCCAAGGCATCATCACCGTTATTCGCATCCCTTTTCTGATCCTGGCGCTCACACTGGGCGTTCTGGGGGCCGCCGTCGCCTGGTATGAATCCAGGTGCTTCGGTTCGCCGTTTCATTTCGCCTACGCGCTTCTGGCCACGTTCGGCCTTCTGGTCGCCCACGCGGGGGTGAATATTTTCAACGATTATTTCGATGCCCGAAGCGGCCTGGACTATAGAACGCTGCGCACCCCTTTCAGCGGCGGAAGCGGCGCGGCGCCGACCGGCCAGTTGACGGTTTCCCAGATTTTGTGGCTGGGGATTGCCTGCTTTGCCGTCCTGATTCCGATCGCCTGGTTTTTTGTTGTGCAATCGGGCTGGATGCTCCTGCCGCTGCTCGTGGCGGCCGCCCTCCTGATCGTTTTATACACCCCCCTCATTCTCAAGATGGGATATCCCGAGTGGTCACCCGGCCTGGGCTTGGGCATTCTGCCCGTCATGGGGGCTTACTTCGTTCATACCGGCGAATATTCGATGAGCTCCTTCATCGCCTCGATGCCTTCATTTTTCCTGGTGCACAATCTGCTTCTGATCAACGAGTTTCCGGACGTGGAAGCGGATATCACCGTGGGCAGGCGGACGCTGCCGATCGTCGCCGGCAAGAAAAATGCGGCGTATTTCTTTTCTCTTTTCACCGTACTGGTCTATGGCTGGGTGATCGGGGCGGTCCTCTGCGGTTCCATGCCCGCCTTGACGCTTTTGTCTCTTTTGACCTTTCCCCTTGCCGTCCGGGTCATCAGAGGGGCGCTGCGGTATGACGACAGGGAAACGCTGCTCAAAGCCATGTCCGCCAACGTTTTGCTGGTTCTGCTTACCCAGGCGCTGATTGCGGCGGGATACATTCTGAGCGGCATCTTTAAGATATGAATGGAAATATTGGCTCATTTCCTATATGAACTCTGCAAATGGTGAAAAGACGATCGACGGATGAGCGGATATGAGCCGGTTCTGGAGCCAGACAACCAAAAACATCAAACCCTATGTTCCGGGAGAACAACCCAAAGACCGGAAGTACATCAAACTCAACACCAATGAAAATCCGTATCCGCCTTCTCCCAGGGTCCTCGAGGCCATCCGAAGCGCGGCTGATGAAACGCTGCGGCTTTATCCGGATCCGTCGGGCGATGCGCTGAGAGATGCCATCGCTTCGTCCTTCGGTCTCACGAGGGAAAACGTTTACATCGGCAACGGCTCGGATGAACTCCTGGCCTTCTGCTTTCCGGCTTTCTTTGAGCCGGAGGGCCTTCCCATCCTTTTCGCCGACGTCACCTACAGTTTTTATCCGGTGTACGCTCAGTTTTTCCGGATTCCTTGCCGTCTGGTGCCGCTCGACGAGCAATTTCGTCTGTCGGTTGAAGGCTATCTTCAGGAAAACGGGGGAATTCTCATTGCCAATCCCAACGCGCCCACCGGCATCGGGGTTCCTCTCGAATCCATCGAAAGGATCCTCCGGTGCAATGAAAACAGCGTGGTGGTGCTGGACGAGGCCTACGTCGATTTCGGAGGCGAATCGTCCGCCGGCCTGATTGCCCGCTTTCCGAATCTGCTGGTGATCCGCACGCTGTCCAAATCCTATTCTCTGGCCGGACTGCGGGTGGGATTTGCCCTGGGAAGCCGTGAACTGATCGAGGGGATCATTCGGGTCAAAGATTCCGTCAATTCCTATACGGTGGACCGCCTTGCCCAGGCGGGGGCCCGCGAGGCGATCGCGGACGAAGCGTATTTTCAGGAAACCCGATCGAAGATTATCCGGACTCGAGGCCGGGTGGCGTCCCGGCTGGAAAATTTCGGATTCCGGATTCTTCCTTCTCGGGCCAACTTTCTGTTCGTCAGCCACCCGCAAACACCCGCCCGCGTTCTCTTCCAAAAGCTGAGGGAGCAGGGCATTCTCGTGCGCTTTTTTGACAAACCCAGAATCGATCATTTCCTTCGGGTGAGCATCGGAACCGACGGGGAAATGGACCTCTTTCTCGAAGCCGTCGCCCGAATCTGCGGAAAGACCGCAGGGTGATGCCGCCGGTCGCCGGTTTGATTTCAGGAAAAGGAGAAAGGCAATGTCTCTGACGATCCAAATAGAAACCAAAAGGCCCGGGTTCTGGTTCGTTTCGCTCATCGGACGGCTTGACCAGACGACCGCCGAAGAATGCGACACGAAAGTTTCTTCGATTCTGATGCCCGAAACCAGGGCCGTCGTTTTCGATATGACCGGGCTCGATTACATCTCCAGCATGGGCCTGCGCATCATTTTGAAAACGAGGCGATTCATGTCCGGTCAGGGCGGCGCGGTGTACATGATGAACGTTCAGCCGCAGATCGAGAAGGTGTTTGAAATTGCCAACCTGCTCGAGGGAATGAGGCTGTTTGCCGGCACGAAGGAAGCCGACGAGTATTTTGACGCCATTCAGAAAAGCGTTTTGGAATCCTCGACGTGAGGCCTGACAAGACTTTTGCGCACCTACTTTGACGTCATGACGAACACGCCGTTCCACTCGCCGGCCGGCGGGTGACTTTTCATGTATTCGCACCGGTCGATATACATCTGGGAAAGCTGATCGCCGCCGTTCAAGGACAATCCGCGCCGGAACGCCTCAATCGCCCTGTCCCACTGCCCTTTCTGATAGCAATCCAGGCCGTGCGTGAAATGATGGATGGCGTCCATCAGGTTGGGATACGTTTCTTCGGTGTGATAATCGAGCACTTCGTAAATGTTCACCGGTTCCGTTTTTCCCTTGACCACCACCCGGTCCACCTTCCGCATGCGGTAGGTGCCCCTCAGTTTCTGGTGCGTGTTTTCACTGATCAGAATGGAAGCGTGATACTGCTTGCAGGCGGATTCCAGGCGCGAGGCCAGGTTGACGCCGTCGCCGATGACCGTGTAATCCGTGCGCTTGGGTGAACCGATGTTTCCGGAGACGATGGCATCCGTGTTCAGGCCGATCCCGATCCGGATCGGCTTTTTGCCCTGTTCGGCGCGCTTTTGATTCCACGCCCGAAGCGTGGTGATCATGTGGATAGCCGCCCGAACGGCGCGGTCTTCATCATCGTCATGCGCGAAGGGGATGCCGAAGGCCGCCATGATGGCGTCTCCGATGAATTTATCCAGAATGCCGCCCTGCTTCTGAATGCAGTCCACCATCAGCGTAAAATACTCATTGAGCAGGGCGACGGTTCCCTGCGCCCCCAGCTCTTCGGTCAGCGTGGTGAAACCGCGGATGTCGGAAAACAGGATCGTGGCCGTCAGGCTTTTGCCTCCCATGAAATCGTCCGTGCAGTCCATGATCTGGTCGGTGAGCGCCGGGTCGATATACCGGGACATGGTGGACTTCATGCGCTTCTCGCTCGAGATGTCCTCGATGACGATCATCGTCCCCAGCTTCTTTTTCTCCACGCTGAGGAGGGGAAGAACCGTCAGATTGACGGACAGCCGGTTGTCCCCGAATTCCAGATCCGCGTCCATGATGACGTCCTGCGTCTGCGTTTTCCCGACCTTGTCGATTTTTTCCAGCACCCAGGCATTGCCGCCGGTGAAAAATTCCTCCACCTTTCGGTTCAGGATCTCCGCTGCGGAAACTTTTAGGATCCGGAGGCCCGCCGCGTTGCAGGTGATGATCTTTCCGTCTTCGTTGAGCGTGATCACGCCGTTGGACATGCTTTCCAGCATGCCCTCGTTGTAGTTCTTCATGTTTTGAATGTCATCGAAGAGCTTGGCGTTTTCCAGGGCGATGGCGACCTGCGCGGTGAAGGCCTTGAGGCGCATTTCGTCTTCCTTGGTAAACGGTCCGCCCCGTTTGTTCAGCACCTGGGTGACGCCGATGATCTTGCCGGATTTGTTCGTCACCGGCGTGCAGAGAATGGAGCGCGTAAAGAAGCCGGTCTGCCGGTCGAAGGAAGGATTGAACCGCAGGTCGGCGTAAGCGTGGGGAATATTGATGGTTTGCCCCGTCTGGAACACCGCCCCCGCGATGCCGACGTTGTTGGGGAAGCGGATTTCCGTCGTTCCGAGTCCCTCGCCCAGCCTGGAGTAAAGCTGGTTGGTCTTTTCATCGTTCAGGAAAAGCGTGGAGCGTTCGGCATCCAGCATCCGCATGGCCTCCGTCATGACCTTGCGCAGGAGTGTGCCCAGGTTGATTTCCGATGTGGCTTCGGCGACCACGTCAAAGAACGCCATTTCTTTCGTGCGGAATTTATTCATCCGCTCCGTGAAAATGGTGCTTTGCAGCGCGATGGCGGCCTGCGTGGCAATAGCCTCGAGCAGCATCTCGTCTTCCGGCGTGAAATCCCCTTCCTTCTTGTTCAGGACCTGGGCGACGCCGATGATTTCATTTTTGGCGGCCTTGATCGGAACACAGAGAATCGATTTGGTGACGTAGCCTGTTTTTTCATCCACGGACCGGTTGAAGCGATCGTCTTTGTATGCGTCCGGGATGATCAGGCTCTTTCCCGTCTGGAACACCGCCCCCGCGATGCCGCTGGTGTTGAGCAGCCGGATTTCCCGGTGAAAATTCCCCTGGGCCACTCGGGAGTATAATTCGCCGGTTTCCGAATCATTGAGAAAAATCGTTCCCCGGTCCGCACCCAGTTCGGTCGTGGTGATTTTCATCAGCTCGTCCAGAATGTCGTTTAAGGTTTCCAGCGCCGCCACTTTTCGCGGAACGTCCAGCAGCGTTTGCAGCTTCTTTACGTTCAGGTGTTTTACCGTTGCTTTATTCTGATGGTTTTTCATGGGGCTCGGCCTTTGCGGTTGAGGAATGATGGAGAGACTCCAGGCGGTCTCTCAAAACCTGGATGGTCCGGCGCAGTTGCGCCACCTCATCGTGATGCGTCCTGGTGATCGCTTCCATGTCCCGTTGGTGCGTGATGTCCCGGCGCTCCAGCTCGTTGCGCAGGGCGGCAATCGTGTCGGTCAGTTGCTTTTCCCTGTTGCCTGCGGCGGCCATGTCCTCCTGGGCCGCGCAATCTTTTTCATAGCAGGTTTTTTCAAGTTGATCCCGCATGACGGAAACGGCGGCGCGAAGCTGGGCGATTTCGTCCTGGCACTCATGGAGGGTTTTCTGCACGGCCTCCTCCCGGGACGCCTCCAGTTTTTCCATCTGCTCGCGCAGCGCGGCGATGCTTTGCTTCAGGTGGAGATTTTCTTTCTGCAGGGCAAGTTCGTTGGTCTTCGGTTCTTCTTCCATAGGCCTCGATGCGGCACGTTGTATGGTTTGGCGCCGCGCGCATTATAGGGCCAATGTCCGTGCGATTTCAACTTAAATAATTCAGACGGGGGGATCTCCTGCCGCCTGTTTTTTCTTGACAGCGACGGGAGGAGGTTCTATATTCACAACCATAAGAAACGCCATGTTCCTCCATCAAGGGAGGTTGCCATGCAGGGTCATATCATTACCAGCGGAATCACATTCGGCACGGCGCTGGCCATTACCATCAGTTACAGCTACAATCATTCCGTGCTCTGGGCCATCTTCCACGGCATTCTCTCCTGGTTTTACGTGATTTACCATGTCCTTTTCCATTGAGAATACAAAGCGCCGTTTGCGGCCGGCAAGATATTCTTGACATCGACACCTGAAATCCGTATCGTGCGTTCGGAAAAAATGTGTTTTTATGCCGTGTGTAGCTGATATGTCTAAATTCCCCGGAATACCGCCGCAAATCCCTCAAGCCTGAGACCAGAAGGAATCATCAATGCCCATTACAGAAATTCTTGCCCGAAACGCTTCTCTCTACGGCGAAGAAACAAGCCTGGTGGAGATCAACCCGCAAATCAAAGAAGTCAAGGCGAGCTGGAAGGATTACGAGCTCGTTGAAACCAATCCGGAAAATCGCTACCGGCGGGAGATGACCTGGCGCGAGTTTGACGACAAGGCCAACCGCCTGGCCAACTTTCTTCTGCAAAGAGGCCTGGAAAAAGGGCATAAGGTCGGAATATTGCTAATGAACTGTCTGGAATGGCTGCCGATCTACTTCGGCATCCTCAAGACGGGCGCCATTGCCGTCCCGCTCAACTATCGCTATACGGAGGATGAAATCAAATACTGTCTGGATCTGGCCGATTGCGACGTGTTGATCTTTGGGCCGGAATTTACCCAGCGAATTGAAGCGATCCGCGAACAGATGCCGAAAGTTAAACTCCGCCTGTTTGTGGGACAGGACCTGCCCGTGTTTGCCGAAAGTTATTACGCGCTCACCGCGTGCTGCTCCTCCGTGGCGCCGCGTATTCCCCTTTCCGAAGCGGACGACGCGGCCATCTATTTTTCATCCGGCACCACCGGTTTTCCCAAGGCGATTCTTCATCACCACCGCAGCCTGATGATGTCCTGTGAAGTCGAAATGAACCATCACCGGCAGACGCGCGAGGATAACTTTCTCTGCATTCCGCCGCTCTACCACACCGGTGCGAAGATGCACTGGTTCGGGAGCTTCCTGGCCGGAAGCCGCGCGGTTTTGCTGCGCGGCGTCAAACCGGAATGGATCGTGAGAACGGTGTCCGATGAGGGGATTACGATCGTCTGGCTTCTGGTGCCGTGGGCGCAGGATATTCTGGACGCCATCGAGCGGGGCGATCTCAAACTGTCGAACTATAAGCTCGATCAGTGGCGCCTGATGCACATCGGCGCGCAGCCGGTGCCGCCCAGCCTGGTCCGGCGATGGAAAGAGCATTTCCCCAAACACGATTACGACACCAATTACGGCCTGTCCGAATCCATCGGCCCGGGCTGCGTTCACTTAGGTCTGGAAAATATCCATAAAGTCGGCGCCATCGGAAAGGCCGGCTATCAGTGGGAGCTCCGGATTGTGGATGAAAACGGCGCCCCCGTGAAGCAGGGAGACGTGGGCGAACTTTGCGTCAAAGGCGACGGCGTGATGAAAGGCTACTATAAAAACCCCGAAGCCACGGCCGAAATCCTGAAAGACGGCTGGCTGTATACGGGAGACATGGCGCGGATGGACGAAGACGGCTTTGTCTATCTGGTGGACCGCAAGAAGGACGTCATCATCACGGGCGGCGAAAACATCTATCCGGTGCAGATCGAGGACTTCCTGCGCACGCACGACGCGATCAAGGATGCGGCGGTGATCGGGCTGCCCGATCAGCGGCTCGGTGAAATCGTCGCGGCGGTCATCGAGCTCAAACCGGGCTTTACCGGCTCGGAAGCCGAAATGGCCAGGTTCTGCGAGGCTCTGCCGCGCTACAAGCGTCCGCGCAAAATCTTTTTTGAACCGGTGCCGCGAAATCCCACCGGAAAAATTGAAAAGCCGAAGCTCCGCGAGAAATACTACGCGGGCAGCCTCGTCGAGGCGGAGACGGAGAGATGATCGGCTTGACGACCGGGTGCCGTTGAGTCCCGGCAACATGAATCGCTGATCATTTGAAAACCCCGGAAGAAGGTTTGAATGGCCCGGGGAGTGAGGGGGCAGGATGGTCGGATGGTTGCGCAACGCCAGGTTGGGAATGTTTCTCAATCTTTGCATCGGCGGCTTCTTCGTCCTGGCCGCCGTCATTGTGGTCGTCAGCGTCAATTACAGCATGCGCCGGCAGGCGCTCGTCGAGGCTCAATCGAAAGCCCGCATTATCCTTGACCGGAATCTTGCCACGCATGCCTACTTTTCCCGAATCATGAAACCCAGTATTTTTGCGTGGAGCGAACCGTTCCGTTCCAAAGACTACTTCGACCACACATGGATGTCCTCCACCTATGCGATCCGCGAGATCGAAAAGTTCTTCAAGGCGTTGAACCCTTCCGGATATTCCTTTAAAGATTCAGCCGTTGACGCAAGGAGCCCGGAAAACGAAGCGGATGAATATGAACGGGTATTTTTTGAAAACATAAAAGCCGGTAAAATGCCGGAAATGGAATCCAAGGTCCGCATCATTGACGGAAAGCCTTATCTTGTTGTCTTGAAAAAAGGCGAAGTCATGGAGGCATCCTGCCTGCGATGTCATAGCAGACCCGAAAATGCTCCGAAAGGATTGACGGATTACTACGGATCGGAAAGAAGCTTTAACCGCCGGGAAGGGGAATTGGCCAGTATTGTTTCACTGCGCATTCCGCTTTCGGAAGCCTATGCGGCGGCCAATGTCTTTTCCTGGAAGCTCTCCGGTATCCTGCTGGTTGTTCTGATCTGTCTGTTTAGCATTCAGTTCTGGCTCTACAGACGCTACCTCCTCGCCCCGCTCGAGATCATGCGTGAAAAGACGAATGAAATCGCAACACAAGACGGGCATTTGGGCGAAGAACTTGATCGGCCGTTCGGCAGGGAAATCCGTGAACTCACCTCGACGTTCAATAAGATGTCGGTGAAACTTCGCTATGATCGGGACCATCTGGAAGAACTTGTCCAGAAGCGCACCGAAGCCTTGCAGGAAAGCGAGAAGCGCTATCGTTCCCTTTTTGAAAACATGCTGGAAGGTTTTGCCTACTGCAAGATGCTTTATGACGACGAAGGACGCCCGATCGATTTTATCTATCTGGATGTCAATGCGGCATTCGAACGTTTGACGGGACTGAAGGATGTAAAGGGGAAGAAAGTCACCGAGGCGATCCCGGGCGTCAAGGAGTCGACTCCGGAGTTGTTCGAGATTTACGGCCGGGTTGCGTTGACTGGCAATCCTGAAAAATTTGAAATCGACTTCAAACCCCTGGCAAAACAGTTGTCCATCTCGGTTTACAGCCCGGAAAAGGGTTGCTTTGTCGCGGTTTTCGATGATGTCACCGAACGCAAGAGTTACGAAGATAAACTGAAACATTTCGCCGTTCATGATCAGCTTACCGGCCTTTTGAACCGGCGCGGTCTGGAAGAAATTCTCAGCCGGCGCATTTCCAAAGCGAAACGCGGGGTGGTCAGTTCGCTCCTCTACACAGACCTTGACAATTTCAAGGATGTCAACGACACCGTCGGCCACGGCGCCGGCGATTACGTTCTGGTGATTCTGGCGGATATTCTGAAGTCGGCGGTGCGGACGGAAGATATCGTCTTTCGGCTGGGAGGAGACGAGTTTGCCGTTCTGCTCGACGGAATCGACGGCGGGGAAGCCCTGTTGGCGGCGGAACGTCTGCGAGCCGCCGTTCGGGCGCATCGCTTTGAGTTGAAGGGCTTGGTATTCCCTCTGAGTCTGAGCATCGGCGTCGTCAGAATTGATGGAACCCTGACGCTGGGAGAACTGCTGTCGGAAGCCGACACGGCCATGTACAGGGCCAAGTCGCAGGGCAAAAACCGGGTGGTGGCGACATAGCCCGATCATCCGGATGTGAATGCGGATGGGGCGTAAATCAACGCTTCTGCGGTATTTGGGTTTTTCAGGAGCAAAGATTTTGGAGTGTTTCTGAAATACAATAATCTGTCGATTTAAGACAAAAGGGAAATGCCCCTCTTTTTAATTTCATCCACCAGGGGGTCGGTGTCGTTAAAGGCATCTGAATGAAAAGGAACGGGTTCAATTCGATTGTCAATCTCCGTGGAAAGTTTCATCAGGCGCAGACGTTCATCAAAACGGTCATCAGAAAAATCCGGTGACACAACCGCCACATCAATATCGCTCCATCGTCCAGCGTGATTGGTCGCATAGGATCCGAACAGGTATGCCGACTCCACAGCGATACCGCTTTCTTTGAGCTTCCTGATAAAGGTCCGGACTTTGTCTAAGACGTCATCGTCGATTTGAGCCATCGAATGATCTCCCGGATTTCGTTCAGTTGCGCAGTTGTGAATGGTTTCGTGCATTTCAGGCGAAAACTGCGCTTCTCGTCAGGATATCTTGCTTCCAGATTACATGCGGTAATCTTGTTGAGCGATTCTATTTGCCCGGCATTCAGCATAAGCCCGGCCTGCTGGGCCAGCCTGACCAAATTATGGATTTGCGGAGCATGTTCAGCTTTTCTGTGTATATAAATTGACTTGAGCAATTTCTCGACAGCAAGGTGACCAAAAAACAGGGAATAGGAATAGTCCTTCTTCTCGAAAAGATGTTCGGCAACTTTAAAAGCCTCGTCGCTTTCTTCCAGCCAGTAATCAATTGTCTTTTGCCTGGATTTGTCCATATCTTCTCAATCCATGTTGGAATGTATGTTATCAATAGGCAATAATGAATTGAATTTCAAGAGATATTTTGTTTTTTGCTTCGTGTTAAAACTGCATTATTAAATGCGGAACAGCCACCAGTGCGTCTGTCTGTTTATGGTTTCGTTCTTATCCAGCAAATAGCCATAAGAATTTTCAACTTCATGTGTCATTGATCTGAATTTCTCATCAGCCTTTTCGATTCTTTCACGATAAGGTTCTATTTGCTCGGCGGTGGCAAAGCGTAAGACCTCATACAATGTGCTGCGCTGCCACAGATCCCAATCATATTCCTCCGCATCGCCTTTTTCAATCCAGACGAGGGCTTCTTCCCATGCCTCAACAAAAGGTGCCAACCCATCTTTTATCTCATCTTCCGAAAAACCCTCAAGAATGAAGTATTTCGTAAGTGCGTCAGGCTCGCCGTGTTTGGCTATGTATTCTTGGAGTTTCTTTTTGCGCTGATATTTGGGCATGAGATCAAAACCTGCGGCGTTTGAGCTTTTCCGGCGGGAAGAGGCTGGTGTATTTCTGATACAGTTCAAACAGAAACGCGACGCGCTCGGCTTCGTTTTTGAAATTGGTTTTGCCGTAGGCGGCATCGATGGCGTGGTCAAGCTCATATTTTCATCGTTTCCGGCCGTAGCCGCGGGGTGTTTCCAATAACCTGAGTTGCTGATCATGGTGCCCGTTTCGTTTAGCCACGCCGTAATAGGTATTTTCTTCGACGTCTTCGTTGCCCCACTGATCCCAGCCGGTACGACGAAATCGGGCAAATAGTTCTAAATAAGGTCCTGGTGAGCAGGATTCAATCAGATCGTAGATTTCATCAGGCTTTCGCGAATGTTCGCGTTTACGCGTTGAAAAAAGATTGACTTGCGTTCTTCCCGGTGCCAGGGTCCTCATGCTGCCGCGGACTCCGAAAAGCACTAATTCCGTTACATTTCTGAAATAGAACCCCACCCCGCGTCCGTCCGGCCCGCCATCCTTGCGGATTTTGAACCACACTAAATTGGATTTGTATGTGAATCCCCACGCTTTCATTACCTTTAAACCTTCCTGCAGCAAAGCATTAGGCACCCACAAATATAGATGGGATTTCGCGGCTGCAAGTTTTGAAACAGGAAGTTCGATGATTTCATTTAATTCCATCGTGGGATATCTTAATAATCGTCTGTGTTCCGGAGCCATTTTTCCCGTTCTATTTTGAAATTGCCAGGGGGGATCGGCGAGGATTGTGGAATATTGGTTATTAAACTTCGCGATCAAATCATTAGACGGATTTGGCTGAGCGATCGTGTAAATCTTTGATGGCATATTTCCGCAACTCCCTTCTATAGGACGATGACCTGTTTTGGAATTCCAATCAGCAGAAGAGGGCATGGATTGCCTACTCCGCGCTTCACTCTTTCTTCAAGCTTTCTCCAGTGTGTTGTTGCTTCACCGAACTTATCCGCGACAAAGGCGTCTGCCCAACCCTCTTCAAAAGATCCCTTTACCTTTATTCTTTTTTCGATCATCATTTGCTGACGATGAGTCGGAGTGTAATATTGGCTTAATGCCTTGAAATTATTGATAGCGTTCTTTCTGGCGAATTTAGCTGTAACCTCTCGTAGAGATTCATGTAAAGAAACGCCTCTTGTGATGATTCCACCGATCGATATGACTCCATCGGCGTGTAATCTTTTAAAGTTTTCCAGGTCACGGTCAAAAAAAGGATCCTTGTTGTTCCATTCGATTTCCAAAGCAAATGTACCTGTCGGAAAACGTTTCACATGATCAATTTCGTGAGTTATCGATTCAGTTTCCTGACCGTCAACAATTTTTTTAATTTCAAAGTTGTGCTTTTTCCAATTGTAGCCTTCCGACAACGCATGTCTCAACCGCTGGGTCATTGAACTTTCGCCACCGCCGCCTCGTATTAATTCTTCCGCGGGAATTGAAAGCTCCAGGAGAATTCTCTCCAGTTCGACTGCCGCATCGATCATATCGTGTTTCAGTATTGCTTCCGCATGATGAAGCGTCACAACTTGAAAACCTCTTCTTTTAAGTTTCTCAAACATTTTGAATTTCCGTTTTTGCGATGGGATTAAATGCAATTACGTTACAAACCCTACAATGGCTGTTTTTTTATTAACACAAGCCTTTTTCGGTTTAAAGTGAAATTTAAACAGAACTTTCGCCAATAGAACGACCTGATCTCTGAAAGCCTCATCTGACGTGGC
>DAOTJI010000032.1:0-28164 GCA_035448625.1 Smithellaceae bacterium | reverse complement strand
AACTCAAGGGCCTGGACCAGCAGCCGGTGATCATGGGAAATCCCGACGATGTCATGGCGGTGCTGAAAAAATAGAGATGATCTGGATTCGTAAGCGCAGCAAGGGCCTTCAGGCCCGAAAATAATAGCGCGCCGTTAAAAACGGGCAGCCATTCTAGAGTTTTATGCGCAAGGGAAGCGAAGAAATTATTGCTGGTGTTTACCTGATCGGCGGGCCCAATATCACCGAGGCCGATGATGCGGCCGTTTATCTGATCGACTTTTCCGGCGAACTGGTGTTGATCGACGCGGGCGCCGGCGGCAGTTCGTCACAACTGGTCCGCAACATTGAAATGCTGGGGCTTAACCCTGCTTCCGTGTCCAGTGTGATCCTCACGCACTGTCACATCGACCATATCGGTTCCGCGCCTTTTTTCCGCGAAAAGTACAAAGCGAAAATTATCATTCATGAGCTGGATGCAAAGGCGCTGGAAACGGGCGATTCCGTCCGGACCGCGGCCAACTGGTACGGCACGACGTTTCCGCCGACGAAGATCGACCGGAAATTAACCGGCGCGCGGGAAACCTTGAAATTCGGCAACGAAGAAATCTGCTGTTTGCACACACCCGGCCATACGCCCGGCTCCATTGCCGTTTATCTGGACCGCGACGGCCAAAGGGTCTTGTTCGGTCAGGATATTCACGGCCCGTTCCACAAAGCCTTTGGTTCGGATATTGAAGCCTGGAAGAAATCCATGCAAACCCTGCTTTCCCTTGAAGCCGATATCCTTTGCGAAGGTCATTTTGGGATTTACCAGCCCAAAAGCCGCGTCCGGGACTACATCGAGCGCTATCTTGAAGAGTACGAATAGAAAACTTTTTTAAATGAGGGCCAGGCTGTCCGCCACGGCCATGCCGGCCAGCGTCGGTTGCAGGTAGCCGTCTTTCAATACCACCAGTTTGTTGTGGATCAATACATCGAGGATCGGCTTTTTTTCAACCAGCAAGTCAGACCCATAGCGATTTTTGTATTGCCGGAGATGGATTCCGTCTTTAGTGCGCATACTCAGGAAGAGCGCCTCCAAAGCAAGCTGCTCCATAGAGAGGGATTCCGATTTGTCCTGCGGCTTTTTTCCTTTTCCGACAGCTTTCAGATAAGCTTTAACGTCTGCCTTATTCCACCAGCGCCTGCGATCGCAAAACGAATGGGCGGCGGGGCCCAGTCCCAGATAGGGAATGTGCCGCCAGTATTTCATGTTGTGTTTGGACTTTAAGGCATCGGTGCGGGCAAAGTTAGATACCTCGTAATGGATGTAACCGGCATCCGTCAGGATCTTCGATGTGGTCAAAAAGAAATCCAGCGCTTCGTTTTCCGTGGGCAGGCGCAGGCCGTCCGACCGGCAGCGGGCGAAGAGGGGCGTTTTCTCACCCGGCGAGAGCTGATAGCAGGATAAATGCTCCGGCAAAAAAGACAGCGCTTTGTTTAGCGTTTCCTTCCATGTCTTCATATCCTGCCCGTAAACCCCGTAGATCAAATCGAGGCCGATATTGCCGAAACCGGCCGTACGCGCCGCATCGATGGCGCAAACCGCCTCGCCTGCCGAATGCCTGCGTCCCAGAAATTTCAAAAGGGAATCGTTAAAGGATTGGATGCCGATGTTCAGACGGTTGATGCCCCGTTTGCGCAATTGCTGAAAATATTCGGCAGATACATCGCCGGGATTGACTTCCATCGTTATCTCCGCCTGCCGGTCGATATTAAAATGGTCCTTTGCCGATTTCAGAAGATCATCAATCTGTTGCATGGAGAGCAGGGAAGGGGTTCCGCCTCCGAGATAGATTGTGTCAAAAGATTGAAATGATTTTTCATAAAAGGCCATTTCCTGCGAAACGGCCTTTATAAATTCAGGGATCAGCTCCGGTGAAGCAACGGAATAAAAGCTGCAATACCCGCATTTGCTCAAACAGAAGGGAATATGAATGTAAAGCCCGGCTTGTTTATTCTCAATCATTGTCCGACTTCAGCACCGCCAGAAACGCGCTCTGCGGAATGCTCACCGACCCGATCATCTTCATGCGCTTCTTGCCTTCCTTCTGCTTCTCCAGCAGTTTCCGCTTGCGCGTGATGTCGCCGCCGTAACATTTGGCCGTAACGTCCTTGCGGAACGGGCTGATGGTGCTGCGGGCGATGATTTCCGACCCGATGGCGCCCTGAATGGCGATCTTGTACATCTGGCGGGGGATCTCGTCCTTGAGGCGCTCGCAGGCGGTGAGCGCGCGGGTGCGGGCGCGTTCGCGATGGACGATCTGGGAGAGCGCATCGACCTTCTCGCCGTTGACCAGAATGTCCATCAGGACCAGATTGCTTTCGCGGTAGTCGATGACATCGTAGTCGAACGAACCGTACCCCTGCGTGACGGATTTGAAGCGGTCGTAAAAGTCGAAGATGACTTCGGCCAGCGGCATTTCGTAAGAGAGCTCCACGCGGCCGGGGCCGGTGTAATTCATGTTGGAATTGACGCCGCGCTTTTCCATACACAGCTTCATGACGGTTCCAAGATAACGCTCCGGCAGCATCATGGAGGCGCGGATGTAAGGCTCTTCTCCCTTGTCGATTTCCGCGGGATCAGGATAATGTGCGGGATTATCGACGTAAATCACCTTGCCGTCCTTGAGGGTGAAGCGGTAGCGGACGCTGGGAACGGAAAGAATAATCGACAGGTCATATTCCCGTTCCAGTCTCTCCTGAACGATGTCCAGATGCAAAAGCCCCAGGAAGCCGCAGCGGAACCCCTGGCCCAGCGCGGCGGAGGAGTCCTTTTCGTAAATGAAGGATGCGTCGTTGAGCTTGTATTTTTCCAGGGAGTCGGCCAGATCCTGGTAATCGTCGGACGCGATGGGATAGATCGACGCGAAGACCACGGGCTTGACCTCCTTGAAGCCCGGCAGCGGCTGCGGGCAGGGCCTTTCCTGATGCGTGATGGTGTCGCCCGTGCGCACGTCGGAGACGGTCTTGACGCCGGCAATGATGTAACCCACTTCACCGGCGGACAGTTGGTCACGCCGGGCGCGCTGGAGAAGGAAATGACCCACTTCCTCCACTTTGTACGTTGCGTTGTTGTACATGAAGCGAATGATGTCGCCGGCTTTGACGATCCCTTCAAAAACGCGGCAATGAATGATGGTTCCCCGGTAGGGGTCGTATTTCGCGTCGAAGATCAGCGCCGCGAGCGGGTTTTCCTCACTGCCTTTGGGCGGCGGAATGCGCAAGACGACCGCTTCCAGGATTTCCTCGATGCCGGTGCCTTCCTTGGCGGAACATTTGATGTGCGTGTCCGGGTCCAGTCCCAGCTCCGAATCGATCTCTTCCAGAACGCGGTCGATATCGGCCGAGGGCAGATCGATCTTGTTGATGATGGGGATGATCTCCAGGTTGTGCTCCATCGCGAGGTACAGATTGGCCAGCGTCTGGGCCTGAACGCCCTGGGCCGCGTCGATCAGCAGCAGGACGCCTTCGCAGGAGGCCAGCGACCGGGATACTTCGTAGGAAAAATCGACATGCCCCGGGGTGTCGATCAGGTTCAGAATATACGCCTTGCCGTCACGGGCGCGGTAGGGCAGGGAGATGGCATTGCTTTTGATGGTGATGCCGCGCTCGCGCTCGATGTCCATGTTGTCGAGAAGCTGATCCTGAAAATTTCTCTCGTTGCAGACGCCGGTGTACTGGATCAGCCGGTCGGCCAGCGTGGACTTGCCGTGGTCGATATGGGCGATAATGCTGAAATTTCTGATATTTTCCATACAGGTTTAAAAAAAGCCCTCCAAAGCTTCTGGGGGGCTTTTTATCCTAAAATCTTTCCGGATGCAATTATCCGAGTTTCTTCATCAGGTCTTCGGAAACTTCCTTCACGCCGGCGCGGCCATCCACCACGATGACTTTGGTTCTTTCCTTGAAATAGTTGACGGCGGCCAGTGTTCCCGTTTTCGTGTCGTAGTAAATGCCGTGGCGCTTGTCGATGGCGGCTGTGTCCTGATCGTCGGCGCGGGTGGTAAGCTCCTCGCAGCCGCACACACGGCAGACCGTCTTGCCGTCTTTCTCAGACGGTTTGATGGCGTCGATGTAGATGTTGTTGGGATGATTGTTGTCCGTTTTGCAAAGCCTTCGGCCCATGATGCGCTTTTTGGCGGTGTCGCGGTCCAGGTCGATTTCGATCACGATGTCCAGTTTGATGTTTTCCTTCTGCAGAGCGGCCCAGAGCGCCTCCGCCTGCGCCAGGTTGCGGGGGAATCCGTCCAAAAGCCAGCCTTTTTTGGCGTCGTCTTCCTTCAGGCGGTCGAGGATCATGGGGATGGTGATATCGTCGGGGACGAGTTCGCCCCGGTCGATAAACGCTTTGGCCTTTTCTCCCAGCGGGGTTTTCTTGGAGATGTTCTGGCGGAAAATTACGCCGGTTTCAATGTGGGGAACTCCGAATTTCTTTTGCACGATTGCGCCTTGCGTGCCTTTACCGCTGCCGTTGGGCCCAAATATTAAAATGTTCACTGTTGCATACTCCTTTCATCAAAATAGGTTGAACCAGACGCCTTATAATGTATTGTCGCTTTTTTAGCAACTTTAAAGATTGACCGGCGGTTGGTGTTTAAGAATTGGTTTTCTAAACGGTTTTATTCGGGCGCCGGCTGTCGTGCAGGCGGTTTCGGGGCGGGCTTTTTGCGTTGGTCGGCGCTCAGTTCGTCAATGGCGGCGGCAATGGCGGCGGCTTTCGGCGTTCCCTCCGGCGTGTATTCCTGTGCTTTGCGGAAATGGAAGAGAGCGCTTTGGGTTTTCTTTTCATTTTTCAGGTACAAGCCGAAGTAATAATGAAAATCGGCCATTTGATTGAGTCGGCCGTAGGACATGGCAATGTGATAGTTGATGTCCTCGCCTTCAAGGGATTGATCCTTCAGCTTCAAAAAACAAGTGAGCGCATCGGCATAATTCCCTGCGGCAAAATGCGCTTTGCCCAGGGCCAGCGTCGTTTGATCGTTGTCCGGATGGATCGCGGCCGCCTTCTGCAGATAAAAGCGGGCCTTTTCGGAATCGCCCGCTTTCAAGTAAATCAGGCCGGCGCTTTTCAGGACATCCTCGTCCCGGGGGGCAAGCGCAAGGGCTTTTTTGAGGTTCTCCAGCGCTTCGTTGGTGCGCCCGAGCTGATCCTCCGTGACGGCCAGCGCATAGAGCAGATCCACATTTTGGGGGTTCTTGGCCAGCGATTCCGTCAGTTGGTTGCGCCGCTTGTTCAGGTCTCCCGCGTCGGGTGTGATCAAAGCCTGCATACGCACGATGTTCCCGACGATATTAGCCGATCCGCCGCTTCGGCGATATTCGGTTTGCAGCAGGCTCTCCAGGTAAAAGATACGGTCATCCGTGCCCGGGTGCGTCAGGAAATAGGAGGGGATGGTTTTGGATAAAAATTCATACTGCTTCATGATTTTGAGAAACTCCACCATCGCGGCGGGATAGTAGCCGGAATGCGCCAGGTAGCCGATGCCCAGGCGGTCCGCCTCTTCTTCATGCTCCCGCTGGTACTTGAGGCTCATCGTGGCCGCGCCCGCGACCGAAAACATCGCAGCGGCGGCCGAGGCGTCTCCGCCTCCGCCCAGGAGAGCGCCGGCGATGATGCCGGCCAGCATGGCGATATTGAGTTTCTTGGACTTCTCGATGATGCTGGCGACGTGCCGCGAATTCGCGTGCGCGATTTCATGCGCCATGACGCCCGCCAGCTGAGCCTCGTTCTCCACGACGCCGATCAATCCCTTGTTGATGTAAACATAGCCGCCGGGGGTGGCGAAGGCGTTGATGCCCGAACTGTTGAAAACGGTAAACGTATAGGGGAACGACGCTTTGTTGCTGTGGGCCAGAATCCGGTTGCCGACTTTCGATATGTAGTCGTTCAGCTTTTTATCGTGGGAAAGAAAGTTATCCTGGTTTAGTTTTTCATAGATTTCCCGGCCCATCTTTTTTTCGTCCTCGATGGTGAAGGCGGACCAGGCGTTCCGGGTTCCCAGAAGCATCAGCAGCAGGACCAGGGAGAAATAAAAATATTGATTTTGTGTCCATTTACGCATAGGCCATCAGACAATCATTTTTATGAGGAGAGATCCTACCCGCTTTGTTCCGATTAGGCAAGCTTTCCTTACGGGGACGGGAGCGGCCGGAGAAAAGGGGAGACCATGCAATGACGAAGAAAGTGATTACGATTGACGGCCCCGCGGGCGCGGGAAAAAGCACCGTGAGCAAGGCGCTGGCCGACCGGCTGCAGTATCTGTATCTGGATACGGGAGCGCTCTACCGAGCGCTGGCCTTCAAGGCGCTCAAAAAGAACATGGACGTGAATCATCCCGGCGAGCTTGCCGAATTGTGTTCGACCACGGAGGTCGCCCTGCAAAAGGTGAACGGCAATATGACGGTCTTAGTGGACGGCGAGGACGTGGGAGAAAAAATCCGCACAGAGGAAGTCGGCCTTGCCGCCTCGACCATTTCCGCGTTTGCCGTAGTCCGTGAAAAACTGCTTTCTCTCCAGAGGGAAGCGGGCGCCGGCGGCGGCATTGTGGCCGAAGGAAGGGACATGGGATCGGTGGTTTTCCCGAATGCGGATTTCAAATTTTATCTGGATGCCGATCTGGAAGAACGGATTCGTAGACGATGCGGCGAACTGGCCTCCAAGACCGGTGAGGCGGAGCACTCCGCCGTGTCCCGGGACATGCGGGCCAGAGATGCACAGGATACCAACAGAAAAATCGCGCCGTTAGCCGCGGCACCCGACGCCGTCATCATTGACTCAACGTCTTTGACGATTCCACAAGTCGTCGAAAAAATTCTCGAGCATCTGTCCCGCGCCTCCGCTTCAGATAACCGATAAGCGTTCGCGCTTCGACGCCGGATTTATCTTGATATTTAATTTTCGGTATGTTAGGCAACGCAAATTGAAAAAGTCTTAAAAAAATTAGGGGGTATCAGGTTAATGGTTAACAATGACAACACAAACTCAACAAACGAAAAGGAGGTTAAGACGGACTCTCCCGCTTCCGGCGCAATGAACCCGTCCCCGCAGTCCAGGGAAGAGGACATGGGCTTTAAGGAACTCTATGAGCAGAGCCTGAATCAGTTGCAATACGGCGACATCGCCTGCGGCAAGGTTGTGCAGATCACCGCGGACACGGTGATGGTGGATGTCGGTTGGAAGACGGAAGGTTTTATCCCCATCAAGGAACTCAAAGACGCCCAGGGAAACGTGACGGTTTCCGTCGGCGACGATATAGAAGTGTTTATCGACAAGAGGGACTCCGAAGGCAATCTGGTCCTGTCCCGGGAGAAAGCGGCCAAGCTGAAAGTCTGGGATGAAATCAAATCGGTCAGCGAAAACAATCAGAAAATCAAAGGGACTGTCGTGCAGAAGGTCAAGGGCGGCCTTTCCGTCGATATCGGCATCATCGCTTTTCTGCCCGGTTCGCAAATCGACATTCGTCCGGTCAAGGACCTGGACCAGTTTGTCGGCCAGACGCTGGAGTTCAACATTCTGAAGTATGACCGCAAGCGCAACAACGTCGTTCTTTCCCGAAGGGCGATCGTGGCCGCCGAACGCGAACAGGAAAAGAAAGTTACGCTGGACAACCTTGCCGAGGGCGGCATTGTCGAAGGCGTCATCAAAAATATCACAGACTACGGAATTTTTATCGACCTGGGCGGCATCGACGGATTGCTCCATGTGACGGATATTTCCTGGGGAAGAATCGCCAAACCCGCGGACCTTTTTCAGAAGGGCCAGAAAATCACAGTGAAGGTTCTTTCCTTCGACCGCGACAAGGAGAGAGTTTCCCTGGGGCTCAAGCAGCTCCATGAGAACCCGTGGGAAAATATTTCCGAAAAGTACCCGGTGGGCGCCCTGGTGCAGGGCAAAGTGGTCAACCTGACGGACTACGGCGTGTTTATCGAGCTGGAGCCGGGTGTGGAAGGCCTGGTTCACATTTCGGAAATGTACTGGACGAGGGAAATCAAGCATCCGTCCAAGGTCATGAATATCGGCGACGTCGTGAACGTGGTGGTGCTGGAAGTCAACCCGGAGGCGAAGAGGGTGTCCCTCAGCCTGAAGCAGACGACGGCCAATCCCTGGGAGAAGCTGAAAGAAAAATACCCGGTCGGAACGATGGTGAAGGGCCTGGTTCGCAATATTACGAATTTCGGCGTGTTTGTCGGCATCGAGGACGGCATCGACGGCCTGGTTCACGTATCGGATATTTCCTGGAAGCATCGGGTCACCCATCCCTCCGAGTATTTCAAGAAGGGACAGGAGGTGGAGGCGGTTGTCCTGAATATCGACGTGGACAACGAAAAATTCTCTCTGGGCATCAAGCAGATTGAGAAAAACCCCTGGGAGGAGCTTCCCAAGAAATACGCACCCGGCAGCGTGGTAACGGGCAAAATCACCAACTTTACCGACTTTGGAATTTTTCTGGAAATCGAGGACGGCATCGAGGGACTCGTTCATATTTCCGAAATCAGCCAGAAACGGGTGAAATCGTCGGCGGAATTGTACAACATCGGCGACCGGGTGTCCGCGGTGGTCAAGAGCATCGACACCAAGACCAAGAAAATCCGGCTGAGCATCAAGGACATGGAAGCGCCGGCTCCGACGCCTTCGTCCAATCCGTATCTGAACAACCGTGAAAATGTCGGATCGACGCTGGCCCAGGCGCTGGCCGATGTAAAGATCGGCGGCCAGTCGAAGGAATAAAGGCATGAGAAAACATCCCGTCGTTCTGGGGCTCGTTTTGCTGATCGCGCTGGGAGCCGTCGTGTACTTCCTGTCGTACCGGGCGGGGGTTCAGTCCGGAAGCAGCGTAAAGGGCTTCTCGATGAACGACAAGATCGGCGTGGTGCCCGTGGAAGGCGTCATCACGGATTCTCTGGAAATCGCCGAAAATCTGGAAGAGTTTGGGAACGACCGTTCGATTGTCGCGGTGGTCGTGCGCATCGATTCCCCCGGCGGGGGCGTTGCCGCCTCGCAGGAAATTTACGAGGCCATCACGGCGCTCAAAAAAAAGAAGAAAGTGGTGGCCTCCATGGGGTCCATCGCCGCGTCGGGCGGTCTGATGATCGCCTGCGCCGCCGATAAAATCGTGGCCAATCCGGGAACCATCACGGGCAGCATATCCGCCGTCATGCAGTTTGCCAATCTGGAGGAACTCATGAAAAAGATCGGCGTGAAGACCTCCGTGGTCAAAAGCGGTCCGTACAAAGATATCGGGTCCCCCATGCGGGAAATGACGCCCGAAGAAAAAGTGATTATTCAGGAACTCATCGACGATATTTACAATCAGTTTATCGACGTGATTGTCCGGGATCGGAAGCTGCCCCGCCAGCAGGTGATTGCGATTGGAGACGGCCGCGTTTTTTCGGGGCGTAAAGCCAAAGAATACGGACTGGTGGATCAGCTGGGCGACCTGGCCGCCGCGGCAAAACTGGCCGGCACTCTTGCCGGAAGCCATGGCCGCTACGACCTGGTGTATCCTCCGGAAAAGCACCCTTCCATCCTGGATTACCTTGTGGAGAGCGCGGCCGGCCGGTTCGCGCGATCCGTCCGGCAAAAAGCTGAAACCTGGGGTGGGGCCGGTTATCTGTACATTCCGTGACCGGAGGCTCTCCGCGCCGCCATGACCAAGAATGAACTCATTAAAAAAGTGCGGCTGAGGTGCAAGACTTACTCGCACAAGGATATCGCCCTGGCCGTGCAGGCGATTCTGGATGCCATGGTCACAGCGCTGAAACAAAGCGACCGGATCGAAATCCGGGGCTTCGGCACGTTTACGATTCGTGAGAGAAAATCCAGGGTGGCCCGCAATCCGAAGTCGGGCGCCCGCGTAGCGTTGAAGGACAGAAAGGTCCCTTTTTTTAAAACGGGAAAAGATCTCCGTTGGAAGGTGAAAAATCCGGGATGACTTATAAAAACATCATCGTCGAAAAGAAAAAGGGCTATGCGATCATTCGCTTCAACCGTGCCCACGAGATGAACGCCCTGTCCAAGGAAATGAGACTGGAGTTCAACGACGCGCTTCTGGACGTGGAGAACGATCCGGAAATCCGGTCGCTGGTGATCACCGGTGGAGAATACGTTTTTTCCGCCGGTATGGACATCAAGGAAATGTCGCTTCTGTCCAACGTGGAGATCGACGACTACTTCGAGTCCATGAAGCGGTATCTGAAAAAAATTTATACGTTCCCGAAGCCCGTGATTGCCGCGGTGGGCGGAATCGCACTGGGCGGAGGGTTCAACATCGTGACCGTCTGCGACCTGATCATCGCCTCGGAGAGCGCCATTTTCTGCCATCCGGAGCTGAAGTTCGGGTTAAGCCCTCTCTTTTACCCGCTCAGCCAGATCGTCGGAGTGAACAAGGCCAAAGAAATCGCGATGCTGGGAGAGCCCATCGGCGCCCGGGAAGCGGAGAGAATCGGACTGGTCAACAAAGTGGCCCCTCCTGAAAAATTCATGCAGGAAGCCGAGAAAACGGCACAGACCCTCGCCATGCGGTCGGCCAAGGCGATTGAAGAGCTGAAGAACATTTGCGCCGTCGTGCCCCGGATGGACAGGATCGCCGCGCTCGACATGGAGCTGTCCATCGGCGGCATGCTGTTTGCCCGCGACGAACGGAAGATTCACATGAATGAAGAGCTTTTCCTGAAGAAGCTGCGCAAGAAAAAACAAAGTTAGTCCGCCGCGGCAAAAAGGCTTGCCGGCTTGAGCCGTCCGTCGGACCTGCTCCTTTCGGTTTTCCCTGAATGGATTTTACAGATTGTCCCAGTCGTTGCCGGGGGCGGCAAAGTCCTTGAGCTGGTCCCGGCGTTTCTTGTGCTGGAGTTTTTTGAGCGCCTTGGCTTCGATCTGGCGGATGCGCTCCCGGGTGACGCCCATCATATCGCCCACTTCCTCGAGGGTGAAAGGACCGTAGTTGCAGGCGACCCAGGTACAGTTCAAGAAAGCCTCATTCTTCAGCCGCCATTCACAGGTCGTGTCGGTGCAGACCTCCGCGATGTAAGTGCCTTTCTTTTTGCAGATATACTGATTGATCATAAAGGATGGTCCCCCCGCCTGAAATAAATCGGCCTTAAAATAGGGCCGCGCCGGCTGTTTGTCAATCCCGGGGTGAATTAAAAAAATATTTTTTCCGGCGGCCGCCTTTCCGGGACGTACACATGAGGGATGCTGCCGTTGTTCCAGTCCTCGGAAACGTAAAGATTGCAGTAGCAGCTTCCGTATTCTTTCACGTCCTGGGCCCGGTAAACGCAGGGACAAAGAATGTCTCGGTCCTTTTCGCGGTCGCCCGATGCCAGACGGCAGGGGCAGGACGAATAGCCGTAGCGTTCTTTGTTGACCAGCAGGTCTGAAAGAATGGAAAGCACCCATTCCTTGTCTTTATTGAAATAATACCCTTTGGGTTCCTGAGCTTTTTTCAGGAGATCATACAATTCCGCCGGTTTCATTCGATTCCCAGAGCCTCCCGAATGGCAGCTTCCTTGAATCCGACGATCACCTGGTTGCCGATGAGGATGGTCGGAAAGGATCGCTGCGGATTGTACTGGATGACTTCATCGAGGATGGCCTCCCGGTCGGCTCCCTTGAGCAGGTCGACATCGGTGGCCTCGAAAGCAATTTGATGATCGTTCAAAAACTTCTTGGCCGCCTTGCAGTGACTGCAAGTGCTGAGCGTGTAGATTTTCACTTTCCCGGGCATGGTAAACCTCCTGCGAGTTTTTGGATTTATATATGTTTTCGGAGGGTTCTGTCAAGATGATCCTCCGTCTTCGGCGGACAAAGATTTATTGACAAGGCCCCTCAATTCATATATCAACAAAAACTCAATCGAGGAAAGAAAAAATACGGTATGAAACATAAAAGCATTATCGTAGCCGAAGGTTTTCCTTTCATTATCCTCTCCCTTGTCTTTACCCTATTTGCCGCTTTTTTCGGCGTGCTCTGGCTGACGATACTGCTTGCCGCTTTGACGATATTTATCATCGCTTTTTTCCGAAATCCGGAGAGGCATTTTCAGGACGCGGAAAAACTGGTCATCAGTCCGGCCGACGGCAAAGTCATCAGAATTGAAGAGGTCGATGCCCGGGAAGGAATGAACGGCCGGTTCAAAAAAATCAGCATTTTTATGAATGTGTTCAATGTTCACGTCAACCGCGCTCCCGTCGGGGGAACGATCGAAAAAATATCCTATCGCCCGGGGAAGTTTGTTTCAGCCGATCTGGACAAGGCGTCGTCGGAAAATGAACGCAACGACGTTTTGATCCGCACGAAAGACGGCCACGCGGTCTGGACGGTTCAGATTGCCGGGCTCATTGCCAGAAGAATCGTCTGCTGGGCCCGTGCAGGGGATACATTGGCCAAAGGAGAACGGTTCGGAATGATCCGCTTCGGTTCCCGTGTAGAAGTCTTTCTGCCTGCCGGTTCCCGCGTGGTCGTGCTCCTCAACGACAAAGTCCGGGCGGGGCAAACACCCTTAGGATACCTTCCATGAATTCAGAACACCAAACCCGCAGTGCGCGCCTCAAAAAGGGCATTTATGTCCTGCCGAACCTCATCACAACCGCCAGTTTGTTTATGGGATTTTATTCGATCATCGCGTCGATTCAGGAAAAGTTTTTCGTGGCCGCGATTGCCATTCTGATTTCCCTGGTCTTTGACGGAATGGACGGCCGGATCGCTCGAATCACCAACACCACGAGCAAATTCGGCGCCGAATACGATTCGCTGTCGGATCTGATCGCGTTCGGTGTCGCGCCGTCGCTGCTGGCCTTCATCTGGGCGATGTCCTCCTACGGAAAACTGGGCTGGATGGCCGGCTTTCTGTTTGTCACCTGCGGGGCGCTTCGACTGGCCAGGTACAACATTCAGATCGGTTTGATCGACAGCAAGTATTTTAACGGCCTGCCCATTCCGGCGGCGGCTGCCGTCATTGCCACCACGGTCATGTTTGTCCATGATGTTATGGGCATAGAAGGCATTATCCATAACCCGTTCGTGGTGGCCTGCGTCATCATTCTGTCTTTTCTGATGGTCAGCAACATCAAATACTACAGCGGAAAAGACATGAAGCTTTTTGCCCGCATGCCGTTCATGACGTTTCTGGTCGTGGTCGGCATATTGCTGGTGATTATTTACGCACCGGAAGTGATGATTTTCGTCATCACCGTCGGGTATGCCCTGTCCGGTCCGGTCTGGTGGCTGTGCAAAGCCATCAGCAAAAAACGCGACAGCCGGCCGGCTCCATAGGTTTTTCCCTGCGAGGGGAAGGGATGCGATGACCGGGGCGGCCCGGCAGTGATGTTTTATGAGAATCACCGGAGGAAATTTAAAAGGAAGAACGCTGCGTTTTCCCTCCCGGTCAGCATCCCGGCCGACGACGGATTTCCTGCGGGAGGCTCTTTTTAATTTGCTGGAACCCCAAACGGACCGGAGCTTTCTGGATTTGTATGCCGGTTCGGGGGCTGTGGGTCTGGAGGCGGCGAGCCGCGGGGCGAAACCGGTTGTGTTTGTGGAAAAAAGCCCTAAGCTGATCGGCGTCATTCGCGAAAACGTCTTCCTGTGCGGCTGCTCGGAGCAATCCCGGATCATTCATAACGATGCCGCTTCCGCGCTGCGCGCTCTCTGCGAGCAATCATGCCGGTTTGACGTTGTTTTTGCCGATCCTCCCTATTGCCGGGGTTTCATCGGAGAGGCGCTCAAGGCTATGCAGTCCTGTCCGGTCATGGAAAAAGGCGGGACGCTGGTCCTTCAGCATTCCATGCGGGAGCCGCTGCCCGTGCTTCCCGGGGGGTGGCGCGTGGAAAGTCGGAGAAAATATGGAGAAAATCTATTAACGTTCATAAGGATGGATGGCGAATGACTCAAGAAAAAACCGGCAGCAAAATCGCAATTTACCCGGGCTCGTTCGACCCGATCACCAACGGTCATGTGGATATCATCAAAAGAGGCAGTCGAATTTTTGACAAAATCATAGTCCTGGTTGCCTACAATCCGCGCAAATCCTTTCTTTTCACCGTGGAGGAGCGGTGCCGGCTCATCCGCGAAATCTTCAGTGACTGTGAATGTATTCAGGTGGACAGTCATGACGGACTGCTGATCGATTACCTGCAGAGCTCCGGCGCCAGCACGATTTTACGCGGCATGCGCGCCCTTTCCGACTTTGAATATGAATTTCAGATGGCGCTGATGAATCGCCGCCAGACCAAAAATGTAGAGACGGTTTTTCTGATGAGCGGATTCCGATGGTTTTTCACCAGCTCCAACATCATCAAGGAAGTGGCGAGTCTCGGAGGCACGGTCCGGGGGCTGGTTCCGGACAATGTATATCAGAAACTGCTCGAAAAATACCCTAATAAAAACAACAGGAGGTAGTTTGTGAAGCTGGCATCAAGAGTAGCAAAAGTGAAACCGTCGGAAACCCTGGCCATCACGGCCAAGGCCAATGCCCTCCGGGCCCAGGGAAGAGATGTCATCGGTTTTGGAGCGGGTGAACCGGATTTTGACACGCCCGATCATATCAAGCAGGCGGCCATCCGGGCCATCGAGGCAGGTTTTACAAAGTACACACCGGTGGGCGGAACGGATGAGCTCAAGGATGCCATCCTGGCCAAGCTGAAAACCGACAACGGTCTGGAATACAAGCGATCGCAGGTGGTGGTTTCCTGCGGCGCCAAGCACACGCTGTACAATCTGGCCCAGGCGCTTTTTGAAGAAGGGGACGAGGTCATCATTCCTGCTCCCTACTGGGTTTCCTATCCGGATATCGTCGTGCTGGCCGGGGGAACGCCGGTCATTCTCAACACGCTGGAAAAAGACGGATTCAAGATGAAGCCCGACGAGCTCAAAGCATCGATCACCGGCCGGACCCGGGCCGTCATTTTCAACGGTCCTTCCAATCCGACCGGCGCGGCCTATTCGCCGGAAGAACTTAAGGCACTGGCCGCCGTTTTGGCGGACACGGATATTTTTGCCGTTTCGGACGATATTTACGAAAAAATCCTTTATGCCGACTTCCCTTTTGCCAACATCGCCATGGCGGATCCCCGCCTGAAGGACAGAACCATCGTAGTCAACGGTGTTTCCAAGGCGTATGCCATGACCGGCTGGCGGATCGGCTATGCGGCGGGCCCGGAAGAAATCATCGCCGCGATCAGCAAAATCCAAAGCCAGAACACATCCAATCCGACCTCCATATCGCAAAAGGCGTCGGTCGCCGCCCTGACCGGCGATCAGCACGTCGTCTCGATCATGGTCGCGGAATTCAAAAAGAGGAAGGACGCGATAGTCGATGCGCTCAACAATATTCCGGGGATTCACTGTCCGATGCCCGCCGGCGCTTTCTATGTATTTCCCAATGTGTCGGCTCTCTATGGCCGTTCGTACGAGGGAAAGAAAATCACAAATTCAACCGAGTTTATCGAATATCTGCTCGATGTCGCCAATGTGGCCACCGTGCCGGGGGCGGCGTTCGGCAGCGACGATCATATCCGCCTGTCTTACGCGACCTCGATGAAAAATATTGAAGAGGGCGTCCGGAGAATCAAGAACGCGGTCGCAAAACTGGGTTAAACAAGCTTCTGAAGGAAGGGAATCATGGGAGGCATTTTCGGCGTAGTCACCGAGGACAGTTGCGTTCAGACGCTGTTTTACGGAACGGATTACCATTCTCATCTGGGAACCGAGCACGGCGGCATGGCCGTTTACGGACCCAGGGGGTTTTACAACACGATTCATGAAATATCTCAGGCGCAATTCAAGTCGCGGTTTGTCGATGACTACCGGAAGATGGAAGGGCACTCAGGCATCGGCGCCATCGACGACGAGTCGCCGCAGCCGCTGATTTTCCGTTCCAAGTTCGGCGTCTACGCGGTGGTGGCCACTGGGCTCATCACCAACAAGAGCGAGCTGGTCGGCGAACTGCTCAACGAAGGCGCGTCCTTTACGGAAGTGGCGGGCGGCGGCGTCAACAACGCGGAAATCGTCGCTTCCCTGATCAACCGGGGCGACAACATTGTCGAGGGCATCGCGTCCATGCGCGGGATCATTGAAGGGTCCATCTGCGTTCTGGTCCTGACGGCGGAAGGCATTTACGCCGCCCGCGACAAGTTCGGGCGCTTTCCGCTCGCGCTGGGCCGGAGCAGGGACTCCAGCCGGAAATCCTGTGTGGTCGCCACCGAGGCCAGTTCCTTTGAAAATCTGGGATATGAACTGGAGCGTTTTCTGGGGCCCGGGGAAATTGCGCTTTTGACCCCTGACGGCATCCGTCAGCTCAAACCCGAAGGAAGCCAGAAGAAAATCTGCTCCTTTCTGTGGATTTACACCGGTTCTCCTTCATCCATCTACGACGGCGTCGGCGTGGAAAGCACCCGGGAGCGATGCGGCCGCTATCTGGCCAGGCGCGACCACGTGAAAGTGGATTTCGTCGCCGGCGTCCCGGATTCCGGCGTCGGGCATGCCGTCGGCTATGCCATGGAATCCGGTATTCCCTACCGGCGTCCGCTGGTCAAGTACACGCCGGGCTATGGACGAAGCTACACGCCTCCGACTCAGGAAATCCGCGACCTGGTGGCCACCATGAAGCTGGTGGCCGTTCGCGACGTCATCAACGGCAGCCGGATGGTCATTTGCGACGATTCCATCGTCCGCGGCACACAGCTGAAGAATTTGACCGTCAAGAAATTATGGGACAACGGAGCGAAGGAAATTCACATCCGCCCGGCCTGTCCGCCGCTGATGTATCCCTGCATTTATGCCTCCTCCACCCGGACCACCTCCGAACTGGCCTGCCGGAAAGCGATCCGTGCGATGGAGGGAAGGGACCTTGAGGATATTTCAGAGTATCTCGACACAACGTCGGCGAAGCACGCAAAAATGATCGACTGGATCCGGCAGGATTTAAACGTGACGTCGCTCCGATATATGAAGATCGAGGACATGATCGCGGCCATCGGCCTTCCGGCGGATCAACTCTGCCTGCACTGCTGGCTGGGAAAATGACTTCAGAAATCAGTTCTATGGAAACCGCTTCCATCGCAAGACGAAAAACCAGAGCCCTCCAGGTGGGGTCCGTTTCCGTAGGCGGGGATGCGCCGGTTGTCGTCCAGTCCATGACCAATACGGACACCCGCGACGTGGGGGCGACGGTCAGGCAAATCCGCGCGCTGGAGCGGGCGGGCTGTGAAATGATCCGGGTGGCCGTTCCCGACGCGGAGGCGGTCCGGACGCTGCCGGACATCAAGAGAAGAATCACTATCCCGCTGATCGCCGATATTCATTTCCAGGCCCGCCTGGCGATTGCCGCCATCCAAAAAGGGGCCGACGGCATCCGGATCAATCCCGGCAACATGGCGAGGGAAAAGATCGCCGAAATCGTCCGGGCGGCCAAAGATCATCAGACCGTCATCCGGATCGGTGTCAACGCCGGTTCGCTCGAGAAGGACCTGCTGGCCCAGTACGGCGTTTCGGCCCGGGCGCTTTGCGAAAGCGCCCTGCGCAACGCCGCCCGGCTGGAAGACCTGGGCTTTGAAAGGATCAAGCTGTCGATCAAGTCCTCCGACGTGCCGATGATGGTGGAAGCCTGCCGCCTGGTCGCCGCGAAGACGGATTACCCCCTGCACCTGGGAGTGACGGAAGCGGGAACGCTGGTGAACGCGGCGGTCAAATCCGCGCTGGGCATCGGCATGCTGCTGAACGGCGGCATCGGCGACACTATCCGGGTGTCCGTCACCGGCAACCCCGTTCGGGAACTGCCGATCGCCTGGGGCATTCTCCGTGCGCTGAAAATTCGGAGAGTCGGGGCGGAAATCATCTCCTGCCCGACGTGCGGGCGTTGTGAGATCGATCTGGCCGGGCTGGCGGCGCGGGTGGAAAAAGCCCTGGCCGGCCGGAAAAAATACATCAAGGTGGCGCTGATGGGCTGTGTGGTCAACGGCCCCGGCGAAGCGGCGGAAGCGGACATCGGCATTGCCGGGGGCCGCGGCTTCGGCATGCTGTTTAAAAAGGGCGTTGCCTGCAAAAAAGTGAAAGAAAAAGATTTTGTCCCGGTGCTGCTCGAAGAAATTCGATCCCTGGACAAGGAAGCGTAAGGAGGAGGAATGCTTTATTCGGAAATGCACCTGCCCACCGGACGGGAAGTGCCGTCCGACGCGGAGGTGGCGAGCCATCAACTGATGATCCGGGCGGGAATGATCCGCAAGCTCACCAGCGGAATCTATTCCTATCTGCCGCTCGGGTACCGGGTCATTCGAAAAGTGGAACAGATTGTCCGGGAGGAAATGAACAAAGCCGGCGCCCAGGAAGTGCACCTGCCGATGGTGCAGCCGGCCGAGCTCTGGCAGGAGTCTGGCCGCTGGACCTACTACGGCAGGGAGCTGCTCCGGTTCCGCGACCGCAACGAGCGGGATTACTGCCTGGGGCCCACCCATGAGGAAGTCATCACGGACCTGGTCCGCCACGACATCAAAACCTACCGTCAGCTTCCGCGCAATCTGTACCAGATTCAGACCAAGTTCCGCGATGAGGTGCGTCCGCGCTTCGGCGTGATGCGTTGTCGGGAATTCGGCATGAAGGACGCTTACAGCTTCGACGCGGACGAGGCGGGCGCGGAAAAAAGCTACGAGAAAATGTTTGCCGCCTACAACAACATCTTCCGACGGTGCGGACTCAGGTTCCGCCCGGTGGAAGCGGATTCCGGCAGCATCGGCGGCAGTTTTTCGCACGAGTTCATGGTGATGGCCGAATCGGGCGAGGACGCCATCGCTTTCTGCGACCAATGCAACTATGCGGCCAATCTGGAAAAGGCGGAAATCGCGAGACCCGAAAAAGCCGACTCCGGCGCCGGAAACCGGCCGGCTCTCGAAAGCGTGGAGACGCCGAACGTGCGAACCATTGACGAAGTCTGCGCTTTTCTGAACGTCACGCCGCGGCAGATCGTGAAAACGCTCATTTTCAACGCGGACGGCAAGGCCTGCGCGGTCCTCATTCGCGGCGACCATGAGGTCAACGAAGTCAAGGTGAAAAATGTTCTGGGCGCGGCCGAACTGGAACTGGCCGACGACGAGATGATTTTCAAAGCCACCGGCGCGCCGCGCGGCTTTGCGGGACCCGTCGGCGTTAAAGTCCGCGTGATCGCCGATTATTCAATCCTTAACCTGGTCGACATGGTGACGGGCGCGAACCGTGAAAATCATCATCTGAAAAACGTGAATCTCGGGCGGGATTTCAGCGTGGAGTCCTTCGCGGACCTGCGCGTGGTTCAGCCGGGCGACGCCTGCCCGCGCTGCGGAGGCGAAATCAAATTCGCCCGAGGCATCGAAGTCGGACATGTTTTCAAGCTGGGCACCAAATACTCCAAAGCCATGAAAGCCGTCTATCTGGACCGCGACGGCAAGGAAAAAATCATGATCATGGGCTGTTACGGCATCGGCATCGGCCGGACCGTGGCGGCCTGCATCGAACAGAATTTCGACCAAAACGGCATCATCTGGCCGATGCCGCTGGCTCCCTATGCCGTGATCGTCACGCCCGTCAACATCAACGAGACGGAGGTCATGAACGCGGCCCGGGAAATTTACGATGAGCTGATGGCTTCGGGCGTGGATGTCATTCTCGACGACCGGGACGAGCGCGCGGGCGTAAAATTCAAGGACGCCGATCTGATCGGGATTCCCCTGCGGATTGTCGTGGGCTCCAAAAACCTGGCCCAGGGCCGCGTGGAGCTGAAAATCCGAAGAACCGGCGAGAGCCGGCTTTACGCGAAAAGCGGCATCGTTGAAGAAGTCCGGGCGATCATCGACGCGGAGCTGAAAACGGCCGGTGAATCTCCGCGGGGGGCAGGAAACCTTCATGCTGAGAATCAACGACATTCTGGATAAGGCGCAGACCTATCTGACCTCTGAAGAACTGGAGATGATCCAGAAGGCCTATATTTACTCGGCCACCGTTCATCAGGGGCAGGTTCGCCTGTCCGGGGAGCCCTACCTCACGCATCCGATGGAGGTGGCCGGCATCCTGGTCGACATGAAGATGGATTCCGCGACGATCATCAGCGGCCTGCTGCACGACACGATCGAGGACACACTCACCACCAGGGAACAAATCGAACATGAATTCGGAGGCGACGTCGCGTTTCTGGTCAGTGGATTGACGAAACTCAGCCGCATCTCCTGCGGATCGCAGGAGGAGCGGCAGGCCGAAAATTTCCGAAAGATGATTCTGGCCATGTCCTCCGACATCCGCATCCTGATGGTTCGTCTGGCCGACCGCATTCACAACATGAGAACCCTGAAGTATCAGACACCGGAGCGGAAAGTTTACATCGCGCGGGAAACGATGGACGTTTATGCGCCGCTGGCCAACCGGCTGGGCATCAACTGGATGAAAATGGAGCTGGAGGATCTGTCGTTTCAGTACATTTCGCCGGACGCCTTCAACGAGATCGCCAGCCGCGTCGCCAAATCCCAGGAGTCGCGAAACCGCTACACCGAAGAAGTCAAGGGCATCATCTTCCGGGAGCTGCAGAAAGTATCGATCCAGGGCGAAGTGGAGGGCAGGGCGAAGCATTTGTACGGCATCTACCGGAAAATGCACGAGCAGCATATCAATTTTGACGAGGTGTACGACGTCATCGCGTTTCGTATCATTCTGGATTCCAGCGCGGATAAAAGCTGCTACGAGGCGCTCAGCATCGTGCACGCGCTGTGGAAGCCGGTTCCCGGGCGGTTCAAGGATTACATCGCCATGCCCAAGGCCAACAACTATCAGTCGCTCCACACGGCGGTGATCGGCCCCTACGGCGAGCGGGTCGAAATTCAGATTCGGACCCGGGCCATGCATGAATGGGCGGAGAAGGGCATTGCCGCCCACTGGCGATACAAGGAAGGAAGGGCCTTTCAGGACCACGAGGACAATCAGATCAAGAAGCTGCGCGAGGCACTGGAGATTCAGCAGGATATCAAAAATCCCAGGGAGTTCATGTCCAATCTCAAACTGGCGCTCTTCCCGGAGGAGGTCTACGTTTTCACGCCGCACGGGGACGTGAAGTCCTTTCCCAGAGGCGCTACGCCCGTGGACTTCGCCTACAGCATTCATACCGACGTCGGCCACCAGTGCACGGGCGCCAAAGTGAACCGCAATATCGTTCCGCTGCGCTATCAGCTGCAAAACGGCGATATGGTGGAGATCATCACCCAGGCGGGCCACCATCCCAGCAAGGACTGGCTGAAGTTTGTCGTCACCTCCAGGGCCATTTCCAAAATCCGCAACTGGATCAACGCGGAAGAGAAGAACCGTTCGCTTGCGCTGGGCAAGGACCTGCTGGAAAAGGAATTTAAAAGAAACAACCTGAAATTTGCCGCCTATCTCAAGTCGGATGAAATCAGGAAGATCCTGAAGGAATATTCCCTGTTGACGCTGGACGACTTGATTTCCCAGGTGGGCTGCGGGCGCATTTCTCCCCGGCAGGTCGTCAATCATTTCGTCGTCCAGGAAAAGCCGAAGGAAGCGGAAAAACTTCCCGAAAAGGAAAAGAAAAAACCGGCCGCCGCTCCTTCTCTGGGCATCACCCTTACCGGCATCGACGACGTCATGGTGCGGTTCGCCAAATGCTGCAACCCCATTCCCGGCGATGAGATTACGGGCTACATCTCGCACGGGCGCGGCATCACCGTTCACACCCAGAACTGTCCGCACCTTCAGAAGCTCGACATCGAAAGAATCGTGGAGGTCAACTGGGACCTCCACCAGAAGAACGCCTACCCCGTTCACATTAAAGTCGTCTGCACCGACCGCAAGGGCGTTTTAACGGAAGTGAGTTCGGTCATCACCTCCCTGGATGTCAACATCAGCTTTGCCCAGATTGAAACGACGGACATGATCGCCAACTGCAGCTTCATCATCGATGTCTACGATACCCAGCAGCTCAATGCCGTCTTCTCCGCCATTCGTCAGTTGAAAATCGTTCGTTCCATCGAGAGGATCCGCAAGGCCTGATCGCCGCTTTCCGCGCATTTTTTGTTGGTTGACAAACGAATTGACTCTGCTATAAGCAGGCGCAACTCCGCTTCGCGCGGAAAAGAATATCGTTCGCAGGTGAAAAAAATGCTTCAAACATGGCAAAAGGTTGCCGTTGTCTTTTTTGGGGTTCTGATGCTGTGCATTGCGGGCACGTCGGCAGAGGCTCAGACGGCAAAGCACATCGTGGTGATCGACGCGGCGCACGGCGGTGACGACGCGGGGGTTCTTGGAGTGGACGGGGCCGCCGAAAAGGACGTGACGCTGGCCATCGCCCTGGCCCTCCAGAAGGAACTGGCCAAAGGGGGCAATGTGGAAGCCCTGCTGACCCGGAATACGGATCAAACGTTGTCGCCGGCAGAACGCAAAAAGATCATTCTGAAAGCAAACCCCGCCCTGGTTTTGAGCCTGCATGCCAACGGCGGCTTCGGCAAAACCGCTGCGGGATTTGAGCTGTATTATCCCGGCTTTTCAAAGGACGGCCTTACGAACAAGAAGGCGGCGGGCGCCGGTTCGCCGGACAAACGGTATTTGAACGACACCGTGAAACTGGCGCGCTTGGTTCAGAAAAATCTGGAAAGCCTCTTTCCCCGTCAGGGGCGGGGGCTTCGGGAGGCGGGGATTCCGCTGGCTGAAGGGTTGGCTGTTCCCGTGCTGGTCGCGGAAATCGGTTTCATCACGAACCCCGATGGAAAAAAGAAGCTGACCTCCGCAAAAACGCAGGCGGAAATTGCCGGGGCGCTGGCGAAAAGCTTCAAGGGATTCTTTTAGGAGGCCTGTGTTCACAAGAAGCGCGAACAGAAAATGGGACGAACTGCGGCCGATTTCCATCGCCAACCGGTATTTGAAAAATGTTCCCGGCTCCGTGATGGTGGAGTTCGGCAACACCAAAGTGCTCTGCACCGCATCGCTGGACGAGAAGACGGCGCCTTTTTTAAAAAATACCGGCCGGGGCTGGCTGACCGCGGAATATGCGATGCTGCCCATGTCCACCTCCACCCGATCGGCGCGGGAATCCGTGCGCGGCAAAATCGGCGGCAGGACGCATGAAATTCAGAGACTCATCGGGCGATCGCTTCGCGCCGTCACGGACCTGACCGCTTTCGGCGAAAGAACCATCTACATCGATTGCGACGTCATTCAGGCGGACGGCGGAACACGCACTGCATCCATTACCGGGGCGTTCGTCGCCCTGATCGATCTCCTGAAGGATATGAAGCAGCAGGGAATCGTGCGGGAAATCCCCGTTTCGGATTTTGTTTCCGCCGTGAGCGTCGGAATCGTGGAAAATCAGGCTCTGCTGGATCTGGAATATGCGGAAGACTCGCAGGCGGATGTGGACATGAATTTTGTCATGACCGGCGACGGCCTTTTTATCGAAGTCCAGGGCACGGCCGAGCGCGCTCCGTTCGGAAAAGACCGGCTGGATGCCATGACCGCGCTGGCCATGGAGGGCATTCGGCAAATCATCGCCCGCCAGAAGGAAATCACGGGCGACTGGCGATCATGAAAATCGTGTTGGCGACGAAAAACGAGGGCAAAGTCCGGGAAATCGCGCAGATAATGAAAGGGACCGGCATTGAACTGGTGTCTCTGAATCATTTTGAGGCGCTGCCCGAGATCGTAGAGGACGGGGCGACCTATCTGGAAAATGCTCTGAAAAAAGCAAGAACCGTTTCCGAATATTTGGGTGAAACCGTCCTGGCCGACGATTCCGGCTTGCGGGTGGACGCCCTCAAAGGGGAGCCGGGCGTTTACTCCGCGCGCTACGCGGGCGAGAACGCCACGGACGAAGAAAACAACGCCAAACTCCTGGGCAAATTAAAAGAGGTTCCGACGGAGAAAAGAACAGCCTCTTTTTTTTGCGCGCTGGTTCTGTACCGGCCAGAAGGCATTTACCATTCATTTGAAGCCGAATGGCGGGGTCGGATCATTGATGAGGGCCGGGGCACGAACGGCTTCGGTTATGATCCGATTTTCCTGGATCCGCGCCTGGGCAAAACAGCGGCGGAATTGCCTCCGGAAATCAAAAACAGGGTCAGCCACCGCGGCCAGGCGTTTGCGAAGTTCAAAGCCTGGCTGGAGGCAGGCCGGTTGGAATAAAAAACGGGGCGTAGCGCAGCCTGGTAGCGCGCTTGCTTTGGGAGCAAGATGTCGCAAGTTCAAATCTTGCCGCCCCGACCAGTCCCCTCAAGAGGTTATGCCTTCCCGCATAACCTCTTTGATTTCAACCGTTCTGCCGACAAACATCATTTTGCCCCATCTTGGTTTTGACGAGCCGGCGAATTTAAAAGGGTGTTTTCTCGATCTGAGCGATCCGTTGCCTGATCTCTTCGGTTTGAGCGTCTGTCCTTGAGATCAGAGCTTCGATCGTTGAGAGTTCTTCATGAATGTAGTTCATCGCCTGCCGCCGCATTTCTTCGATGGCGTTGTTCACACTCTTTTCCCACTGATAGCCCAGGCGGGAAAGATTCATCGCAACCTCTTTGGGAACGTTGGCTATGAAATGACGTTCAAAAGCCTTCCCGAATAAAAACATGGGGATGAGGAACCAGATTAAGTCCAGATGAATATCAAAAGGTTTGGTAAATGAAATATCCGGATGGCCGGGTTCCGCGACATCCATTTTCCAGTGGACTTCCGCCATCTCCACGCCGAGCACGTTCCGAATGTTGTCGTTGAGAAGCCTGCAAAAGGAGTCCACCGTCCGGGAAAACGAAGCGTGAGCTTTTTTCATGGTGCCGAGACAATGGACATGTTCATTTTTGGAAATCATGCGCAGCTCTTCCGATAGGGTTTCGGAAACCCAGACTTCGTATCTTCGTGATAGCTTCCAGAGATTGCCTTTCCAGGAAGCGATGTCGGTTTTTAGTTGATGGACGGATTTCTTTGCCAGGGGAACGAGAAAATTTTCCAGGCGGGCTTCAATCATGGGGCGGGTTTGCCTCTGATGCTCCCGTGAAATCATTCCCAGCTCTTCCCGAAGGCTGTCTTCATGGATTTTTTCGTTCAGAATACGACCGCGAAGATGCTCCCGGTTCATGTCCGCCTGCAGCGATGACCGCAGGGCTATATTCAGATAGTCCAAACAGCTTTGAGACAGAAAACGGACTTTGTGACGGAGGATTCTCAGGAATTCCTCATCCCGGTTGCGGCACAGAGGTTTCAGGATATTATCCTGAAACTGATTTCTGTATTCTTCCGAATGTATCTTTGTTGAATAGAGGTAAACGGGAAGCGTCCGGTGAAGCTCCCGTTGGAGCGTGTCTTTGAAGAATGAAAGGACTTCCTGTTGCTGCTCCGGCGACAATAGATCGGCTTTGGTCAGCAGAAGAATGATGTGGGGGGTGTGAACGGTCAGTTCACGAATCAACTCCAGATCGTGCTCCGAAAGCGGACGGTCGGAGCTCACCGCCAGGATGGCCGTGCCGACGGAGGGAAGCCATTCTTCCGATGTGGACTGGTGGTATTGATATACACTGCCCAGTCCCGGCGTGTCCACGAGACGAAGGCCGGGATATTCCTTCATGGACGGAAGTTCTATATCCACCATCGCCACGTTTTTTTCGTTCCCGGGATTTTCCGCTTCGGACGTGAAGCGGACAACATCGGTAAGCGGAATTTCCGTGGTCTGTCCGTTGAAGTGCCGGATGAAAGCCCGTTCGCTGTTTCCATATTGCAGGCGGGTGATGGCCGTGGTTACCGGAATGGCGCCTACGGGCAGCACCTTGTAGCCGATCAGATTATTTAAAAAAGAACTTTTCCCCGCCTTGAACTGCCCCAAAACCGCAACGTCTATGGGAGGATTTTCTGAAAGGAGCGCCTGCGCAGCCTCCAGTTGCCGGGCCAGGGAAATGATCCGGAAGCGCCGGCACGTGTCCGCAATGATTTCTAAATGATCGCGGATTTCGGGAATCGACATTTGGATTGAAGCATTGTCCATCATAAAAAAACTCCCACAGATTACGGATCTGCAGGAGTTATCAGCAAAAATTGCGGTTCATGGGGGTGAACTCCATCACCCATTGGGAAAAGACATCCAATCGTGGAAGCGAACATATTTTAAAAATATCGGGTTGTCAACCGGATTATCGGCCCGATTTTTGATCGGCCCTGGGTGTCCGCTCTTCAAGCGAAAAAAATATACCGTTAGGCTTGCCGCTAGGCGCAGATCTTAATTGCCGAAGAGGTCCTTGAAGCGCATGAGGGCCGTGAGGTCCCCCCGGGCGGAATACTTTTGTTCCATGAACAATTTCTGCCCGTCCGCTTTCCGGGTCATGATGTCCATCCAGACCTCGAAGGGCGATTCGATGATCAGGTCGGGATGGTCCGCCGCTCCCTTGCCGGTCCGGAAGGTTCCGTTCTCGACCATGAAATAACATTCTCCCGACGCCTGCCCCGAAAAATTGAACTGCACGGCCATCTTCGCGTCTCCGGCTTTGCGGGCTTTGAAGGCGAAGCGCATCATCATCAGGAAACTTTCGATGGAATCGGGGCGCGGAATCATTTTTTTCTTCTGGGCTTCGCCCAGGGTCACGCCCTCGTCGATGCAGGTCTGCCACATCAGGTTTCCCAGGGGCGCCATCTCTTCAAAGGTGGTGATCGGCTTGTGGATTCTTTTCAGGGTTTCCGGAGATATTTTCAAGGATTCAACCAGCTCCCGGCCGCCCTGAATCAGCGCTTCCCGAACCTCGGAGACTTTCCTGCTGCCGGTCGAATGCAAAAACATTTCGGAGGATGTCCGGTAAATTTCCGCCGCGAGGTGATCCCGAAACAGGAAGCGCGCGTAGAATTTCAGCGCGTCAAAGACGCTTTCTTCCGGGAATCCGGCGACGGAAAGGATGACGACGGGCGGCGCCTTGTGACGGTAGGGATGCCGGGTTGCTCCGTCTTGTTTCTCAAAGAAGGGGAGCGCGATGGGAAGCGTCCGCTCGATGAAGGTTTTCATGACGGCGTTCACGGTGTAATGGAAAAGGGGAGTGGCCAGAACCACCAGATCGCTGTCCCGGTATTTTGGAAAAATCTCCCGGGTCATATCGTCTTTGTGAATGCAGACCCCGGGGGTTTTGGTCCAGCAGGTAAAGCATCCGATGCAGTACCGGATTTTTTTTCGACGCAGTTCGACGACCTCCACCTCCGCGCCCGCTTCGCGCATGCCCTGGAGCAGATCCCCCAGAATGATTTCGGTCTTGCTGACGTCTCCCGTCCGGGAGCTGGAATTCAGAGCGAGAACTTTCATGAGTTTCTCCTTGCTTAATGGAATGTTTCTTCTATAGCATAAAGCGACAAAATGGAAAAGGAAGGTGATGAGGAAACCATACTCAGACGGCTTTTTATCCGGCTATTTTGCGTTGCCGGTCAGTTGAAATGACGCCCAATAGAACGGATGGTCATACTTTTTCTTCGTCAGCAATTGTGCCTGTCTGAGGGCTTCTTGTTTGTCGCCAACAAAACCGATTTTACTGGTTTCCGTATTGATGGTTGAACGTTGTTCTTCGATTCAATTTGGCGCTAGCCCCGAGCAGGGGATTCTTATTTGCCGTATCCTCCCTGTCGACATTACAGATGTCGCCCTTTTGAATATTATTCTCCAATTGGTTGCAACATTCAAAGAGACGATCGTAACGTTTGGTCTTTCCGTAGGATATGCACAGGGGCAGCAATACGGAGGTCTTCGCCGCTCCTGAACGACGGACTTCCTCCTCTGTGTGTTTTTGAAGTTCACCATAGCTGCCGGTGATGAGCAGACTGTCCCGCTTCGACAGCATGCTGTTTACGCAACCGATGAACAGAAAAAGCGTGATACAGATGAGCAAGCGTGAAATATTATTCATGCCCAGGGTTCCTGACATCATCAATAGTTATCGTTTGAACTTGAATCGGTTGACCACATATGATTGCCCGAGTTTACCCCCTCATCTTGTCCGGTATTCGGGAAGGAGCTGACGCCTTACTGATTTCGCACTCCTTCGGCTTCGCATCGTACAGCGCTGCGTCCGCCTGTCGCAGAATATCATCGAGATTATTTTTCCCCTTGGGAACGACAGCCAGCCCGAAACTGACGCCGGTCCGGAAACCGTTGTTTGCGGCCCAGGCGCCGAACTCTT
>DAOTJI010000031.1:14851-28572 GCA_035448625.1 Smithellaceae bacterium | reverse complement strand
TTAGAATTCGTAAAGCTTTGCCCCCGGCACGATCGTGAATTTGTGTTTCAGAAGAACCTCGATGGCCTTTTCCGGGGCGTCGAAGCGGAAGATGATGACGGCGTTCTGGCCGCTTTTTTCCACAAAGGCGTAAAGGTATTCCACGTTGATGGCCTCTTTGTTCAGGACGTCCATGATGCTGTGGAGGCCGCCCGGCTGATCGGGCACTTCCACGGCCACGACGAGGGTTTTGCTGACGCGGAAACCGGCTTCTTTGAGGACCTTGTTGGTTTTCTCCACGTCATTGACAATCAGCCGCAAAATGCCGAAGTCGGCTGTTTCCGCAAGCGACAGGGTGCGGATGTTGATGCTGTTTTCCTTCAGGATGCGTGTGGCGTGCTCCAGCGTGCCGGGTTTGTTTTCCAGAAAAACAGAGATTTGTTCTACCTTCATGTATGATTCCTCCAAGTGTTTATCAAATGGTGCGCTTGTCGATTACCTTCTTTCCACTTTCTTTCAGCGTCTGCGGGGCGACCAGTTTGACGCGCGGCGAGATGCTCAGGTAATCCTTCATATCCTTGACGATTCGTTTCTCAATTTTTTGCAGTTCTTTGACGCCGCCCGATTCGCTGAAGAATTTTTCCCCCACTTCCACACGCAGCTCGACGGAATCCAGCGCGCCGACTTTGTCGATGATCATCTGATAATCCGGTTCGACGCCGCTGATGGCCTTCAGAATGGCTTCCACCTGGACGGGGAAGATATTGATGCCGCGGATGGTCAGCATGTCGTCGCTTCTTTTCAGGACTCGCTCCATGCGGATGTGCGTGCGTCCGCAGCGGCAGGGTTCGGGAATCAGACGGGAGATTTCACCCGACCGGTAGCGGACCAGCGGAAAGGCTTCTCTCGTCAGGCTGGTGAAGACCAGTTCGCCTTCTTCCCCTTCGTGCAGAACCTTGCCGGTTTCAGGATGGATGGTTTCGACGATGAAATGATCCTCATAGATGTGCATGCCGAGCCGGCCCTCCAGGCATTCCATGGCAATGCCCGGCCCCATCATTTCCGAAAGGCCGAAGATATTGAGCGCTTTGATGTTGAAGGCATCTTCAATGGCGTCGCGGGTGGCGTCGCTCCAGAGCTCCGCGCCGAAGATCCCCACGCGAAGCTGCAGCGACTTCATATCCACGCCCATTGCTTTTCCCTCCTCGGCCAAGTGCAGGGCATAGGACGGCGTGGCGCACAACGCCGTCGGGCCGAAGTCCTGGAGGATCGTGATTTGCCGCTTGGTGTTGCCGTCGGAGATGGGAATGACGCTGGCGCCGATTTTCTCGATGCCGTAATGCAACCCCAGGCCGCCGGGGAGCAGGCCGTAGCTGAAGGCGTTGTGGATCATGTCGTTTTTGGTCAAACCCGCTGCCGCCAGAGAGCGGGCGATCAGGTCCGTCCAGGTTTCAATATCGCGCCTCGTGTAGCTGAAGACGGAGGAGCGGCCGGAGGTGCCGGAGGATGCGTGCAGCCTCACGATGTTGCTCATCGGAACGGCAAACAGGCCGAAGGGATAGTTGTTGCGCAGGTCCTCGCGGGTGGTGAAGGGAAGCTTTTTCAAATCCTCCAGGGAGCGGATGTGATCCGGCAAAACTTCAGCGGCGGCCATCGACTTTTTATAAAAACCGACCGTTGCGTACACGCGCCGGAGAACCTGCTGGAGCCTTTTGACTTGCAAGGCCTTCAAGGCTTCGCGCGGCAGGGTTTCAAACTCCTCGTGGTAGATCATGCTGCGTCTTCCTTTCTGACAGGTGCTCAGGGCCAGGCCGAAGCCTGCCTTCGCGGGTTTGCTGAGATGACGTAAAGGACGGCCTGTTTTGGCCCGCAGTGTAACAAAACTTTCCGCCCGTGGCAAGCGGCTTTCCCAAAGCGCGGGAGCCAATGAAAAAACGGCAAAACGGCCCCCAAAAATAAATAATTCTTTACGGAAACCGGTCATTTGTGCTACTTGCAAAAAAATGGTGTTTTACCGGATTTTTCATTTTGCGAGGCCAACGTCCTCGCTCGGGTTTTTGGATAAATGAGTCTCACGATCAGCCGCAAATTGTTGCTCGGGTATCTGTTCATGGCGTTTCTGACCGTCCTGGCCAGCGCCTTTGCGTTGTTCAATCTGCAGAAACTCAGCGGCGCCGCCTACAAGATCACGCACCACCACTTTGTGCTGATGGAAAATTCCAAACAGCTCATGGACATTCTGCTGGCCCAGGAGAGCGCCGAAAAGAAATATCTGATTCTGAAGGATCCCGAGCTGGAGCAGATTTTCTGGAAGCGCAGCGTGGAATTTCAGGAAAAACTGGCCGAAACAGGGCGGCTGAAACTGGACAGCCGCACGCAGAACACAATTTCTGAAATGGACGTTTTGCACCGTCGTCTCAGGGAATTGTTTTCGGAAGAAGCCCTGCTGGTGCAGGGCGGAAAGCTGCTGGAGGCGCAGGCCGTTTCCGACACGGCGGGGAGGGCAGTGGTCGATGCCATCGCGATGCAGCTTCGGGATATTCAGAAAAGCATGGATCAGGCCATCAATAACGAAATGAACCGGATCGCCAGCCAGGGACGGGCGGCCGTTCAGATGACGCTGGGGATCAGCCTGCTGAGTCTGGTTCTGGGCATTACACTGGCGCTGGTGATTACGCGCAACATTTCCAAGCCTTTGAAGCAGTTGCAGAAGGCTACTCGTCTGATCGCCGAAGGGAATCTCGATCACCAGATCGAGGCCAGAAGAGACGATGAGATCGGAGCCCTGGCCCATTCATTCGCCCACATGACCAAAAGACTCAAGGTGCTGGAAGCGCTCAATCTGGACGCCAGTCCGCTCACCGGTCTGCCGGGAAATCTGGCGATTGAAAACCGGATAGAGCAGTCGCTGGCGAAGGGGGAATCCTTTTCGCTGTGCCAGGTGGACCTGGATAATTTCAAGCCGTTTGCCGATCAGTACGGCTATGCGTGGGGAAGCGAGGTCATTAAGGAAGTGGCGGGCCTTCTCCAGGGGTATATCGAGGAAATGAAACTGGCCGGTATGTTTCTGGGCCATATCGGAGGAGATGATTTTGTCCTCATCGGCGATCCCGGGCAGGTGGAAAGCATCTGCAAGAGGCTGGTGGTTGATTTTGCCGGGCGTATCCTGCGTTACTACCGGCCGGAAGACGCTCAAAAGGGATACTTCATCGGCCGAAACCGCCAGGGGTCCGTCCAGAAGTTTCCATTGATTACGATCACCGCGGCGATTGTTACGGATGACGGTTCGCGCTTTAAAAATCCGCTGGAGATGGCCCGGCTGGTGGCGGAACTGAAAGAGTATGCCAAGAGAATGCCCGGCAGCAATTACGTAACGGAAAAGGAAGTGGAAAGGCAAAAGGAAGCGCAGCCGCAAAACATACAGAGCGCTTCGGAGTAAAGACCTTGTTGAAATATTCAAAGAAGTTGATTTTTTTGATCATCCTGCAGCTGATTCTGATGGGATGTTCGGCCAAGGCCGTCCGGGACGGCGGACAGGAGTCCGCCGCTCCGGCGAAAAAAACCGCCGGCCTGTTTGGCGGCGGGCCGTCGGACAGGGAGCTGTTCGATGAAGCCCTGGTCTTTTTGTCCGGAAGTGGGCGGGAACCGGATTACGCTGAGGCGAAAATCCGGTTGGGGAATCTGGTGGAACAATTTCCAGAGAGCAAATGGTCGGAGAGTGCGAGGGCTCTGCTGTCGAGCCTGGACAGAATTTCCGCGCTGCAGGCGGAATTGAAAGATCAGAAGATCGAAGCCCATCAGGAGCAGGCGAAACTTAAAAAAGAAATCGAAGGCTTGAGAAGCAGCGTCCGGCAGGCGGAAGAAAAGAATTCAGCGGAGTTGATCCGGCTGCAGCAGGAAAACGAGCAGCTGAAAAACGATATCCGGCAGTTGAAAAATTTGGAGATCCGCCTGGAAAAGAGAGAAAAGCTGCTGCGCTGATATCAGATTTTTAAATGTTGTTCAGCCAGCAGGATGCCCAGCGCCGTTTTCGCGTCGATCAGCTCGCCGCTTTTCAAAAGGGCCGCGGCCCTGTCGAAACTCATAGGAATGACTTCAATGCATTCATCTTCATCCGGTTGCAGCGGTTCGTAAACCAGGTCCTGCGCCAGAAAAAAATACATGAATTCATTGCAGTATCCGGGGAGCAGATAGCCCGCGAAAAGAAGCGTCAGCTTGTTTGCCCGCCAGCCCGTTTCTTCGGCCAGTTCCCGGCTCGCGCAGGCCGCGGGAGATTCTTCCCCGTGATCCATGGAACCGGCTGGAATTTCCAATAGGTTTTTCCCGGCGGGGATACGGAATTGTCTGATCAGCAGCAGTTCTTTTTGATCGTTGACGGGGATCACGGCCACGGTGGGTTTGTGATCAATCCAGCTTTGGCGGGATTTTTTTCCGTTTTGCAGCAGAACATCTTCTTCCCAGACGGAGAAGATTTTGCAGGTGTACGTCAGAGTTTTGTTGTTTCCCATGAAGAATATCGGTTTCCGTTTCAGTTGGTTTTAATGATGGAGAGGAGATGCCGTTCGATTTCCTGCTTCGGCTGGGCGCCGACAAGGCGTTCGACCAGCCGGCCGTCCCGGAAAAACAGCAGCGTGGGAATGCTGCGGATGCCATACTGGGTTGCGGTTGCCGGGTTTTCGTCCACATTCAATTTGGTGACCTTGACGCCGTTGGCGTAATCGGATGCCAGCTCGTCAATGGTCGGCGCCAGGCTTTTGCAGGGGCCGCACCACGGCGCCCAGCAATCCACCAGAACGGAAGTTTCCGCCGCCAGCACTTCCCGGGCAAAGGAACCATCGGTGACATCGATGGGTTTGATGTTTTGCCTCGCGACGACCAGCGGTTCGCCGCATTTGCCGCAAAGGGGTTTTGATCCGAGGCGCTCTTCCGGCAGACGATTTTTTGTGCCGCATTTAAGGCAGCGGATAATCAGCTCATCCAGCGGCGCGTGGCAGTGCCCGCAGGTGGGGCGGCGCTGAAATTTTTGCTGCGGTATGCGGTTTTTTGTGCCGCAGTTCAGACAGCGAATGATCACGTTGTCCGGCATACATCCTCTCCCGAAATTTTGAGATATTATCTCTTTTTTCCGCTCAAATGGCAAATGATATCGCAACGCTGACTTCCAGGGGATGCAGGATGCGAACCAATTCCGAAGACGGCATTCTGGCCAGCAGTCCCCGGGAGCCTGCATTGATGAAAATTTCCGGAAGGTCGGAAATGGTCTTCTCCATGTAAAGATTCAAACGCTTTTTGATGCCGAAAGGAGACGTCCCGCCGACATAATACCCGGTGTGCCGGTGCGCGGTCTCCGGTTTGCACGGTTTAACGGATTTTACGCCCATCACACGCGCCATGGCCTTGGTGGAAACCTCCCGGTCCCCGTGCATCAGAATAATGAAAGGGTTCGCGTTTTCATCTTCCATGACCAGCGTTTTAATCACGCAATGCTCATCCACGCCCAGCTTTTGCGAAGAGACCCTGGTGCCTCCATGCTCTTCATAGGCATAGGGGTGGAGCGTAAAGGTTGCCGCAGCTTTTTTCAGAGCCAGAACCGCCGGCGTCGATGGAATGTTTTCCTTTGCCATGCGGTCAATATAATGACGTGGATGAGAAAAGGCAAGGGGAAGACAGGTTAGGGGTCAGAGGTCAGGGGCGAGGGCCATGAGTGATGAGCAATGAGTGGAAAGCGAAAAGTGTGTCATGGTGAGCTTGTCGAACCATTCATCACTATTTACCTCTGACCCCGAATCCCTTACCGTTTTGATCCTTCGAACTTTTTCAGGCCTTTGAAGTCCAGCGTCGCGAAATAATCCTCCACGGTTTCGGCGCGGCGGATCCGGACGACGGAGCCGTCTTCCCGAAGGAGAAGTTCGGCGGACCTCAATTTGCCGTTGTAGTTGAAGCCCATGGAATGGCCATGCGCCCCCGTGTCGTGAATCACGATGACGTCGCCTGGCGCCAGTTTGGGCAGCAGGCGGTCGATGGCGAATTTATCGTTGTTTTCGCAAAGAGAGCCCGTGACGTCATACAGGACATCGTGGGGTCGCTTTTCCTTGCCGACGACGGTGATGTGGTGGTAGGCGCCGTAAAGCGCGGGCCTCATCAGATTGGCCATGCAGGCATCGAGGCCGGCAAATTTCTTGTAGGTGTCCTTGATGTGCAGGACCTTCGAAACCAGGTAGCCGTACGGGCCGGTGATGAATCGGCCGCTTTCCGTATAAAGGTTCAGGGGGGCTAAACCGCCCGCAACAATAATTTTTTCATACTTTTCCCGGATGCCGCGGGTCATGACCTCCAGATTGATGGCTTCCTGTTCGGGGCGGTAAGGGATGCCGAAACCTCCGCTCAAGTTGGCGAATTCGAAGCGGATGTTCAGGGCGTGGGACAATTCAACGATCAAATGAAAAAGGATTTCCGCCGTTTCGACAAAATAATCCGGATCCAGTTCATTGGAGGCGACCATGGTGTGAATGCCGAAGCGACGGACGCCTTTGTCCCGGCAGATGCGGTAGCCTTCAAACAGTTGTTCCCGCGTGAATCCGTATTTCGCCTCCTCCGGATGGCCGATGATGATGTTTCCTTTTTTCAGGGGACCGGGATTGTAGCGGCAGCAGATGAGGTCCGGAAGGCCGGCGTGCTTTTCCAGAAATTCAATGTGCGTGATGTCATCCAGGTTGATGGTTGCCCCGGCTTTCCGGGCCTGGACAAATTCGGCGGCGGGGGTGTCATTGGAGGAGAACATGATTTCTGCACCGGTGATGCCGGCTTTTTGCGCCAGCAGCAATTCCGCCATGGAACTGCAGTCCGCTCCGAATCCTTCGGCGTGGAGGATTTTCAGGATGTAGGGATTGGGACAGGCTTTGACGGCGAAGAATTCCTTGAAACCCGGGTTCCAGGAAAAGGCTTTGGTAAAGGCGCGGGCGTTTTTCCGGATGGCCTTTTCGTCGTAAATGTGAAAGGGCGTCGGATATTTTTCCAGAATGGCGGACAGTTGTTTTTGGGTAAAAGGCAATCGTTTTTCCGGCATCGGCAAATCCCCCGTGTTCCTTTCGGTATGGATTCTTTACGGCAAAATGAACAAATTGGCAATGGCATTTTCCATCGGCCGGGCAGGGGTTCGGCTAGATCAGGGAACGGATGGTCAGATAAATCGCGGAGGAGATGGCGGCGGTCAAAGGGATGGTCAAAATCCACGCCCAGATGATGTTCCCCGCGACGCCCCAGCGTACGGCGGACAGTCTTTTGGTGGAGCCGACGCCGACAATCGCGCCGGTAATGGTGTGCGTTGTGCTCACGGGGATGCCCCCCATGGTCGCCCCGATAATGGAGCAGGCGGCAGCGGTTTCGGCGCTGAAGCCACCTATGGGTTGAAGCTTGGTAATTTTGGTCCCCATCGTCTTTACAATTCGCCAGCCGCCGAACATGGTGCCCAGAGAGATCATGGTGTAGCAGGTGATGACCACCCAGATGGGGATATGAAACGTATCTCCCAGAAGCCCTTTGCTGAAGAGCGCCATGGCGATAATGCCCATCGTTTTTTGCGCGTCATTCATGCCGTGCCCCATCGAGTACACCGCGGCGGAAAAAAGCTGGAGCTTCCGAAAGACCCGGTCGGAGCGGGCCATGTTGGAATAGCGGCTTAGATTCATGGACAGGACCATAAAGAAGAACCCCAGCACCATGCCGATGGCCGGGGAAACGATGATGAAGAGGGAGGTTTTGATAATGCCGCTCCACACCAGTGTGCCGGTTCCGGCTTTCGAAACGGCCGCGCCGATCAGGCCGCCGATCAGGGCGTGGGAAGAGCTGCTGGGCAGGCCGTAATACCAGGTCGTGATGTTCCAAATGATGGCGCCGCCCAACGCGGAAAGAATGACCAGATTATCTACGATATCGATATGGATAATGCCTTTGCCGACCGTGTGCGCCACCTGCGTTCCGACAAAAAAAACGGCGGCAAAATTGAAAAAAGCCGCCCAGATCACCGCGTATTTGGGAGACAGCACGCGGGTGGAAACCACGGTGGATATGGAATTTGCAGAATCGTGGAAGCCGTTGAGAAAATCAAAAATCAGGGCAATGGCCACCAGGATGAAAACAAATGCCATGGAATTAAGCATGTTTCAGCACAATCCCTTCCACGATGTTGGAGACGTCTTCACAAACATCAATGGCTTCTTCGATCCTTTCGAAAATTTCTTTCCACTTGATCAGCTCGATCGCGTCCTGTTCTTTGACGAAAAGGTTGGTGATGATGGTTCTCAAGGTGACGTCTCCGGCGTTTTCCAGGGTGTTGATCTCGACGCAGCCGTCGAGAATCATCTGGGAGTTTTTCATGTCGCGCAGGCCGTGGACAATCCCCTTGATTTTCTTGATGGCCTGAAAGAGAATTTCCGCCTGCTTGATGATTTCGTCATCCGGTTTTTTCACTTTATACATGTAGATGCGGACGGCGGTGGCCTCGATGACGTCCATGATGCTGTCCATTTTATTGACCAGTGCGTAAATGTCTTCCCGATCGATGGGGGTCAGGAAGGTTTTGTGCATTCTTTCGTATGTTCTATGCGTGATGACGTCCGCTTCGTGCTCCAGTTCCTTCAGTCTCGCCACTTTGGCTTCGGTATAGTCCCGGTTTTTGGTCATTTCCAGGAAAAACTGACCCCCCTCTTCAATTTTGTTGGCCAGCTCTTCAAAATATTCAAAGAAATTCTCTTCCTTTGGAAACAGTCGCATAAGAAATCCCCTTTATTCCTTGGATGGGCGGTTGGGGTGATCCAAAAGCCAGAAGTGCTCTAACGAATTATCGGGGAAATTGCAAGATTTTATAGCACGCCCGCGGGGCGTGGAAGGCGGTATTGATTGTTATATAAGGGTTTTAGCGTAAATAATTTTACTGTCTTCGGGGGCGTAGAAATCACGGAGAACCGCTTCCGCGAGATAGCCGCATTTTTCATAAAATTGCCGGGTCGGCTCATACTGGGGGCGGGAAGACGTTTCCGCGTAAATTTTTCTTCCCCCCAGGCCCCGGATGATCCCTTCGGTTTTTTCCAGGAGACGTTTCCCGGTTCCCTGACTCCGCAGGGATGGTATGACGGCGATCCAGTACAGGTCGAAGCTGCCGGCGGTGGCCGGGATCAGGCCGTAGCACGTATACCCGACCATCCGTTCGTTGTCTTCGGCAAACACAAACCGGTATGAGCACTTTTCGCCCTGTTCCAGCCGCTCCTCGGCCAGTTCACGGGCCAGTGCGATTTCCGCCGCGGAAAAAAATCCGCTTCCCTGCACAATCTCTGTAATCGCGTCCGGATCGGACGGCCGAATGTTTTGCCGGTAGTTGGTGATTTTCAAAAAAATCCTTCCCTTCCCTTGTTTACGGTTTCAGAGCGTCTTGAAGAATGGCGTCGATGGCGCGGGGGTATTCGATGCCCGCAAAATCCAGCGCGGCGGCAAAGCCGGCATCCGGCGAAAGGCAGGGATTGGCGTTGATTTCCAGCACCCAGGGAACGCCGAGTTGATCCACGCGGAAATCCACGCGGGCGTACCCTCGAAGCCCAAAAAGGCGCCAGCACCGAAGGGCGATGTCCCGCAGCCGATCGGCAAGGATTCCATCCTGCGGCGCGATGGAGAGGGACCGGACGGTGTGTCCGTATTCGAAGGAATCTTCCGCCCACTTGGCTCGGTAATCGAGCACCTTGAGTTTTTCCGGCGGATAGTCCAGAAAAAGAATTTCCGCGGGCGGCAGCACCCGAACCCCTGCATTGTCAGCCAGCAGGGCGACGTTGAATTCGCGCCCGTCAATGTAGGCTTCGGCAAAGCAATCCAGGCCGAGCGTCTGCCGCCGTTCGCTCAGCGCATCGCGAACGGCCTGAAGGTTGTCGGCCTGTAAAAAAGCCCGGTCGTCGAGGCCGACCGATGCGTCTTCCCAGCAGGGTTTGAGCAGATAGGCGCCCCCGCGGTCTTCGTCTTCGGTCCCGCCTTCCGCCGTGACCCAGTCGGGGGTGGCGATCCCGGCCTGCCGCAGCATTTTTTTGGCGAGCGTTTTGCCGGACGTGACAAACATGGCTTCGGTCCGGCAGCCCGTGTAGGGCAGGCGTAAAGCATCCAGAAGCGCGGTCGCGAAATAATTCAGGCTGCCTTTTCCATCAAGCGTCTCCACCAGATTGAAGATGACGTCCGGCCGCCGCTCGCGGATGCGGGCGCTGTTGGCGGTCAGATCCATCCCGAAGGGAAGCGTCGCCGGCCGGTGGCCCAGAGTACGGACCGCTTCGCCGACGGCCGCCGCCTGCGTCAGGCAGTCCTGTTCGTCCAGGCCGGCGTTCGGTGGAACCTCACTGTGCAGAATCAGAATGTTCATGGGGCGTTTACCGTTTTCGCGCCGGTAGAAGGAGGGCGTTGGGGGCCGGAAAGCCCCGCCCGTTCCAGGGCTGAATGCAGGATGTCGCAAATGAGCCGGTCATAGGATACGCCCACCAGTCCGCACAAAATCGGCAGGTCGGAGCGAACCGGGTTCAAACCGGCCAGAGAATTCACTTCGATGAAATGAGGTCTGCCCGAAGCGTCCGATCGAAGATCCACTCGCCCTCCGTCCTTCAGGTCCAATCCACGCCAGGCCGCAAGGGAAACCTCCATCGCCTGAAGGGCTTCCGGGTCGGAGACGGCGGCATAGCGCACCAGGTTTTCGTAATGCTCCTTGTTTTCGTAGGAATAGGCATGCGGTTCGGCGTCCGGGTTCAGAAGAACCTCCATGGCGCCGATGGCTCGGGCCTGTCCGCCGGTCCCGACGATGCCGACGGTAAATTCTCGGCCGGACAAATACGTTTCCACCAGCACCGGCTGACGGAAGGTTTGCAGAAGGTTCATGCAGACCGCGCGCAAGTTGTCCGCGTCGTCGATTCGGGAACGGGCGGTGATGCCTTTCCCGGTGCCTTCCGCGACGGGTTTGGCAAACAGGGGGTAGGACAATCGGATGCTCCCAATGTCTTCCGGTGAGGAAACCACGGCAAAGTCCGGTGTGGGAATGCCCAGATCTCTCACAATATGTTTGGTCATCCCTTTATGGAGCGTCAGCGCCTGGCCGAGGGCGTCCGAAAAGGTGTAGGGGATTCGATAGGCGTCGAGCAACGCCGGAACCTGAGCCTCCCGGCCAAAACCGTGCATTCCTTCGGCGATGTTGAAGACAAGATCCCAGCGGTCGCCCGCGGCCAGCCGGCGGGTAAGCGCCTTCACGTGGCCGATCCGGTCGGTCGTGTATCCGTTATTTTTCAAAACGCTTTCGATGGCGAAAATGGTGTCGGGTTTGTCGAACTCTGCGGTTTCTTCAAGACTGTACCCTTCGCGAAGATAGTCGTCGCGCAAATCGTAGGTCAGGCCGATCGTTAACGCTCGGCAAGGGGCGTTTGCTGGACGGACGGGATTACCGGACATAAGCTATTTTCAATATCCTAGTGGATATCCTTTGACTCGGCGTGATTGTCCGGGTAGCGGAAGAGGTTGCCTTCGTAGTTGCGCATCAGCAGATCGCCTTTGTCCCACCCGATGGCGTATTCGGGAAGCAGGGGAATTTTACCGCCGCCGCCGGGGGCGTCCACGACGAAGGTCGGTACGGCGTAGCCGGTGGTGTGTCCGCGCAGGCCCTGGATGATTTCCAGGCCTTTGCTGATGGGCGTGCGGAAATGGGACGAGCCCGGAATCGGATCGCACTGATACAGATAGTAAGGACGGACGCGGATCTGCAGGAGTCCGTGGACCAGGCGGGTCATGGTGGAGACGGAGTCGTTGATGCCGGCCAGCAGGACCGTCTGGCTTCCCAGGGGAATGCCGGCGTCGGCCAGCCGGATGCAGGCGGCGCTCATCTCCGGCGTCAGCTCGTCGGGGTGCGTGACATGGATGCTCATCCAGAGAGGATGGTATTTTTTCAGCATGGAAACCAGCGCCGGCGTAATGCGCTGGGGCATCACCACGGGGACTTTCGTTCCGACGCGGACCAGCTCCACGTGGGGAATCTCATGGAGGCTCGAAATCAGCCATTCCAGCCGGTCATCGGAAAGGGTCAGGGGATCGCCTCCGGACAGGAGCACGTCGCGAATATTCGGATTGGATGCGATGTAGTCGAGCGCTCTTTCCCACTTGGCCGTATCGATAAAGCACTGATGCTGGCGGCCGAAAATGCGGGAGCGGGTGCAGTAGCGGCAGTAAGTCGAACAGATGTCCGTGACCAGAAAAAGAACGCGGTCGGGATAGCGATGCACGATGCCGGGCACCGGCGAATCGGCGTCCTCGCCGAGAGGGTCTTCCTCTTCGCCCTTGGTGTGCAGACATTCATCGACCACCGGGATGACGCAGCGGCGAAGCGGCGAAGACGGGTCATCCGGGGAAATCAGGCTGGCGTAGTAAGGGGTGATCGCGACGGGGAGGTCCCCCGACGGATGCATCATGGCCTGGCGTTCGTTGTCGGAAAGGTGAATCATGGCGTCCAGCGCCTGGACGCTGCGGATGGCGTTTTGGAACTGCCAGCGCCAGTCGAACCATTCGATGCGGCTGATGTCCGGGTAATGTTTCTTGCGGAAAGTGCGTGAGCGGGGAGAATCTTTAAAGGGAAAATAAATCCGTTCCGGCTTTGATTTTGCCAGGGAGGGGTGCTGATGATTCGTGGCCAACGAAAAATAATTCGTTGTTTTTTTCTTGACCACAACAAGACCGGTCGTGGGACCAGGAGGTTCCGCCTCCTCATTAAACAGGGTCTCGTTCTCCATTCATCCTCCTTCCGGAATCGTTTTTCCGCTTAAAAAATTTTCCGGAAAAAAACTTTTATTGATTTTTGAATTTACGCAAGCAAAAAAATTTGTCAACATTTATTTTGCATTTTGAAAGAAAAAATGAAAAAAATTTTTAAAAAAGTGATCGACGAATTTTTTTCGACGCGAAGAGGACGAAGGAATGCCGGAACTGCCGGAAGTTGAAACGCTGTGTCGTCAGCTGCAGGAGAGAATCGCCGGAAGGAAAATTCTGGCAACGAAAGCCTGCGATCACAAACTCGATGGAATCGCAAGCGTCCGCAGGCTGAGGGTTCTCGGGGTTTGCCGCCGGGGCAAGACCGTCGTGATGCGCCTGGAGGGCGGCAGATCCATTTCCATCCATCTGCGCATGTCGGGACGGTTGTTCTGGAGGACGGGCGCTGGTCGCGAGCCGCATACGCGATGGCGGGTCACGCTGGAAGGCGGAGGCGTCGATCTGGTCGACCCCCGTCGCTTTGCGACCATCCGGGTGGTTGATGACATGCAGGAGGTTTCCTCCCGTGATCTGATGGGCCGCTTTGATTTCAGGGAATTCATGAAAAGCCAGGCCGGGCGCAAAGTTCAAGTCAAAATTCTGTTGATGGACCAAAACGCGATAGACGGCATCGGCAATATTTACGCCTGCGAGATCCTGCACGGAGCGTGCATCTCACCGCTCAGGCCGGCGGCATCGCTTGGAGAAGCCGATTGGAAAAATATTTTTCGTCAGGCCCGGCGCATTCTGAGGAAAGCGATTGCCGGGCGGGGGACGTCTATTTCCGACTGGCGGGACCTTTACGGCTGTCCGGGGGAAAACCAGAAGGAGCTGAAAGTGTACGGAAGGGAAGGCGAGGCATGCGCCCGATGCAGCGGGATCATCGTTCGGATCCGGCAGAGCGGGCGCAGCACGTTTTACTGTCCGCGGTGTCA
>DAOTJI010000031.1:0-14751 GCA_035448625.1 Smithellaceae bacterium | reverse complement strand
AAAAATTGACAGGGAGATTTATGAATCCTTCAGAGATCATAGCAAAAGCGATCGGAGAAAACAGAGCCGCATTGACCGAGGCCGAGGCAAAACTGGTTCTGAAGCAGTATCGCGTTCCCGTGGTAGAAGAGAAAATAGTTAGTAATATCAACAATATAGGTGATATTGCCCGGGAAATGGGCTACCCGGTAGTCCTAAAAGGTCTAGGCAGCAGGCTGACCCATAAGACGGAAAGAGGCCTGGTCAAACTCAACATCAAGACCCAGAATGACCTTGAGGCGGCCGCCATATATATAAAGGATGCGGCAGGGGACGATTTGGAAGGTTTTCTGCTTCAGCCTATGCTGGAGGGGAAAAGAGAATTTGTGGCCGGCCTCTTTTTTGACGCGCAGTTCGGTCCGGTCGTCATGTTCGGCCTCGGAGGGGTTTTTACGGAGGCTATTGGTGACGTGGTGTTTCGTTTGGTTCCCCTTGATGAAGAAGAAGCAAACCGAATGATTTCCGAGGTGCACGCGAAAAAACTGCTGGGTGATTTCCGCGGAGAAAAGGCTCCGGATAGGGACGATCTTATTCGGGTTCTGACGGGTCTGTCTGAAATAGCCATGAACATCCCCGAAATCAGAGAAATTGACATCAATCCTCTGCTGGTGTCGCCCGACGGCCGGGTAACGGCGGTGGACGCATTGATTGTACTCGGAGAGAGGGGGCTACGAAAAGTCACGCACGCTCCCGTGGAACCGATGGCCATTGCAAGTCTGTTTTATCCCAGATCCATTGCCTTTATTGGCGCTTCAGCGGACCTGAGCAAGTGGGGGCAGTTGATGTTCACCAATGTGGTCGCAGGCCATTATGCCGGAAAGGTATATTTGGTCAATCCCAGAGGCGGGGAAATTGCGGGAAGGAAAGTCTTCAAAACCGTTACAGAAATTCCAGACCCGGTCGATCTGGCCGTTATTACCATTCCTGCGGGGAAAGTTCTGCCGGTGATCGATGAATTGCGGATCAAGAAGATTAAAAACGTATTGCTCATCTCGTCCGGATTCGGGGAAACAGGGGCCGAAGGAAAAGCCCTTGAGGAGGATCTTGTTAGAAAGGCGCGCGAGGCGGGAATTCTGATTCTGGGCCCCAATACAATGGGAATCTGCAATCCGCACTGCTCCCTGTATTGCACGGGAACACATGTCCGGCCGAAACCGGGAGACACGGTTCTGGTCGCGCAATCCGGCAACCTGGGAACTCAGTTGCTCGCTTTTGCCGAAAAGGAAGGCATCGGCATCCGTGCGTTCAGCGGGTCCGGCAATGAAGCGATGATCACCATTGAAGACTATCTCGATGGCTTCGAAATCGACCCCATGACGAGGACGGTGGTCATGTATATCGAAAGCGTCAAAAACGGCCGGAGATTTTTTGAATCGGCCCGCCGGGTCGGCCGAAAAAAACCGGTCATTACCCTGAAGGGTGGGCGCACGCAGGCGGGGGCGCACGCTGCGGCAAGCCATACCGGGGCGATGGCATCCAATACAAAGGTTTTTGACGCGGCCTGCAAGCAGGCGGGTATTATTCTGGCCAGGCAGTCTATGGAGTTGCTGGATTTATCCGCGGCTTTTTCATCACTTCCGTTGCCTGGCGGAAACCGGGTGGCCATCCTGACGCTGGGGGGAGGATGGGGCGTCGTCGCCTCGGATTTATGCGCGGAAAACGGCCTGATCGTTCCGCAGCTGTCAAAAGGAATCATAGAAAAAATCAATGGTTTGCTGCCGCCTTTCTGGAGCCATGCCAATCCCGTGGATCTGGTGGCGGAAATGAATACGGACATTCATATGGCAATCATCGAAGAGCTGCTGCAGTGGGAAGAATGCGATGCCATTATTCATATGGGCATTATCGGCAGAAAAATAATGGTTCAATCGGTTTTGGAATCGACGGTCTCGGTGGATAAGTCCTATGACCCGAAAATGGTGGCTGATAATCTGGAACAGCTCAAAATTTACGAACAGGGGCTGGTAGAAAAAACCGTCCGGATCATGGGAAAATATCACAAGCCGGTGATCGGTGTCTATCTGCTTACCGATGAGACAACCCGGACGGTCATCGAAATCGAAGGCCAGAAGTACAAGGGCATTGTATTTGCCAGTCCGGAAAGAGCGGTGAAGTCCCTCTCCAGAATGTACCAGTATTCCCTCTGGCAAAAGGTGAATGGTTCCGAAGATTAACCACTCAATATGTATTTTCATGCTTTCACCCGGCACAAGCCGGATGAAAACGTCCCGGGCGCCTCAATTTACGAAAATCGGGTTGGAAAAAATCCACGGCCGGGTTTTTCCGGCGGCTCTCAGGTGTGCTTCGACGCGGTAAACTCCGGTTTTGTCGATTTTTAAGCTTAACCGATCACCAATTGCCCCGAATTCCTCCCGTCCGTTTCTGATGACGCGGATCAACGCTTTCGCAGGACAGGAGATGGACAAGCGGGCGTCTGAGGCAAGCCACGTGCATTCTCCCATCTGATAAATCTTTTGATCCTGTTCCAGCGTGAAATGGAAACCTTTTGACCTTCGGAAATATTCCAAGGCAAAATAGCAGCGACCCTGAAGGAGAGCTTCACACACCGTGGCGATGTCCTTCTGGTTGTTCCCGGTGAAATCAGTTTCCGTCAGAACATGCGTCCGGATGAACGCGAAGGCCCGCTGAAAAGGAAAGGCGACGAAACGGATTCCCAGAAGCTTTTTCACGGTGGCGTGGTTGTCCAGCTCACCAATGCCGACAGTTTTCCTTATTTGATTCAAGGCGTCCCATCTTTCCAGTGTAATCCCGCGGGGCCCTTGCAAAACAAAGGCGGGGAAAAGAAAGCTCAGCAGCGCGCTGCCGTATCCGCGAAGGCTTTGTTGCCAGTCCGTCATGAAATCCCAGACGCCGATGCCGGCGAAATCACGGACATCCCAGTTGTTCCAGCTGTAATGTTTCACGTGAAACAATTGGGTTCCCTCATGATCGGGGTGGGCGATGAAGCCGAAGCCGCCCTGTCGGTTCACTTCGTCAATATAGCGTTGCGGACTTTTCCCTGCGGGGTCGCCTGCGCATAAAACCGGCTCTCGAATGTTGAATGCAAGATAGTGATTGAACCTCGGGGCGATTTCCTGCCCGACAATGACCAGGGTTTTATTCTGCCAGCCTTCCCATCCTTCAAACCTGGCCTTCAGATGGTCATGATCCGTCAGCATGATGAAGTCGATACCGTTTTTTTCGGCGGCGGCAAGGATCTGTTCCATCGGCGCGTGGCCGTCAAAGGAAAAAGAGGAGTGCAGATGGATCACACCAGTGTAATCATGCAGCTTTCCGTCCATGTCTTCCTCTTTTTCTGGGCTTGATTGCTATAAAAAAGGCAGGCCCGAAGGCCTGCCTTTTACCGGCGAATAGAGTTTTAATCGATGCGGATCGTTACGGAATACCCGGACCGACCCCGCTTGACAAAGAGAGTGACGCTTTTTTTCTGCGCCGCTTTGGTAATCTCACGGACGTAATCCTTCATGGAGGATATTTTGACGCGGTTCACCTGGACAATGATGTCCCCGGGCTGTATGCCGACTTCATCGGCCGGGCTTCCGGCCTGAACGTCCGTAACCATGACGCCGTCTCGCGATATTCCCATTTGCTTGGCCATTTCCGGTGTAATGTCCTGCGCCGCAATACCGAAATGTCCGAGGCTGGATTTTTCCATAGCCATTGTCACATTATCTTTCCGTTCCGCCACGACTACCTGGAACGTCATTTCCTTTCCGTCGCGAATCGCCTTGACATTCATCTTCTGGCCGACCTTCATGGCGGCGATCATCAGCAGCAGTTCGTGGGTATCTTTGACGGGCTTTCCGTTAATTTCTATAATAATATCACCTATTTTGATTCCTGCCTTGTCGGCCGGATCTCCCTTGAAGACATCCGAGACCAGTGCGCCGTTTTTGTTTTTGTGGTTTAAATTCTGAGCGATGTCGTCGGTGATGTCCTGAACGGAAATTCCCAGCCAGCCGCGCGTGACTTTTCCCTTTGATTTCAGATCCGTCAGAATGTTTTTGGCCATGTTGATGGGAATCGCGAAGCCGATTCCCTGGCCCTGCGCCACGATGGCTGTATTGATGCCGATGACTTTCCCTTCCATATTGAACAGCGGACCTCCGCTGTTGCCGGGGTTGATCGAAGCGTCCGTTTGTATAAAATTATCATAAGGTCCGGCGCCGATGACCCTTCCCTTGGCGCTGACTATGCCCGCCGTCACCGTCGCGTCCAGTCCGAAGGGATTGCCGATCGCGACCACCCATTCCCCGACCTTGACCGCTTCGGAATCTCCGATATCCGCTACCGGCAGGCTGTTGTCCGGCTTGATTTTAATCAAAGCAATATCCGTGTTGGCGTCCGTGCCGATGACTTTGGCGTCATATTCCTTGCCGTCGGATATTTTTACGCGGATTTTGTCCGCCTGTTCCACCACGTGATTGTTGGTGAAGATGTAACCGTCATTGCTGATGATGAATCCCGATCCCAGGCTGCGCTGCTTGAAGTCCCGGCGGGGCATATCGCCGAAAAAGCGGTCAAAGAAATCATCCCCGAAAGGCGATCCGCCGAAAGGTGCTCCAAAACCGCCCCTTCCCTTGAAGGTTTTGGATGTGCTGATGTTGACGACGGCCGGTTTCACGCGTTCCACCAGATCGGAAAAGGAATTGGGCGTCGATCCGGAGGTGTTTGAGGCGGAGGGAACCGCCTGGGCGGCGGGGATTTCAGGAGCCCCGGAACTGGTAAAGGACGATCTTAGAACGCCCACGAGCGAAACGATAAAAAAGGCCACCAGAAAGGCCATCAGAAACATAAAAAACGTTTTTCGATTTGAACTTTTCATCTTTTTCCTCCGGAACATCGCTTCTGTCGATGTTTTTCAGATGTTTTGGAACGCATAATTTTTTTAAATATAACGACAGGTATCCGTTTGTCAATGTAAAACGTATTTATAATGATGGTTTGAAGTCTTTCGAGTCCTATGTTAGGATGCCGCATCACGGAGCAAACAGACTATGTCATTTTTTGAAAAATTGGGAAATGGGGTCATCCGGATGCTCAGCGGCTTTGCCGGAACCATTGCATTTTCCGGGAAGGTCTTTCTTCGGATATTTCAGCGAAAAACCTATTCGAGCGCCATGCGAGAAGTCCTTGTCAACCAGATTTACTTTACTTCCGTGCAGATTTTGCCTCTTTTTCTTCTCGTTTCGATTCTTTTCGGCTCGCTCTTCATTGGTGTTGTATTTACCCTGCTCAAGGAACTTGGGCTGACTCAGTTCATCGGGAATGTCTTAATGGGCCTGATCGTTACGGAATTGTCACCTTTTTTAACGGTGCTTCTGATCACCCTGCGGTCGAGCGCCGCGATCAACACGGAAATGGCGGTGATGAAGGTCAACCGGGAAATCAGAACGCTGGAGATTTTCCGCATTGACATCATCGATTACCTGGTGATGCCGCGCATCATCAACGGCATTATTTCCATCGTTTTGTTGAGCAGCCTTTTTTCCATTGTCCTCTTGGCCAGCGGCATTCTGTTTGCCCGGGTGATTTTCTCGATGAACATGGATGTTTATTCAAATCTTGTGTTAAATTCCACGGATTTTTCTGATATAGTCATATCGCTTTGCAAGTGCGCCGTTTACGGATTTTTTATCACGCTGATCCCTATTCGCTTCGGTCTGCGGGCGTCGCGTGAACTGACCAGCATTCCCGTGGTGGTGTCCCAGGGCATGGTGAATGTTTTTGGGGCAATTCTGATGATAGAGGTGCTGTCATTAATCACAAAATTACTGTAAATTACTTTGACAGCGAGGAGACGCTCCGGCAGTCGCAGGAACAGTTTCTGCGGGACCATCCCCTGCAATCCGCGCCGGTATCGGAGGACGTGCCGCTGATATCCAATCAGGATGTGTACATGAATATCGCCCTGATCAAGCAGTATCATGAAAATATGCCCAAGCGGCAGGCACGGCAGCTCGCACTGGCTTGCCTGGAGCGATTCGGCCTCGGGTCCATCGCCCTCAGGCGCAACCCCGCGCTGGGCACCGAAGAGCGTTTTTGCGTGATGCTGCTCAGGGCCGCGATGGTCAAGGACGCCATGATTCTGATCGACCAGCCCTTCCAGATGCTTCCCCATTTAAAGGACGGTCGCTTTATCATGGATGCTTTGAAAAAAATTGACGATTTATTTGTAAGCTGTCACATATTCGATTACCGCTGGATGGAAGAAAAGTACGGGGAGCTATGACGGTAAGCCGGGAATTGAAAGTCGGACTTTTCATTGTTTGCACGGTCGTTCTGCTCGCCGCGGCTCTTTTGTCCCTTGCCGCGGGAAAGGGCGTTTTCGAGAAAATGCACACCTTCACCCTTTCGTCGCGCTCCGGCGACGGGTTCACCGAAGGCATGCCCGTTGATTTTTCGGGATTCAACATCGGCAAAGTGCAGGCTCTGGAGCTCAATGACAAAGGTATCGTTTTAATTAAAATCAAAATTCCCGATCGGCATGTGAAGTGGATCCGTTCGAACAGCACTTTTATTCTGTACCGACCGCTGATCGGCGCGGCGCGGATTGTCGTGACTACATCCGATCTGAACAGTCCGCCGCTGGATCCAAACCGGATTCCGGAAGTGGCCATTGTCAACGATATCAATGACGCGATTGCCAGAATCGAACCGGTTCTGGACCAGGTGACTCAGATTGCCGATCACGTGGAGCGCCTGACGCGAGTACTTTCCGATCCCAACGGTGAGTTCAGTCAGGTATTGGGCAATGCCCAGAAAATTACCGCGAACCTGGCCTCAAAAAAATCTCTTTTGGAAATGGCCGTTTCCGATGAGGAAAGCATCAAGGCATTGAATGATTCTCTCAAGCAGCTGAAGGACATCACTACCAATGTCAATCGCATCCTCGCAAAAGTGGATAAGATGGCGGATAAGACAGACCGCGAAATCTACGGAACGGAAGGAGCGTTGCCCCAGGTCAACGTCATTCTCAAAGACGTGATCGGAAAACTGCAAAAGCTTGAGAAAACCATTGATAATGTTAACAAAATCAGCACAGATGCATCTGAAGGCATGAAAGATTTTCATCTTCTGCGCTCCGATATCGATGATGTGGTCGTTTCGCTGGACAGTGTCGTCAAAAAACTGGACGCCATCGTCGGGTCGAAAAAAGATCCGGAGTTTAAAGTCCCATGAAAAAGATTTTGATCCTAACCGTCGCGCTGATGATTTGTGCCTGTGGAGGTGCCGGGCAGATTCCTGTCTGGAAGGAAAAGGGGTACAGCCAGCTGGAAGAATACAAAACCAGCTTTCTGACCGGCCGGGAAGCGTCCACCGAACCTCATTTTGAGAAAGCCAGAAAAGAGATCGCCTCCGGCAACGACATTGGTCTTTTAACCATCGCCTATCTGACCCGGTACGCACTTCACACCGCTTCACTGGAGCCTTTTGATGCAAGTGAGTTTGCAAAGCTCTATCGCCTCGAACCCCGTCCCGCCGATATGGCCTACTGTCATTTTTTAAAAGGCAATTTCAGCGCCGTGGATGCCAAAGAGCTTCCGGCGAGGTATTCTGGTGTTCTGAAGGCCGCTCTCAGCCGGAATGTACAAACAGCCGGCCGCGAAATTGCCGGCATCGACGATTCTCTGTCCCGGCTGATTGCCTGCGGGGTCTGGACAAGATACCTGCCCGCCGATGAAAAAATTCTGCAAATCGGAATTGACACCGCGTCGGCCAACGGCTGGCGCAGGCCGCTCTGGGCTTATCTGGAAAGGCTTCAGAATTATTATCTGGAAACAGGTGATCCGACAAAAGCAAACAGCGTTGCGGAAAGGTTGAAGCTTTTAAAAAAGTGAAGGTGTTGCGAATCCCTGAAAAAAGGGGCGCATTCCTTCTTTCAAACCGAGGGGGAATGCGCCCCTTTTGATTTTTAGGACTTTGCCGGCTCGGGGGCGGCAATGCCCAAACTTTCCATGGCCTTTGCGGCTTTCTCTTTCACGGCCGTGGCCGTGGCGATGGCTTCAGCGATATTTCCGGATTTAAAGCTTTCCTGCGCTTTTGCCAGATCGGCTTTGACGGCCTCCAGTCCGGACTTCGCTTCCGCCAGCTTTTCAGCTGTAATATTTTTCGGAAGCTTTTTGAGCTTGGAAAGGGAGTCCACCTTTCCCTGGATGGCTTCAACCATCTGAGGGATCCCCTCCGTCAATTCCGTCCATTTTTTGGACAATTCATCCTTTTTGGCTTTTGCCGCCGCCAGAACATCCTTGGCCTTACCGACCAGACTCTGCGCTTCGGTCAGGGCGGCTTTGTATTCGCCCTTGGCCAGATTGTCCTTCGCGGACGCCATGGCGGCCTCCAGCGCAGCCACCTGTTCCGGAACAAGCTTTGCCGCCTCGGCCTTGGTGTTTTCGACCGCCTGCTCCGCCGCTTTCATGGCCAGTTCCGCCGGTCCCTTTTCATCGGCGCATCCCATGATCATGGCCAGAATGAACAGAGTCGCTAAAACTTGGACAGCAATTCTTTTCATATCTCTTCCTCCTAAAAGTGATTTGCGGATGATCGATACTCCGTTCCAAAGATTTCGTCCGGAGTATAGAAACAGTGTTTTTTTCTGTCAAGAACAATTCCTGGTGGATCCAGCCGGCAGAGGCGAGCCGTCGGGTTTTCGCCCGTATTCGTTTGCCTGCCGTTCAACGCGCCGCATTTTGCAATTCCTTCTTTTTGATCATGATCAGAACGGCGGAGACGGCGCCTTCGGTCATGCCGGGGATGCGCCCCATCTGGCCGACAGTCGCGGGCGTAATCCGGGTAAGCTTGGCCCGCAGTTCGTTGGAGAGGCCGGGTACGGATGTGTAGTCGAAATCCGGCGGGATCTTCTTCTTTTCCTGCTCCTTGAGTTTTTGGGTCGCTTCGAACTGCCGTTTGATATAGCCTTCATACTTGGTTTCGATCTCGATCTGTTTTTTCACAAACCGGTCTTCCTGCGGCTCCCAACCGGGGAATCCGCTTAAATCGTCATAGGCGATTTCATGTCGCTTCAACAGGCTGTAAAGATTGGTGGCCTGTACAATCGGAGGGGAAGACAGAGCCGCCAGCTTTTCATTGATGTCGGGCGTCGGCTTGACCGGCGACGATTGGAGCTTCCGGATGCCCTCTTCAATCCGCTTCTTTTGATTCTGAAGATCCAGATAATGGGCGCGATCGACCAGTCCCAGCTCGCAACCCCGGCCCATCAGCCGGAGTGCGGCATTGTCTTCCCGCAGAATCAGCCGGTACTCGGCCCGCGAGGTGAACATGCGATACGGTTCATCCACGCCGCGCGTGACCAAATCGTCGATCATCACGGCCATGTAAGCCTCGGAGCGGTCCAGGACAAAAGGCGGAGCGCCCGTGAGCGCCAGCACCGCATTGATCCCCGCCCAGATGCCCTGCGCGGCCGCCTCCTCATAGCCGGATGTCCCGTTGATCTGGCCCGCCAGGTACAGGCCGGAGATGAGCTTGGTTTCCAGCGTCACGCGAAGCTGCGTCGGCTGGACGAAGTCGTACTCGACGGCGTAGGCGGGCCGCATGATTTCGGCCTGCTCCAGGCCGCGCACGCTGCGGACAACCGCATACTGCAATTCCAGCGGCAGAGAATTGCCCAGTCCTTTGGCATAGATCTCCTGCGTGTCGAGTCCCTCGTGTTCCAGCACAACGGGGTGGCTCGTCCGTTCGCCGAATCGCATCACTTTGTCTTCGAGCGACGGACAGTAGCGCGCGCCGACGCCTTTGATGGCGCCGGAATAAAGAGGGGACTGACGTATATTGTCGCGGATGATGCGATGGGTTTGCTCGGATGTTGCGGCAAAATAAGAAGGAAGGCGCTCGGTCCGCAGAGAGAAGGTGGTGAAAGAAAAAGGCGCAGGATCGGGATCGCTGTCCTGGCGCTCCAGGACGGAAAAATCAATCGTTGAGGCTTTCAGGCGCGGCGGTGTGCCGGTTTTCATTCGGCCCATTTCAAAGCCGAGCGACGCAAGCTGGTTGGCAAGCCCCACCGAAGCCAGCTCTCCCGCCCTGCCGGACGGCGTCTGCGACCGGCCGATATGAACGAGGCCGTTTAAAAAGGTGCCCGTAGTGACGACGACTTTCCGTGCGCTGTAGAAATGGCCGCTGGCGTCCAGCACGCCGGCGATCTTGCCGTCCTCGATGACCAGGGATTCCACCATAGCCTGGCGGATGTGCAGGTTCGCTTGATTTTCCACCGTCGCCTTCATGGTCAGCCGGTAGAGCTGCTTGTCGCACTGCATGCGGGTGGATTGAACGGCCGGGCCCTTGGAGGCGTTAAGCAGGCGGAAGTGCACGGCGGTTTTATCCGTGATCCGGCCCATCTCTCCGCCCAACGCGTCGACTTCCTTGACGAGCTGGCTTTTGGCGAGTCCGCCGATCGCCGGATTGCAAGACATGAGTGCGATGGAATCGAGGTTGATATTGAATAAAAGCGTCCTGGCGCCCATGCGCGCCGCCGCCAGCGCCGCCTCGCAGCCCGCGTGCCCGCCGCCGATCACCGCGATGTCGTAGGATTCCGTCAAATTTAATGCCCTTCATTCCGATCGTTGCGTGTTCCCAAAATCATTAATATTCCAGCGGGGAAAATACAATAAAAAAATGAGGCGGTGATCCGGGCTTCAGGTTGACGACGAGTTGCCAGGTCTTATTTCCGGGGGTACGTGGGGGTGCATGAGGTTGCTACATTGACAGAGTTGAAGATTGCTGTTTTAATAAGAAGAAAACGGATGCGTGCGGTTATGAAGCGCTGTAAAATCATTTCATTCTGTATCCTTTCGGCTCTGATGGTCTGTTTTATGCCGGCTGAGAAGACGCAGGCGCAGCATCCTGATCCGCCCCTGTCATCCGTGGTTCTGTTCGGCATGCCTGTTGTAAAGGAAATTTGGCGCGGCAATACGTTCAGGCTAAACGAGTGCTTTCGGAATTATCTGAATGCTATCCCCGCAAAGTCCTTTCTCCTGACGGCGAAAGGGCCATCGGGGCCTGAAGACACCCAGGAGTACAGACGGCAGAATCTGCGCGAGCAGATGGTGGTGATGATGGGCGAACAAATCCGCGCGCAAGCGGAAGCTTTTGCCCGGGCTGTGCCGCTTTACGCCGAGTGGGAGGGAATGAGCGAAAATCCTTTGGACGAAGCCAATTTTGCCGACAACTGGCTGTGGAAACACCCCGGTACGCCTATCGCGGCATTTGTGTATTTGTTCAAGGCCCACCGGCTTCGGGCCGGTTTTGAGGCGGCAAAAGCCGGACGGGAAAAAGACCTCTGTCCTTTGCTGGCCGTGAAATACAAGGAAGCGATGGAAAAAGCCCTGTCCTTCGACAATCCGCTGATTTCCTGCATTGCCCGGGATATGGAGAATCAACCGTATGTTTATCTGGAAGGATATGGACGGCCCTGAAAAGAAAATGGCCGGGGTGCTGCTGTTTCTGGTGATCAGCTTGCTGATGCCGTTTACCGCGGCTGCCTGTTCCTGCGTCTGGAAGGGGCCTTTTCTTTCTGTGGCAAGGGAAGCCCCTCTGGTGGTCGTCGGGGAAATCGTCGGTCACCATCCGGGCCAATTTCCTTCCATGGACGTTCTGGTTCTGGAAACACTCAAGGGCGGCATTCTGGATTCGGGAATGACCATTCAGATGGGCGACGGCATGCATTGTCGGCCGGTCATGGAAACTTTTCCGGTGGGGACCAGGTGGATTCTGGCGATCAACGGGCCGGGGGCGAAAGCCGGCAACGGCTGGGCGGTATCTCATTGCGGCGAATATTGGCTGCGCCTGGAGAATAATGATGTCGTCGGCAGCATCGATGGAGAAATGAATCAGGTTAAAAAAATCCCTCTGGAACGGTTGAAAAGCAGATTTCTATATCCGCGGTTCAAAGAAAATTTCATCGGGCGGGTTGTGGCGGGAAAACCGTACAGCCGGCCGTTCGGGTCGCGCTTTGTGTTTGCGCTGGAGCCGACGCCCGACGGATGGCAAATATCGGTGCGGGAATTCGGGAGGGACGAAAACCTTGCCCGTCTGACGCCGCCGTTTCATTTCTTGCCCAACCCCCGGGAAATTGAAGGCTGGCATCTCCTTGCGAATCCGTCCGCCTGCGCCCGTCGTCCCTATAAGGCTGATGCCGGTCCCGCAAACCCCCGCAGGTTTATTTTTTCTCCGGATGTGGGTAAAAGCATTATCTACGGTTCGGAAATCGGCGAAGCAGATGTGAAAAAGGTGGAGTCCTTCGGCTGGGGATCGCTGAAAATTGAAAAATTCAGCCTTTCCGAAGCAAAAGACGGCTGCCCGAAAATTGAATGGATGGATTTTTCCGTCCGTATCGAAGGCGGATATTGATTATTTCTGGTTCTTTTGCCGGAAAAGCATCAATCTCCGGAAAAACGATTGAAGCCGGATCATGGAATGAAAGAAGGCGGTAGGATGATGTACAGGAGTATGAACAAAGGAGCCGGTTGGTGTCGGCTCACCTCTTCCGCGGCATGGATGGGCGCTTTCCTGATCCTTGTTTTCTACGCTCCCCCCTCTCCGGCTTTTTCTTTTTTTGAACCGGACATCCGCTGGAATCCTGAAGGCAAAAAGGCGGCCAGGCTTGTGGAAATGAATCCCGCGGATCACCCGGAAATCATGGAGAAGCTGGCCGGCATTCCGTATGCCCAGAGCAGCACATACTTTCCGGAAAAGAAGGGGCTGGGAGGAGGCGGCTTTCCGCTTGCCGTGACGGGCGTGCCGCAGTCCGACACGAAGGCAGGTTTGTATATCCGTGACCCCGATACAAGACACGGATTCATATACAAGCAGGACATGACGATTGCCGCCTCTTTCGAATTGACGGGAGAATCCCCCAGATACGTTCAATCTCTGGCTTTTCCCACAGCAAAGATGCTGATGGTGTCCGGTGATCTGCCGGTTGACAAGGGAGTTTTCAGAAAGGGCCTTTTCCAGTATGACTGGCAAAGCAAAAAACTGATATCCGTTTTAAGCAGGGATCTTTTCTACAACCCCGCCTCCTACCGTTTCAATGGAGAAACGGGATTGACCATTTTCCATGAGGGCCGCAAGTGGATTTACATCAATATGGAGCGCCCCCGTTACGCGGTTATGGTCTATTTCAGCGCCGGATATCCACGCGGTATCGAACTGTTCCGCATGAGCTACGACATCGGCGCGGTCAGAAAAGCATTTCAGGCCAATCATAAGACTTTTTATTTTCTTACCGAAAGAGATTATCTATTATTTGAGACATCACGGAGATTGTGGAAACTTACGCTGGAGTAAACGGCAGACCGTTGTTTCCCGGTCGGGAATCGTTTCATGATGATTGTGTGATGCGCGGTGAAAAGACCATATAAAACCGAGGCGACGTTGGATAAACCGGATTTCTGGAAAAACAGCAAACGCTACTATGATCTAAAAAGCTACTGGCGCAACCGTTTCGGCTGCACGGTCCACAAGCTTCAGATCGACGCCGGCTTTACCTGTCCCAATCGCGACGGGCGCGTGGCCGAGGGCGGTTGCATCTACTGCGACGGAAGGGGATCGAAGCTGCGCCAGAGCGGGGCTCTTCCCTCCGTGGCCGACCAGATTGCCGCCGGCAAAAAATATTACAAGCCGTCCGCGTCAAAATTTGTCGCTTATTTCCAGACCTTCACCAATACCTATGCTCCCGTGGAAACGCTCAAGACTCTCTACGATGAGGCGCTGGCCCAGGAAGATATCATCGGCCTGTCCATCGGCACGAGGCCGGACTGTCTGCCCCCGGAGGTGATCGATCTTCTGGCGGGTTACGCGAAACAGCATCACGTCTGGGTGGAGCTGGGCCTTCAGTCCGCTTCCGACCGGACGCTGGCGTTCATCAACAGGGGACACACGTTCGAGCAGTTTGCCGAAGCCGTCGCAACGCTTGAAGGCAGAGGATTGAACCTCTGTGTCCATATCATGATCGGCCTGCCCGGGGAAAACGACGAAGATGTGCGGAAAACAGCCCGAACCGTGGCGACCCTGGGGCTCCACGGCATCAAAATTCATTCTCTTCTGGCGCTTGACGGCACAAAAATGGGTGAAATGTACAAACAGGGGGACATCCCCATGATTTCCAAGGAAAAATATGCATCCCTTGTCGCGGATGTTCTGGAGCTTCTGCCGCCGGAAATGGTCATCCAGCGCCTCACCGCCGACGGCTATCGGGATATTCTTCTGGCGCCCGCCTGGGCGCAAAACAAGCTGGATGTGCTCAACGCCATCCATAAAGAACTGGAGAGAAGAAACAGCTACCAGGGTATGCGCAGCAGATAAAGCGGATTAGATGTCAGCCGACCGGAACGGTGCCATATCCCCCCTTCTGGAACACATAAATCGCCCACCCCATCGTTTCTCTTCCCCATTTCAGGTACGCCGTCTTGCTTTCACGCATTCGCTTCAACACGGCCTCCACATCCGGATCGTCGCGATGATCACTCGCCCAGGTTTCCGCGGCATACCACTGCAGCCCTTCATATCGATCCCAGTCATCCTGGTTGCTGACAAGTGTGTAGACCGCCTCCAATCCGAACTCTCGCCCGGCCTCCACATTCTGATCATGTGTTCCGAAGTCGCTGCGTGCCGCTCCGATCGCTTCCAAATACTCTCTTTCCGGTTCATGCCGCCAGTACGGCTCTCCCACAACGA
>DAOTJI010000030.1:12978-28588 GCA_035448625.1 Smithellaceae bacterium | reverse complement strand
AACTTTAATCTTTGGCATTATGCCTATGCGAATCATCTCAAGGTAGACCGCTATGCCTATGACTGGGAGGTTTTGGCCGATATCCGGAAGATGGCCGAACCCTGGCGATTTGGAACGTACCCTCCGAGAGAGCCCTTAAACGGGCGAAAAATCCGGCTGGCTTACCTGGTGTTCGGCGCGCGGCACCTGAATTCCGTCCTCGTCAAGATTAATGGCATTCTGGCGCGCTATCACGACAAGGAGCGCTTTGAAGCGACCTTCTTCATTCCCGATCCCAAGCACCTCGTCTATCAATCACGTCAAGCCCGACAGGCGATCAAACAGTTTCAGGAGTATGGATGCAAGGTTGTCGTCCCGCCGGCCGGGTTTGATCTTTTGAAAAGGTTGCGGGCTGTAGCCTCTCAGATCCACGAAACGCAGCCGGATGTGCTGATCACAAGCGCCGTTCTGGCGGAATTCGAGCATTATTTCATTGCCTCGCTCAGACCGGCGCCGCTGACCGTCGGCCTTATTCAGGGACCGCCGGCGCAGTTTGCCGCACCCGATCTGGATTGGGGAATTTCGTGGTCGAAGCATCCTTTAATTGACGCGCCCTGCAATGTTTCTCTGGTTCACATTGGTCTGGAGCTGCCCGCGAGGGAGACCATCACGCCATACGCTAAAAAGAATTTCCAGATTCCGGAGCGGTGTCGGGTGATGGTGAGCGGCGGACGCTTCTTCAAATTCGAGGACGTGGATTTCTGGAAGGCGGTATTGAGGCTTCTCTCAAAATACGCCGACCTTCATTATGTTGCTTTCGGTGTCTCCCGGGAGCAGATTCCTTTCCTTGAACCGCTTTTGACTCCGGATATTTCCAGCCGGGTGCACCTGCTGGGTTGGCGGGAAGACAGCTTGCGTATCCTGAGTATGGCGGATATCCTGGTCGATACCTATCCTTCCGGGGGCGGCCATATTCTCGTCGATGCCATGGCCCTGGGGATCCCCTTTGTCTCCTTCGAAAACAATTACATGAAGAATTTCGATCAGACCGATTGGTCTGTTGCCGACGAATTTGTCTCGATTCCAGAACTTGTCGTCCCGCGCGGCGACTTCGGGCAGTTCGAGCGCACATCTTCAAGACTGCTGGATGACGATGCCTACCGCCGCCGGATGGGCAATCTCTGCCGGGAGCAGATTCAGCAATCCATGGGTGATCCGGAAGCGGGCGTTCGGCGCTATGAGGAAGTGATCATGGACATATTGCACAGGAAAGTTTCCCGGCAGGTTGATGCCGAATCCGGAGGTTTGGGAAGAGGCGGAGATTCCCGTTCCACGCTGGGGAAATGGGGGAAAAAAATCCGCGATTCCCTGACAGGGAAATAATTCTGTTTATGTCCCTGATAAAACGCAATCTCGTTGCCAACTACCTCGGCCAGGGTTGGGTGGCGCTGATGGGGCTGGCCTTCATCCCCCTGTACATCCGGTATCTCGGGATGGAGGCCTACGGTCTCATTGGATTGTTTGTTCTCATTCAGGCCTGGCTGGCGCTTCTGGATATGGGCATGACGCCCACCTTGAACCGGGAGATGGCCCGCTTCACGGCCGGTGCCCACAGTCCGCAATCCATCAACGATCTTTTGCGCAGTCTGGAGATTCTCTGTTTCCTCCTGGCCCCGCTGATTGCAGCAATCTTATGGGCATGTTCGGACTGGCTGGCAAGCGACTGGCTGAAAGCCGATCGACTTCCCAGGGCGGTGGTTGCTCAGGCCATCTCCCTGATGGCGGTCGTCGTCGCGCTCCGTTTTGTGGAGGGGATCTATCGCGGGTCTCTCTTCGGCCTCCAGAAGCAGGTTTGGTATAACGGCGCCAGCGCCGTTCTCGCCACCGTGCGCCAGGCGGGCGCCGTGGCGGTTCTTGTCTGGATTTCTCCCACCATTCAGGCTTTCTTTCTCTGGCAGGGCTTCCTTTCTCTGGTGACGATCGTTGTTCTGGCCCAAAAGGTCCACAGCGCCCTGCCCGAGTCCCCGAAACCGCCGGGATTTTCCCGCAAAGCCATTGAGGACGTTCTGGCGTTCGCCGGCGGCATGATAGGAATTACCTTGCTGGGAATTCTCCTGACCCAGGTGGACAAGGTTTTGCTCTCCCGTTTGATGACGCTCGAAGCGTTCGGCTACTATACGCTCGCGACGACGATCGCCGGCGTGCTCTACATGATCATCATTCCGATCACGCAATCCCTCTATCCGAGCCTGGTGGAGCTTTTCACCCAGCAAGACCAGGTTACGATGGCATCTGTCTATCATCAGGGAGCGCAGCTGATCACGGTGTTGACGGCGCCTGTCCTGATGCTTTTGAGCTTTTTCTCCGAGGGGGTGATTTTCATGTGGTCTGGTGACGCTGTGCTTGCACAGAAAACCTCTGTCATCCTCTCCGTACTGGTCATCGGAACATTTCTCAATGGATTGATGTATATGCCCTATCAGCTTCAGATCGCCCACGGTTCAACCGGTCTCATCGTCCGGACAAACGTTGTGGCCGTCGCTCTTCTCGTTCCGGCCATTTTTTGGGCTGTTCCCCGGTACGGGGCTGTGGGGGCCGCGTGGTTATGGGCGCTCCTGAATGTTGGTTATGCTCTGATTTATCTCCAGTTCATGCATCGGCGCATCCTTCAGCAGGAGAAATGGCGCTGGTATTTTGCCGATGTGCTGCGGCCTGCCGGCGGATCCATCATTGTGGGCCTTGCGGCATTTGCGCTTCAGCCGGCGGCCTTCCAAAAGCGATGGCTCTGGCTGATCTTTCTGCTGCTGACGGGGCTTTTGTCTCTGGCGGCTTCCCTGCTGATGGCAGACCGTATCCGGCCCAAGTTTTTTGCGATCATGAACCGGGCTTTCTACGGGTAGACCATGGATGGATACAGCTATCCGACAGTATATCTGAACGATGAATAAAACCGGGAGCGCTTCAACTTCCTCTCCAAATCCGCTGGTGTCCATTGTGATCCCGGCCTACAATGCCGGGCCCTATCTGAGGCAGGCCATCGACAGTGTATTGTCTCAGGACTACCCTCATGTTGAACTGCTTGTCCTGGACGACGGGTCCACCGACGACACGCGTAATATCCTCTGCAGCTACGGGAATCGGTTTTCCTGGGAATCCCATGCGAACATGGGGCAAGCGGCCACCATCAACAAGGGCTGGCGGATGGCCAAAGGCGACATATGGTCCTACCTTAGCGCGGACGACGCGCTGGCGCCTGACGCAGTCAGAAAGGCGATTCCATATCTTACGGACGGCGTCGTCCTTGCCTATGGGGATTTTAATCTGATCGATTCGTCATCAAAACACATTCGCAGGGTCAAGGCGCCCGACTTCAATTATCAGGATATGTTCAGCCGTCTGATCTGTCATCCGGGTCCGGGGGTTTTCATGAAGCGCCGGGCGGTGGAGGCTGCCGGTTTCTGGGATGACGCCTACAGGCAGATGCCCGATTACGACTTATGGCTCAGACTGGGGCTGCAGGGGAGATTTGTCCGGGTTCCGGAAGTGCTGGCTTTTTTCCGGGTTCATGAACGGTCTCAAACGTTTGCCGCTGCCGACGAGCAAAGGGCCTTGGAGCCCGTGAGGATACTTTCTCGTTTCATCGAAACAAAAACCCTGCCGGCCGATCTTCTTTCAATGAAAACAATGGCTCTCGGCAATGCCTGGCTTGTGACCGCCCAGCTTCAGATCCGTTCAGGACGCTTCCGGAGAGGTATGCAGGCCCTGCGCCGATCCTTTTCGCTTTGCCCGCGGAATTTTTTCTATCCGCGAACCTTGAGAATCCTGACCAACAGCCTGTTTAACCGAACCCTCCACCGGCTGGCCCGGTGGAAGAACCGGATCCTGCATTGAAAGTGTTTTCAGGGGACAAGGTTGTTGCCGTCACCGGCGCATCCGGTTTTCTGGGGCGTCATCTTGTCGCGTCCCTTCATGAACGTCCCGATGTCGGGCTGCGGGTCCTTGTTCACAGACGTCAGCCCTCACTTGCCATGGATGATGATCGCATCCGGACGGTTCCGGGCGACCTGCTGACGCCAAACGGTCTGGACTTGCTGCTTGCGCCGGATTGCACGGTGATCCATCTGGCCTATTCCGGTTCTTCGTCCGGTCCGGAAAATTTGAAGGCCGCATCCAACCTGGCTGACGCCTGCGCGAAAGCCCGTATCCGGCGGCTTGTCCACTGCAGCACGGCGGTGGTGGCGGGCCGGGTTGGGGATGATCTCATCAACGAAAACACGCGCTGCCGTCCGGCACCGGGATATGAGAGCACAAAATTCGAGATGGAGAGGATCTTCGCTGAAAAAGCGGCAGGCCGGTTCGAACTTGCCATTCTGCGGCCTGCGGCGGTGTTCGGCCCCGGCGGCAGGAACCTGCTCAAAATGGCGGACGATTTGAAATCGGGCAATCGGGTTATGAACTACCTAAAATCCTGTCTGTTCGATCAGCGCCCAATGAATCTCGTTTCGGTTGGCCACGTGGTTTCGGCTCTCACTTTCCTCGCTTTTGCCGAACGAAAATGGAACGGAGACGTTTTCATCGTTTCCGACGATGACCATCCCTGGAACACCTATCGCAATGTGGAGAAGTATCTGATGAAAGCGCTGGGTCGCGGTGACTACCCTGTCCCGAGATTTCCCTTGCCTGCTTTCGTTCTTTCCGTGATGCTCCGTATCAAGGGAAGATCGAACAGCAATCCCCAGCGCCGGTATGATGCGGGCAAACTGCGTGCCGCCGGTTTCCAGAATACCGTATCCTTTGAGGCCGGGCTGAAGGCTTTTGCGGATTGGTACAGGCGGCGGCCGGCAGACCCGGCGATTCAGAATTCGTGAGAATATTGACGGTCAATATGTCGCTCGATCCCGTTGTGGGAGGTGGAACGGCGGAAAGAACCTTTCAGTTGTCCCGTCATTTGGCCGCTCTGGGGCATTCGTGTACGGTTCTGACGGCTGAAACCGGCATGACGGCCTCGCGCCGGGCGGCCCTGAAAGGTTGCAAGGTCGTTGCGCTGCCTGTCCTGTCCGAACGTTTCCACATCCTGAAAGCAGGACAGGAAACAATAGCCGCTCATGTGGGGAATGCGGATATTGTACACCTCATGAATCACTGGACCCTCCTCAATGCTATCGTCTACCGGGCGGCGCGGCGTTTTGAAAAACCCTACGTCGTCTGTCCGGCCGGGGCGCTGGCGATTTTCGGGCGCTCCCGAATCCTCAAGAAAGTCTATAACGGTGTGGTAGGGCGTGATTTGATCCGACGCGCCAATGCACATATTGCCATTGCCGCCAATGAAATAGACCAGTTTGCCGGTTACAGGGTGGCGCCTGAGAATGTCACCACGATTCCTAACGGCATCGATCCGGATGAATATCAAACCTTTGACGTTGCCAAATTTCGAGAATCGGCAGGTTTGGGCGATGCTCCCTATATCCTATTCGTCGGACGACTGAATCTTATCAAGGGGCCTGATCTTTTGCTGCGGGCTTTTTGCAATATTGCCCCCGTTTACAGGGAATATCATCTGGTGTTGGCCGGCCCGGACGGTGGAATGAAGACTCTCCTCAAGGAAACAAGCATCAGGGGGGGCTTGCGGGAAAGGGTTCATTTCGTCGGCTATGTGGGAGGAGACGCGAAAGCGGCCGCATATCGCGGCGCGTCTCTTGTCGCCATTCCGTCGCGGCAGGAGGCCATGTCCATCGTTGTGCTCGAGGCCGGGATTTGCGGGAGACCGGTGCTGATGACGGATCAGTGCGGTTTTCCGGAGCTCAGCCGAGTAGATGGGGGCAAGATTGTCGCGGCGACGGAAAAAGGCATTGAGGAAGGCTTGCAGGATATGATACGAGATGTGGACGGAAGGGAATCCATGGGAGAGCGTTTGCGGCGGCATGTAAAAAAACATTATTTGTGGGATGTCATTGCTCAACGTTACAACGCCCTCTTTCTGAAAGTGCTTGAGAATTCCAATTCCCGATACATGAAAACAGGGGGATAAAAGATGTTCGGTGACAAAACTATTTTGATAACCGGCGGAACCGGAACCTTTGGCAATGCCGTCCTGCATCGGTTTCTGGAGACGGACGTTCGGGAAATCCGGATTTTTTCCCGCGACGAAAAGAAACAGGACGAGATGCGCAATGCCCTGCAAAATCCCAAAGTGTCATTCTATCTGGGCAATGTGCGCGACTATGACAGCATTCTGTCGGCGATGCTCAATGTCGATCTGGTCTTTCATGCCGCGGCGCTCAAACAGGTACCTTCCTGCGAGTTCTTTCCCTTGGAGGCTGTGCGTACAAACACGCTGGGTGCAGAAAACGTTATGAACGCCGCACTGGCTTGCGGTGTGAAGAATATGATTGTTCTCAGTACGGATAAGGCGGTCTATCCTATCAACGCCATGGGAATGTCCAAGGCACTCATGGAAAAGATGATGGTGGCCAAGGCGCGTTCCTATGGCGAAAGGGTAACGATCTTCTGCGGTACCCGCTACGGCAACGTGATGGGCTCTCGCGGATCGGTCATCCCGTTTTTCATCAATCAGATTCTCACGGGCGCTCCCATTACCGTGACGGACCCCGACATGACCCGCTTCATGATGTCCATTGACGACGCGGTGGATCTGGTGGTTTACGCGTTCCAAAACGGCAGGCCGGGAGACATCTTTGTCCAGAAGGCGCCGGCGGCGACCATTGAAACGCTGGCCAATGCCCTAAAGCGGCTCTTCAATGCAAAGAATGAAGTCCGGATTATCGGCACCCGACACGGAGAGAAGCTCTATGAAACTCTTCTGACCCGGGAGGAGATAGCCAACGCCGAGGACCTGGGCGGCTATTACCGAATTCCCTCGGACGTGCGGGACCTGAACTACTCCTGCTACTTCACCGTGGGGGAGACGAAGGTTTCCCACCAGGAAGATTACAACTCCCACAATACCCGACGCCTGGATGAAGACGGCCTGATTGAGTTGCTGTTGAAACTTGATTTTGTTCAGGAGGCTCTGGATACGGGGAAAATCGTTTTGTAAGAACTACAAAACAGAGATTTTCACCTGTTCTGCGTGAGAGACGAATCATCATGAAGAAAACGAAAAGCATCCTGGTCTTGGGCGCCATTGGAATGGCCGGTCACATGATTACGCTCTATTTTAAGGAGCGAGGCTATGACGTTACGGCATATTCCGTAACCCCTTTTCCCTATTGTGAAAATATCGTCGGCAACGCCTTTGAAACCGGCACATTTAAAGATATGATATTATGTGGAAAATATGATGTCATCATTAACTGCATCGGCATATTAAACCAGGCGGCCGACGAGAACCGTTCCGCCGCCATTTACTTGAACAGCTATCTGCCGCATCTCATAGCGGATATAATCAAAGATAAAAAAACCAAATTGATTCACATGAGCACCGACTGCGTCTTTGCCGGCAATACCGGCCCCTATTATGAAAATAGTTTTCGCGATGGTCTGTCTTTTTATGACCGCACCAAAGCATTGGGCGAAGTGGAAGATGATAAAAACCTGACCTTCCGCAATTCCGTCGTCGGCCCGGACATGAACGAAAACGGCATCGGTCTGTTCAACTGGTTCATGAAACAGACGGGAACCATCCATGGATTTACCGGCGCCTTATGGACGGGCGTCACCACATTTACCCTGGCCAAAGCCATGGAAAAAGCGATGGAGGAAAACCTCTGCGGCTTATATAATTTAGTCAACAACGACGTTATCTCCAAGCATGACCTGCTGGTTCTCTTTAACAAGTATTTCCGGAATAACAGCCTGACCATCCTCAAAAATGATGACCTGCGGCTGGATAAATCATTGAGAAACACCCGAAAGGACTTTTCTTTTGCGGTACCTTCCTATGAGCGGATGGTTCAGGAAATGAAGGTATGGGTCGATGCCCATCCAACCCTTTATCCTCACTATCAAAAGATGACTTAATATGAAAAAAATGAAAGTAATGACCATTGTCGGCACGCGGCCGGAAATCATCAAGTTGAGCCGGGTGATTTATGAACTGGATCAGTACACGGAACATGTTTTCGTGCATACCGGCCAGAACTATGATTACGAGCTCAACGAAATCTTCTTTCAGCAGCTCCATATCCGAAAGCCGGATGTTTTTCTGGACGCGGCGGGCGATACGCCGGCCCGGACTGTGGGGCAGGTGATCGCCGGAGCCGACGATGTGCTTGCATCCCAAAAGCCGGAGGCTATACTGATCCTGGGGGACACCAACAGCTGTCTGGCCGCCTATCCAGCCAAACGCCGCAAAATCCCCATCTTTCATATGGAGGCGGGAAACCGCTGCTTTGACGAGCGTGTCCCTGAGGAAATCAACCGGAGAATCATCGATCACATCAGCGATATCAATCTGCCGTATACGGAACATGCCCGGCGGTATCTTCTGAGGGAGGGGCTGAAGCCAGAGACGGTTATCAAGACGGGCTCTCCGATGAAAGAGGTTTTAGACTTTTATCGGCCGGCCATTGAGCATTCGGATATTATGGATCGCATGGCGGTTCTCCCCCGGGGCTATTTCGTCGTCAGCGCGCACCGGGAGGAAAATATCGACAGCGAAGTCAATTTCCGGGATTTTCTTGACACTCTTTCAGCAATGGCCAACAGATATGACAAAACAATCATTGTTTCCACACATCCCCGGACAAGAAAACGCATAGATGCGATGGGCATTTCCGGAATGGATTCCCGCATCCACTTCCTGAAGCCCCTGGGATTTCCCGATTATGTCAAACTGCAGATGAATGCTTTCTGCGTCGTTTCCGACAGCGGCACCATTACGGAAGAATCCACCATTCTGAATTTTCCGGCCGTCACCATTCGTCAGGCCCATGAGCGGCCCGAAGGCATGGATGAAGGGACGCTGATCATGTGCGGCCTCAACGCGCGGGATGTTCTGCAGGCCATCGATGTGGTGACAGCGCAGGCTTCACCTGACAGAAGGGTTTTCGATCTGGTTTCGGACTACCGGGCGGACAATGTTTCCAAAAAGGTTTTGAGGATCATCATCAGTTATACCGGATACGTCAACCGCACGGTTTGGTTTCGTTAGAGTCGTCCATGCAGATACTTCTTCTGGTCGTTTACTACTTGCCCAGCCCTATTGCCAGCGCGAAACTGATTCATGACCTTGCCCGTGAGTTTCGCAGCATGGGGCACGAGGTTCTGGTTGCCGCTCCGGATGACTCGATTCTCCGGGATTGCGAAATTAGCGAGGAGTCGGGGATCAAGGTTCTCCGGGTCAGGGCCGGAGAAATCAAATCCGCGTCGCGCTGGCTGCGGGCGTGGCGGGAGGCGAGGCTTTCCTCCATCATGTATCGGAAAGGAAAATCGTTCTTTCTGGAACATTCCTATGACCTGATCGTCTATTATTCCCCGACCATCTTTTTCGGCGGACTAGTGTCCCGACTGAAACGGCTCTATTGCTGTTCGTCGTATCTGATCCTGCGAGACATTTTTCCGCAATGGGCCGTGGATGCCGGCGTTCTTCGCCGGGGAAGTTTGGCTTACCGCTTTTTGAAATGCAAGGAAAAGCAGAACTACGACGCGGCGACGGTTATCGGCGTCCAGTCGCCCGCCAATTTGAAGTATTTTTCCGAACGGCGTCTGGATCGGAGATACCGGTTGGAGGTTCTTTACAACTGGGCGGCGGCAACGGGAACGATGACGGCAGGAAGCGTGTGGCGCGGCCGCCTGGGACTTGCGGATAAGGTAGTTTTCTTTTATGGCGGAAATATCGGCGTGGCCCAGGATATAGACAATATCCTTCGCCTTGCGGAGAGGTTGCACAATGAGCCTCGATCTCATTTTCTGCTGGTGGGCGACGGAACGGAAGTGCCCCGTATAAGGGCGCTGATTGGACAAAAAAAATTAAGCAACGTGACCATTCACCCCCCGGTCGATCAGGAGGCCTATCTTGACATGCTCGATGAATTCGATGTGGGGCTGATCTCTCTTGATCGTGGGTTGAAGACACAGAATTTTCCCGGCAAGATGCTGAGCTACATGGACAGGGGGAAGCCTATTCTTGCCAGCCTCAATCCCGGCAATGATCTGGGGGATCTTCTGGAAAGACACGAAGCCGGACTGGTTAGCATGAACGGCGACGACGACCGGCTGGAAGCGCAGGCAAGACGTTTACTGGCGGATGGGGAACTGCGTGCCCGTCTGGGCCGGAATGCCCGTTCTTTGCTGGAAGAACGGTTTTCCGTAAAGAGCGCCGCACGTCAGATTCTTTCACATGTGGAGACAAAGTCTTGAAAGACGGTGCGCTCGTTCTTGTCACCGGCGCCACGGGCGCCGTGGGGCCGCGCGTTGTCGCGGCGCTGCTTGAATCCGAATACCGGGTGCGCACGCTTTCGCTGGATGCTCCGCCTGAGGGCGCGTGGACTGCCGGTGTGGATGCCCGCCTGGGCGATGTCACAGATCCCGAGGTTGTCCGGGCATCGATGGTCGGAGTTGACGGCGTCATCCATCTGGCGGCTCTCCTGCATATCGTCAACCCACCCCAGGAACTGAAACCGAGCTATGAGCGAATTAATGTCGGCGGCACCTACAACGTAGTCGAAGCCGCGCTTCAGGCGGGTGTCGGAAGGCTGGTTTTCTTCAGCACGATTGCTGTTTACGGTCCATCCGATGGCGGTATCCTGACGGAAGATTCCCCTCTTCGACCCGATTCCTTTTACGCGCAAACCAAGGTGGATGCGGAGCGGATTGTTCTCGCGGCAAAGCGCGCGGACGGCAAGCCAATGGGAACGGTGCTGCGCCTGGGCGCGGTCTATGGCGCCCGGATCAAGGGCAATTACCGGCGCCTGCTGCTGTCGCTGGCGCGCGGACGATTCATCCCGATTGGCGCGGGGACGAACCGGCGCACGCTGGTGTATGAGAAAGACGCGGCGCGGGCGGCTGTGCTGGCTCTGCGGCATCCCGGCTGCGCGGGTGAGATTTTCAATATAACGGACGGACGGTTTCACACAATGAACGCGATTATCGAGACGCTCTGCGGGTCACTCGGCCGCTCGAAGCCCGGATGGTCGATTCCGGTAGGCCCCGTTCGAGCCCTGGCGGGCGTCATCGAAGACACGGGCCGCTTCCTGGGGCGAACCACGCCGATCGTGCGCTCGACGATCGACAAGTACACGGAGGATGTGGCCGTGGACGGAAGCAGGTTCCAAACGCGGACGGGGTTTTCCCCAAAATACGATCTGGCCGCCGGCTGGCGGGAGACGGTCGATGAAATGAAACAGGCAGGGGAGTTATGATCCAGGATATCACCACTGTTTTTAATCAGCTCGTTTCGTGGGTCACGCAGTACCGGATGGCTCTTTTGCTTGCGACCTGTGCGGCTCTGGGCGCCGCAGGCGCCTGGCTGATCGCCGGGATCCCCTTCCGGGAGCACCTGCTCGACGCGCCCAACGAGCGCAGTTCTCACACGGAGCCGACGCCGCGGGGCGGCGGCGTGGGAATTCTCGCGGCCTTCATCGTGGCGGGTCTGACGCTCCGCATTCCGACAACCTTCCTGTTTGCCGCGGTTTTTGTTTCCGCTGTCAGTTTCTATGGAGATTTTTTTCGGCTTTCGGTGCGGTTTCGCTTTCTGGCGCAGTTGTTTGCCGCTTTGGTGTTTTTGTTTCCGATTCTGCCCGCATTGAGCGCCCACTATGCCGCTTCCACCTTCGGTTTTTCTCCGTTCCTCTTTTTCCTGATCCTGCTGCTGATTGTCGTGTTTATGATCGGCACGGCGAATTTTTATAATTTTATGGACGGGATCAACGGCATCGCGGGTTTGAGCGGCGCGATCGCCTTCGGCCTTCTCGGCGCCTATACGCTTTATTATGCCCCCCTGTATGGTTACCGGGAGCAGATGTCTCTGTTGTCCGTCTGCATCGCTTTGGCCTGTATGGGTTATCTTCCTTTTAATTTGCCGCGGGCCAGAGTTTTCATGGGGGACGTGGGAAGCATTCTGCTGGGATTTGTGTTTGCCGCGCTGGTCATCATGCTGGCCCGCAACTATCAGGAGATGGCCTGCTTCGCCGCACTGCTCTTTCCTTTTTACGCGGATGAACTGACGACGATGGCCGTCCGGCTTCAGGATCGTGAAAGTCTTGTGCAGTCGCACCGCCGCCATTTGTATCAACTTTTGGCCAATGAAGCCGGAATGGCCCACTGGAAGGTAACGCTGATTTACGGGGTTGCGCAGCTTGCCGTCGGCGGAGGCGTGCTCTTTCTCAACGCGCATGGCGCGCAGCCGGTTGTACTTTTCCTGACGGCCTGCTTTATTGCCTTTGCCTTGGTCAGTCTGCTGATTCGCGGTCAAATCAAGAAAGCGCGCCCCTGAAGGCGCCTTAAGGAGTGACGGCAGCCATAGCGGGGCTAAAGCCCCGCCCTACATTCACTTTCCACTCATCACTTTTCACTCGTTGCTCTCCACTCATTGCTTTCTTGGCTTACGATGCCGGAAACCGCGGACAGCACCTGTTCGGGCGTGATGGCGGTCATGCATTCCCTGGTCGGACATTTCTTCAGCAGACAGGGACTGCATGGAAGGTTCGCCCGGATGACGGTGTGGCCTTCACCGTAAGGGCCGGTCCGGGCCGGATCGGTGGGGCCGAAAAGGGCGACCACCGGCGTTCCGACCGCCGCCGCCAGATGCATGGGGCCCGAATCCGTGGTAATGACGGCCCGGGCGCTTTTGTAGATTTCGGCCAGCACCGGCAGGCTGGTCTTCCCGCCCAGATTGATTCCTTTTCCTTTCATGCGCGACAGGATATCTGCCGCGTCCCTTCCGTCGTTTCCCGTAAAAATCACATCCAGTTTTAAATTCTCTTTTATCTCGTCGGCCAGTTTTGCGAACTTTCCGTTGTCCCAGAGCTTGGTTTCCCAGAACGCAATGGGACTGACGGCGATGTAACTTTTTTCCGCCAAATGGTATTGATCAAGCAGGCGGCGGGCCTGCTTGCTGGTGCCGTCCGTCAGAGGGAGAACAAATTCAGCCTTCCCGACGTCCGCGCCCAGATGGCGAAGAAAATCCAGGTAGCGATCCACCGCGTGTTTGCTCATGTCTTCCGGGATCCTTTCATTAAGAAACAATCCGCTCATTTCCTGCCAGGAATCATATCCCAGTTTTCTCTTCCCTCCGCTTAAAAAAACCACCACCGCACTTTTCAGAAGGCCGTGAAAATCAATGACGAGATCGTAGCGGCGGCACCTGAGCCGGCGAAGGAACGACCGCACTTCCCGTAAGGTCGCCGCAATTTTTCCCGCCTGAAAATCTGTAATCCACCTTTTGCGCCGGGACACCAGCACTTCATCGAGGTGCGGGTGGCCGAGGACCAGATCCGCCGCCGCTTCTTCGACGACCCAGGTGATGTGCGCGCCAGGATAGAGACGGCGTAGCTCCGCGAGGGACGGGAGTGTGTGAATCACATCGCCGATGGCGCTCAGTTTGACGATCAGAATGTTCATGTCCGGCCCCCCAGGATCAGACGGACGGCCTGAAGAATATCGTCCGCGATGAGATCCGGTCTCCCGGCAGGCGTTTCGGCGTCCGGTCCCTCGCCGGAAAGCGCGTCCGCGCCGTAGCCCGTTTTGACCAGCACGCCCCTGGCGCCTGCGCGGTGGGCCGCCTCGATATCGTTGTACCGGTCTCCGATCATCCAGGATGCGGATAGGTCTAGATTCAGCTCCCGGGCGGCCCTCAGAAACAGGCCGGGCGCCGGCTTTCGGCAGTCGCAGGCTTGCCGGTAGGGAGGCGCGCCCTCGGTCGGATGATGGGGGCAGTAATAAAACGCGTCGATCAAGGCGCCATTCCGGCGAAGCGCCTCCCGCAGGGCTGCGTGAATGGTTTCCACGAGGTCTTCACCGAACAGGCCCCGGGCGACGCCGGCCTGGTTGGTGACGACAATCGTCTTGAGGCCGCTCTGGTTGATCAGACGGATCGCTTCAAAAGCGGAAGAAAAAATCACCAGTTTGTCCAAAGAGTCTAGATAGCCGACTTCTTCATTGATGGTTCCGTCCCGGTCCAGAAAGATGGCTGCGTTTTTTTTCATTCCTCGTCAACTCTTTTGATCATCTCGGCGTGCGGCGGCTGTGCCGTTGAACAGGGTCAGCGCCGCCGCGACGACGTCTTCGACGGTGACCGCAGTCATGCAGCGGAAATCCGTCGGACAGGTTTTTTTCAAACAGGGGCTGCAGGATGTTTCTTTTCGCACCAGGATCGTTTTTTCTCCCGCGGGCGACGTGGTGACCGGATTGGTGGAGCCGAAAATTGCGACCGTCGGGATATTCAAGCCGCCGGCGACGTGCATGAGGCCCGAGTCGTTGCTGAGAAACAGCCGGCACTGTGAGATGAGATATGCCGAGTCCGCAAGCGTTGCGCGGCCCGCCAGGTTGATCATATCCGTTTGCGCTTTCCCGCGTACCTGTTCGGCCGTTTCCCAATCGTCCCTGCCTCCGAAAAGAAGGACCTGCGCGTTCAATATTTTTGCCAGGCGGTCTCCCGCTTGTGCAAATCTTTCCGGAAGCCACCGTTTTGCCGGGCCGTAGGTGGCGCCGGGAGCGATGCCGATGAAGGGCCTGTTGTTTTCCGGCAGATATTTGTGCAGAATTTCATGCGCGGTCGCGGTTGAAATGCGCGTTTCCAGATGCAGCGCACGATCCACATCCGCGCAGCCCAGCGCTTTGACCATTTCCAGATAATAGTCGATTTGATGGACGCGAAGGATTTCCGAGGTTCGCCGGACGGGATGCGTCAGCAGAAAGCCGCGGCCGTCGGAGCTGTAGCCGGCCCGCACGCCGATGCCCGCGGCCAGCGCGATGATGGCGGCTTCGATGGCGTTTTGCAGCAAAACGGCCGCGTCGAACTTTTTCGACCGCAGTGAATACGCCAGGCGAAGGACGCCGGGCGGATTGTCGAATTTGCGTGGATAGGGAAGAATTTCATCGGCGCCGGAAAACATCCGGTAGATGTCGGAGACGGGCGGCTTGGCCAGAATGGACAGATGCGCCTTGGGGTAGGCCGCGCGCATGGACGCGACGGCGGGCAGCGTCATCACGGCGTCGCCGATCCAGTTGGTGCCGCGGATCAGGATTCTGTTCAGGCCCTCCCGCGGCAGTTTATTTTTCGCTTCCAGCATCATCATCCCCAGGCGGGTCTGAAGACCCGCCCTACATTTTTTCTACGAGCCATGAGCTATGAACTTTTTTCTACCATCCACTATTTTCCCTTAAATCTTAATAACTTAATACTTAAAACTTAATACTTACCACCTATGACCTTTTACCCCTAACCTCTTACCCATAACCTTTTCACTTTCCACTCGTCACTCATTGCTTTCTACTTTTCCCTTGCCTGGCATTTCTTGGTCTTCCAACGCTGGTGCATCCAGAACCATTGTTCGGGATATTTGCGGATATGATCTTCAATGATTCCGGTGAAGACCTGGGTATTTTCCCGCACGTCGTCATCGCGGTTTCCCGTATTGCGGATGGCGACTTCCTCCCCGATGTCCAACAGATATTTTCCGTCGGGCATGCGGGTGGTAAAAACCGGCAGTACCGGCGCGCCGGTATGGAG
>DAOTJI010000030.1:0-12878 GCA_035448625.1 Smithellaceae bacterium | reverse complement strand
TCTCTGGCGATCGCCAGGGCGGCATTGCCGATTTCCCAGTTGCCGAAATGTCCGCTGAACAACAGAACGCCCTTTCCTTTGAGGCGGGCCTCGTCGTAATGTTCGAGGCCCTGAATGCGAATCCATTGATGCACATTCTCCGGATTCAGTCTCGTGATTTCTGAAAATTCCGCCACGACGAGGCCAAAGCTCCGGTAGGAAGCTTTGGCGATGCGTTCAATTTCAACCGGAGACTTTTCAGGGAAGGCCCGGGTCAGGTTATGAAGAACAATCAGGCGGTGTTTGACCGACAGCCGGTACCCCAGAGAGGCAAGGCCGGAGAAAAAGGCCCGTCGGACCGCAAGGGGAACCATGCGAAAGATCCACAGCCCGATTTGAAGTTTAAGGCTCATAAAGAAAAAACAGTTTTATGTGTTAAGTATTAAGTTTTAAGGGTTAAGTTTTAAGTAAAACAGTCAGCGCCTCTCACCCTTCTTTTCACTCGTCACTCGTCAATCGTTGCTCGTTGCTCACCTTTTTCAGCCGTCGCAGAATAAAGTCGTCAAAGGACGGTGTGGACGGCTGCATTTCCATTTCGATGCGCGCGATGAAAAGCCGGTTTAGAAAATCCGGACTCTCCTCCAGACGCATCGCGTCTTTTTCCGTCGTGATCCAGGCGTCCGCGTTTTGCGCCGAAAAATGTTTGCGGATTGCCTCCAGGTCGTCGCTTTTGTAAGTGTAATGATCCGGGAAGTCAATAAACGAAAGAATGTGCATCCCCGAATCGAGCAGTGATTTTTTAAAGGAGGCGGGGCGGGCGATTCCGCAGAAGGCGCAGACGCTTTTGCCGCGAAAGTCTTCGGGCGGCAGGGAAAGGCGGTCCTGCGGCCGGACCATTTCCTTGAAGCGGTGAACGGAGCGGAAAACGGGGATGCCGGAGGCGTCCGTGATCCGAACGATTTCATCAGTCGGTTTTTCAGCTTTGTCGGCGCGCGTCAACAGGATACAGTCCGCCCGCCGAAGGCTCTCCGTTGGTTCGCGAAGCTCTCCGCGTGGCAGAAGTCGCCCGTTCCCCAGCGGTCTTTCAGCGTCCAGCAAAACGATGTCGATGTCCCGGAAAATCTGCCGGTGCTGGAACGCGTCGTCACAGATCAGCACATCGGCGTTGAATTGCTCAATGGCCGCCTTGCCGGTGATCTTTCTTTTGGCGCCGGTCAGGACCGGAATGCCGGTGAGCGACCGGGCGATCAGCAGCGGTTCGTCGCCCGCGGCGGCTGCGTTTTGCTTCACAACGGTTCCGTCGGAAACGATATTGACGGACTCCTGATTTTTCCCGCCGTAGCCGCGGCTGAGGACCGCCGGCCGGTATCCGTGCCGCGCCAGCATTTTTGCCAGCCCGATCACGCAGGGGGTTTTGCCTGTGCCGCCGACGGTCAGATTTCCCACGCTGATCACGGGACAGGCGAGCCGGACGGACTTCAGAATTTGCCGGTCGTATAGACGGTTTCGGGAAGAGGCGATCAGCCGGTAGATCAGAGAGCCCAGATGAAGGATTGCCCGGGTCGGACTGAAGCGGCGAACCGAATCGTCCTCATTCCACATCCCTGGCCAGTCGATCATTGCCGTTCCCCTCGTCCTTGAACTGCAGGTTGTATAATCGGTAATATTCGCCTTTTTTCTCCATCAAAGTGTCGTGGCTTCCTTCCTCCACGATTTCTCCGTTGACCAGCGCGATGATCCGGTCGGCGTTGCGGATGGTGGAAAGGCGGTGCGCGATGACCAGCGTGGTGCGCCCCTTCATGAGGTTGTCCAGCGCTTCCTGAACTTCGATTTCCGCTTCCGTGTCCAGGGAAGAGGTCGCTTCGTCCAGGATAAGAATCGGGGCGTCCTTCAGCAGCGCCCGCGCGATGGAGATGCGCTGTTTTTCGCCGCCGGAGAGTTTGGTTCCCAGTTCGCCGATGTTGCTGTCGTAGCCGTTGGGCAGCCGAAGGATAAAATCATGGGCGTTGGCCGCTCGGGCGGCCCGGTAGATGTCTTCATCCGTTTTCCGAATGTCGCCGTAGGCGATGTTGTTCCGGACGGTGTCGTTGAAGAGGATGGTCTGCTGGGTCACGATGGCGATTTGGCCGCGAAGCGATTTCAGCGTGACGTTGCGGATATCATGGCCGTCGATCAGGATGCGGCCTTCGGTAACGTCGTAAAAACGGGGAATCAGATTCACCAGCGATGTTTTGCCGCCGCCGCTCATGCCGACAAAGGCGATGACTTCCCCCGCCTTAATGGACAGATTGATGTTTTTGAGCACGGGGGTCGTTTCGTAGCAGAACGTGACGTTTTCAATGTCGATTCCCCGGGAAACCGGCGGCAGGTCGACGGCGCCGGGCCTGTCTTCGATGTCCGGGGCCCGGTCGATGATGTTGAAGATCCGGTCTGCACCGGCGATGCCCTGGTTGATCGTGTTGTTGACGTTGGTGAGCCGCTTGATCGGCTCATAGAGCATCAGCATCGCGGCGATAAAGGAGAAAAACGTGCCGGGGGTGGAGTTGCCCTGTACGACGTTGTAGCCGCCGTAGAAAATCACGGCGGCGATGCCCAGGCCGCCCAGAAAATCCATCAGCGGGCTCGAGATGGCGTTTACGGAAACAGCCTTCATGCTGTATTTGAACAGACGCTCGCTTTCCGCGGCGAACCGCTCATTTTCATATTTTTCCATGCAGAAGGCTTTGACGATGCGCGTTCCGGAAATGGTTTCCTGCAAAAGAGAGTTCAGCGTTCCCATGGTGATCTGCGAGGAGGTGGTCACCTTTCTCATCTTCTTGCCGAAGCGGGAAATCGGGTAAATCGTCAGCGGGAAAACGACCATGGCGATGAGAGCGAGCTTCCAATCCGTGTAGAAAATGACGCCGACGAGCGAGATCAGCATAAATGTGTCCTTGACCAGCGCCGTGATGGCCTCCGACGACGCGGTCTGAACGGACTGCACATCATTGGTAATCCTCGACATCAGCAATCCGGTGGGATGTTCGGCAAAAAACGACAAGGATTGCTTCTGGATTTGTGCGTAGAGCTGATTGCGCAAATCCGTAACGATGCGCAGGCCGATGGAGCTCATCAGAATATTCTGCCCGTAGTTGGCGAGCCCCTTAAACAAAAAAATCGCGATGACGGCAAAGGGAATCCACTTCAGGGCGGTTATGTTTTTGCTCATGAAAATTTCGTCGATGGCGGGTTTGGCAATCAGCGGCAGGGCGGATTGCAGGCCTCCGGCGATGACCATGCAAATGGCGGCAAAAATAAAGCGCACGTAATACTGCCGTGCCATCATAAACAATCTTTGAAACGTTTCCATGGTAGTCCTATATCATATTGCAGGCGATTTGCGCAGCCCTTCCTGCGGCGCCGGGTTCGCCGAGTTTTGCGCGAATGTCGCCCAGCTCCTGAATGATCTGTTGCCGTTTTTTCTGGTTTTGTAAAATCGCCAGAGCCTCGAAAGCGATGCGCTCTTTGCAGGCGTCGCGCTGAATCAATTCCGGCGCGACCGTTTTCCCGGCCAGAATATTGACCAGTCCGATGTGCTGCTGCCGGATGATCATTCGGCCGATCAGCTCCGAAAAGAGGGAGACCTTGTAAACGATGACCATCGGAACGCCCATCAGGCCGGTCTCCAGCGTCGCCGTTCCGGAGGTCACGATGGCCAGATCGCAGCAGGCCAGGACGTCGTAAGTCCGCCCGGGGACGATTAGAATATTCGGGCCGGAGCCGGGTAAAAAACCGGCGACGGTTTTTTGTTCCAGGGTGTCCGCCAGGGGCAGAATGTACTGCGCTTCCGGTATGGTTCGGGAAATGATTTGCGCCGCCTCGATCATTTCCGGCAGCAGCTTGCTGATTTCCGAATTCCGGCTTCCGGGCAGCAGGCCGATGGTTGTTTTGTTTTCGGAAAGGCCGAAATGAGCGCGGGCTTCCTGAGCCGTGAACGGCGTTTTCACGATGTCGAGCAGGGGATGCCCGACGTAATGGACATCAAAACCGCGCGCTGCATAAAAATCCACTTCAAACGGCAAAATGACCGCCATCTGATCCACCAGCCTTTTGATTTGTTCGACCCGACCTTCGCGCCAGGCCCACACCTGCGGGCTGATGTAGTAAAAGACCCGAATGCCCCTTTTGCGGGCCGCGCGGGCCGCGATGTTCAGATTGAAGTCGGGAAAATCGATCAGGATGACCAGGTTCGGCTTCAGCCGGTCCATGGATTCCTTCATTCGGGAGACGGTCCTGAGCAGGACGGCGGTTTTTGAGAACACTTCCGACACGCCGACGACCGCAATGTCCGCCGCGTGCGCCAGCAGTTTCACGCCCGCTTCCTGCATTCGATTGCCGCCGATGCCGAAAAATTCCAGAGACGGATTGACGGCCAGCATTTCGCGGACGAGCAGGGCGCCGTGCAGATCGCCGGAGGCCTCTCCGGCGACGATCATCACTTTGGGGGCGCGTCCGCGGTTTTCGTTCATGCTTGCCTTCCTGCCGCCGGATTCAACGGACATGATGAATCACTTCGGCGACCCGCCGGATTTCTTCCCCGGTCAGCTCCGGAAACATCGGCAGGGAGAGAACTTCTCGGGCGCAGGCTTCGCTGACATCCAGATTTTTCTGCGGGCCGTACATTTTGAGGAAGACTTCCTGAAGATGCAGGGGGACCGGGTAGTACACGGCGGAGGCGATCCCCGCATCCGCGAGCGCATCGGCGATCTTTTGGCGGTGTTGAACGCACAGCGTGAACTGATGATAGACATGCCGGCAGCCGGGTCGCTCCGAAGGGAGGCGGAGGTCCAAGCCGGCGAGGGCCGAACCATACCACGAGGCGTTGGCGCGCCGCGCGTCGTTGAATTCGTCAATGAAGGGCAGCTTGACGCGGAGGATGGCGGCCTGGATTTCATCGAGGCGGCTGTTGTAACCGACCTCGCAGTGGTAGTAGCGCGCCCGGCTGCCGTGGTTGCGCAGCATTTTAATTTTGGAGGAGAGGTCTTCGCTTTTTGTGATCACCATGCCGCCGTCCCCGTAGCAGCCGAGGTTTTTGCTGGGGAAGAAACTGAAGCATCCCGCGTCGCCGAAGGTGCCGGCCTTTTGCCCCTGATAGGACGCGCCGAACGCCTGTGCGCAGTCTTCGATCACTTTCAAGTGATGCCCGCGCGCGATGTCCAAAATCGGGGCCATGTCGGCGGGATGGCCGAACAGGTGGACGGGAAGGATGGCCTTGGTTTTCGGGGTGATTTTCGGAGCGATTTTTTCGGGGTCGATGTTGAAGGTGTCCGGACAGATGTCCGCAAACACCGGCCGGGCGCCGGCCAGCGCAATCGTTTCCGCCGTGGCGATGAAGGTAAACGGCGTGGTGATGACTTCGTCGCCCGGGCCGATGCCGCAGGCCCGAAGCGCCAGGAGGAGCGCGTCCGTCCCGTTGGCGCAACCGAGAGCGTACGGCAGGCCGTGATAGGCGGCGACCTCCCGCTCCAGGGCCTCGACGTTCGGCCCCAGAATGAACTGGGTTTCCTCCAGGGCGCGCCCCAGCGCTTCGTCGATCTCTTTTTTCAGGCGGGTGTATTGTCTTTTCAAATCCACCATCGGGATCATAGGCGCAGTCCCTCTTGGGTTTTCATTTTTTGAAGAATGTCGATGGCCAGCGCCAGCGACTTGCGGCCGTCCTCTCCGGACACCCGCGGCTGTGAGCGTTCTTGCACGGCTTTGACAAACGAGCGTATTTCTTCCTCGAGGGGATCGTGGCTGCCCAGTTCGAGGGCGTTCTGAACAATTTGCGGTTTGCCGTCTCCGCCCGTGATTTTGGAAAACGACAGCACTTCTCTTTTCCGGCAGTCCACGGAGTGATAGCCTTCCGGACCGAAAAACCTGATCTTCTGCATGGTTTTGGCGCTGATGCGGCTGGCCGTGATGTTGGCGATGCAGCCGGTGGCAAACGACAGGCGGACGTTGGAGATGTCGATCTTGTCCGAAAGAATGGGAACGCCGACCGCCTCCACGCGGGTGACCGGCGCATCCACGAATTTCAGGATCAGGTCCAGGTCATGAATCATCAGATCCAGAATGACGTCCACGTCGGTGCCGCGCTCGAAAAAGGGATGCAGGCGATGCACTTCAATAAAGGCGGGCCGGGTGATCACCTGCTCGAGGGCCATCACGGCGGGATTGAACCGTTCGACGAATCCGACCTGCAGAATCAGGCGGTTTTTCCGCGCCAATGCCAGAAGCTCGTCGGCCTCCTCAAGCGACGCGCACAGCGGCTTTTCGATGAGCGTGTCAATGCCGGCGGCCAGGAAATCCCGGGTGACGGCAAAATGATCTCCCGTCGGCACGGCGATGCTGACCGCGTCCACGCGATCCAGCATGTCCCGGTGGTCCGCAAAGGCCGGACACCCGTAAAGATCGGCTGCCTTCTGCGCCTTTTCGATTTGGCTGTCGGACACGGCGGCAATGACGCAGGATCCGATCCGGGCGTATTTCTGAAGATGATAACCGCCCAGATGGCCGATCCCGACCACGCCGATGCGTAATTTCTTTTCTGGGGTCATGTTTTATCTCTCAGCGGCAGACGCCTCTTTCCGAGTTTTTGATGAAGGCGAGAAAATGCCGGACCTCCGGGAGATCCTCCACCTCTTTTTGCGCTTTATCCAGGGCGGCCTCCAGAAGCAGATCGGAGCGGAAAACAATCTTGTAGGCGTCCTTGAGCGCTTTGATGGTTTGTTCAGAAAAATTGCGCCGCTGCAGGCCGATCAGATTGAGGCCGAACAGTTTGGCGTGGTTGCCGTTGGCCAGCGTGTAGGGAGGAACATCCCGGGCCACGCCGGAAGCGCCGCCGATGAACGAATGCGCCCCGATGCGCGTGAACTGATGGACGCCCGACAGGCCGCTGATGATGGCGTAGTCTTCCACGTGAATGTGGCCGGCCAGCGTGGCGACGTTGGACATGATGATATGGTTTCCCAGCTTGCAGTTGTGCGCGACATGGCAGTACGCCATGATCAGATTGTGGTCGCCGAGGATGGTGACGCCGATGTCGGCGGACGTCGAGCGGTGGATGGTGACGAATTCGCGGATGGTGTTGAAGTTGCCGATGACCACCCGCGTCTTTTCACCGCCGAATTTCAAATCCTGCGGGGGCGCGCCGATCGAGCAGAATTGAAAGATGCGGCAGCCTTCGCCGATGCGGGTGTAATCGTCAATGACGGTGTGCGGACCGATCACGGTGTTTTTGCCGATGACCACGTCGCTGCCGATGATGCTGTAAGGGCCGATTTCCACGCCTTCTGCCAGTTGGGCGTCGGGCGCGACGATGGCGGTGGGATGAATTTTCATGGTTCACCTTCCCTGTTTTTATGAATGACGGCTTCCAGCTCTTCCACGCGCCGGAGCAGTTTTTCCATTTTGGCGCGGATTTCCGGAAGTTTGGCCTTGCTGACTTCGACCTTCAGCCATTCCCGGAACGGAAGAAACGGCGTGCCTCCGCCGACCATGCCCGCGGGAATGCTCTTGTGAATGCCCGAGGAAGCGCCGATCATCACGGAGTCTCCGATGGTGATATGGCCGACGATGCCGACCTGGCCGCCGATGATGACGCTTTTGCCGATTTTGGTCGAGCCGGAGATGCCGGTCTGCGCGGCGATGGCCGAATTTTCGCCGATGACGACGTTGTGCGCGATCTGCACGAGGTTGTCGATCTTCACGTTGCGCCCAATCCAGGTTTTGCCCAGCGTGGCGCGGTCCACGGTGGTGTTGGCGCCCAGCTCCACGTCGTCGTCGATTTGAACGACGCCGACCTGGGGGATTTTTTTGTTCTGCGACCCCGGCGCGGAAAACCCGAAGCCGTCGCCGCCGATGACCACCCCGGAATGCAGGATGACCCGCCGGCCGATGACCGAGCGGGCGTAAACGGAGACGTTGGCGTACAGGACGGAATCTTCTCCGACCGAAGCGTCGCGGCCGATAAATACGCCGGGATAAAGAACCGCGCCTTTATCCACGCGGGCGCCGCGGCTGATGAACGCCCGGGGCATGACGGTCGCCTCCGGGGAGACCGAAGCCCCTTCTTCGATATATGCGTCCGGGCTGATGCCCGCGGGACCGTGATCGACCGGATAAAAAACCGCCAGCAGCTTGCCGAACGCCGCGTAGGGATCGGCCACGGCAATCAGATTTTTATCCGGCGCGACGGTTCCCGGAGGGACGAGGATCGCCCCCGCGAGCGTGGTTTTGAGCCACTTGAAATACTTCGGATTGGAGACAAACGTCAGATCGTCCGCGCCCGCCTCCTCGATCGGACGGATATCGCCGATCAGCTTCTGGCCGTCTCCCGCAACCGCGCCGCCCACCAGGGCGGCTATTTCCGCAATGCTTTTTTTCATGGTCTTCAGCGAGGCTTACTTTTTTGCGCCCGACGTTTTGTTGAAATCATCGATGACCTTTTTGCTGATGTCGCCGGCCTTGTCGAAGTAGGGCAGCGGCATGGTGCTGATGTCCATGATCACGGTGTATTTTTCCTTTTCGGCAATGGCCCGGACGACTTTCAGGATTTCGGGGATCAGTTGCTGCGAATATTCCTGATCGCGTTTCTGCAGCTCCTTGTTGGTGTCGTCCACGAGAATCTGGTAGTCGCGCATTTTTCGCTGGTAGGCGGTTTCCTTGTCGCCGCGCGCGCTGGCCGTCATCACGGCGCCCTGTTTGTCCAGTTCGTCCTTGAGTTTTTTCACCTCGTTTTCCATGGATTTGATGTTTTCCTGTTTCCGGGCAAACAGCTTTTTAAAGTCTTCGGCCGCTTTCTTGCCCGCATTGGAATTTTGAATGATCGTCTGCATATTGATGAAGCCGATCTTGTCGGCGGCCAGCGCCGTGTTCGTCCAGGCAAAAAGAAGCAGCGTCAGTCCCGCGATCAAAAGCATATTCTTTTTCATCTTAAAATTTCCTCCTTCAGTCGGTTAAATTACTGTTCAGTAATGAAAATTTCTTTCATTGCTCCATCACGAGAGCTTTGCACAGTGTTCAAATTGTCATTTCGACTTCTTTTTTGTCATTTCGACCGAAGGGAGAAATCCATACCTCTTCCAAGGATGAAGATTTCCCGTCGCTTCGCTCCTTCGCAATGACATGATCACGCATTATGCAAAACCTTCCATCACATAAACATGCCGATGGTGAATTCCCAGCGGCCCTTGCTGTCGTCGCTCAGTCCCTTGTTGTCCAGCACGTAGCCGTACTCCAGGCGAAGCGGGCCGATGGGAGAATACCAGCGGATGCCGGCGCCGCAGGTGCTTCTCAGGTCGTCGAGATAATAGCCGCCGTTCCAGGTGTTGCCCGTGTCGTAAAATACGACGCCCTTTATTCCTGCGTCTTTGACGAGCGGAAAAACCACCTCCGCGGTCCCGGTGAGCATGGTGGTGCCGCCGACCACGTCGCTGGTTCCCGGATTGGTCGGCCCCACGTAGCGCAGACCGCGCAGGGAGTTGATGCCGCCCAGCACGTACCGTTCATAGATCGGAATCTTGTCGTCGCTGTCGTCATTATTCTGCAGATACCCGATCTGGCCTTTCAGGGAGAAGACCATGTCCCAGAAGAGCGGAACAAAGCCGATCGTGCTGGCGTTGTATTTGACGAACTTGGTGTTCCCGCCCAGCGGCATGCCGGCATACTGGACGGATGCGGTGGACTTGAGGCCTTTGCTGGGGAACATGACGTCGTTGGTGGTGTCGTAGGACATGGTGAAGGTGACGGCGCTCGTCTTTCGCTCGCCCTCCTGCACCTTGATGTAATACGACGCGGTGGCATAATTGATGTCCTGGATGTTGTCGATGCTGTACTTGTAGCCGACGTAGCCGACGATTTTCCAGAACAGCGGGTGCCCCAGGGTGACCCCCGCGCCCATGGTGTCCAGCGTGTAGGAGTCGTATTCCTTTTTGTATTTCCAGACGTCGGCCTTGAACCACAACGGCAGATCGAACAGGAAGGGTTCGGTGAAGGACAGTTCGTAGTTGTTGGTTTTGGAGCCGAGCGAGGCCTTCAGGCTCATGGTCTGCCCGTAGCCCAGGAAGTTCTGCTGAACGATCTGCGCCATGATCACCGCCTGGTCCACGGCGCTGTACCCCGCGCCGATCATGAACATGCCGGTGTTTTTTTCCTTGACCCGGATGTTGATGTCCATTTGGTTGTCCGGCGCCTTTTCCGTCTGGATGTCCACTTCTTCGAAATAGCGAAGCTGGTTGAGGTTTTCGTAGCTTTTTTTCAACTTGGTGGAGGAATACAAATCCCCCTCCACGATGAACAGCGAACGGCGGATCACTTTGTCGCGGGTGGTGGTGTTGCCGGAAATGCCGATGCGGGCGATGTGGACCAGTTCGCCTTTCTTCAGGAGGAAGTTCAAATCCACCAGCTGCTCCTTTTCATGGGTGGTGACCTGGGGATTGACGTCGGCATTGGCGTACCCTTCGTCGTTGGCCGTTGTCGTGATCATCTCCATGTCCTTCATGATCGCTTCCCGGCTGTAGTGGCTGCCGCTTTTGGTCTTTAACTGCGCGTACAGGTCGGCCCGGGTTTTCTCCAGATAATCTCCGGAGATTTCCACTTTGCCGATTTTGAAGCGCTTGCCTTCGCGGACGACAATCTTGATGTAGATGCCCTTGTCGTCATGCGTGATGACCGGCTCGCCGATCTGGGCGTTCACGAAGCCGTTGTTGAAATAAAAAGCGGTCAGCCGCTGAACATCCTGCTTGAGCTGCTGGGATTGCAGGATGCCCGTGTCCGTAATGAAGCCCAGCAGGGTTCGCTCGTTCGTGGCCATCATGCCGACCAGTTCTTTGGTCGTGAAGGATTCATTTCCTTCAAACGTAATGGAGCGGATATAAACCCGGTCGTTTTCCTTGATGTCCAGAATCAGGACGAAATCCTTCTCGCCGTCTTTTTCCAGACGGTCGGTAATTTCGGCGTTGTAGTAGCCTTTGGTGTCGTAAAGCGCCTTGATTTTTTGCAGGTCCTGCTTGATGTTTTCCGGATTGACGCTTTGCCGCACCTTGACGCTCATGGCTTCCAGAATGTCGTCCTTGTCCACCTTCTTGTTGCCGATCAGGCGGATTTCCGAAATGAGGCCTTTTTCGACCACGTTGAAGGTCAGCACCTTGCCTGCGGCCTCCGTCGCGACGTCGGCGCTGACGTCCAGAAAATACCCCATCTTGAAGATGGTTTTGATGTCGTCGCTGATGTCTTCCTCATCCAGCGGATTTCCGGGCCTGCTTTTGATTTTCTGCCGGATGGCGTCCGCGCCGATCTTGCGGTTGCCCGCGATTTCCACTCGCGCGATTTTATCCAGGAGGCCCGCCCGGTCCAGAATTTCCCGCTTCAGCGCCGCCGCCAGCGCTCGGGCGCCCGCGTCGCCCTTTCCCTGAACCGAAACGGCCGGCAGGATTTTCCCTTCGGCAACGTCGATGATTTGCGCGTCGATGTTCAGGGCTTCGCCGAACTGCATAATGCTGCCGGTGACGACGTAATCGGCGCCCAGCGCTTTTCCCGCCGCGGCCGCTTCCTGCGGGTTGGGGGCAGGGCTGCCCGGTTCGAAGCCCCCCGCGGTTTTTACTTCCACTTTCTTTTCCCGCCCGAATTCCGTAAGCAGGCTGTTGTAAACCGACGCCTGCAGTTCGGCGCTTCCGGAAAGCGCGTAAACCTCAAAGGGGAGAACGCATATTTTTTTGGGGCCGTCCGCCCGCGCCTCCGCCGCAAACAAAAGAAGAAGAACCGCGATGAAGAGCCGGATCGTTTTGAAGTTAAAAATCATAAATTTTCCCGTCGCGCAGACCGATTCTGCCGGACATCCTTTCCGCCAGCAGTCTGTTGTGCGTGACTACAACCAGCGTTATTTTTTTTTCGGCGTTCAAGGCAATCAGAAGGTCTTCTATCTTTTTTCCTGTTTCCGTGTCAAGGTTTCCCGTCGGTTCATCCGCCAGCAGAATTTCCGGTTCCATCGCCAGGGCGCGGGCGATGGCCACGCGCTGCTGCTCTCCGCCGGAGAGCTCCCCCGGTTTGTGCCGGAGGCGATGCTCCAGGCCGACCTCCGTCAAAAGATGCGCTGCCCGGTCCAGGGCTTTTTTTCGCTCAAGCCCTCCGATGAACGCCGGCATCATGGCGTTTTCCAGCGCCGTAAACTCCGGCAGAAGGTTGTTGAACTGAAACACGAAGCCGATGGTTCGGTTGCGGAACGCCGCGATTTTCTTTTCATTCCAGTTGAAAACCGTCTGGCCGGCAATGGAAAGCGAGCCTCCGGTCGGATGGTCCAGCGTGCCGAGAATATGAATCAGCGTGCTTTTTCCCGCGCCGGACACGCCGACGACGGCCAGGGAGTCGCCTCTGGCGATTTCCAGGTTCAATCCCTTCAGGACTTCAATTTTATTGCCGTCTTTGACGAAGGTTTTGGATAAATTTTCCAGTTTAATCATATACGCCGCAAGACCCTGCCGTTATTCGTATCTCAGCGCTTCCGCCGGATCCAGCCGGGAAGCCCTCCAGGATGGATAGATCGTGGACAGAAAACAGATCACGAGCGTGCCCGCGACAATCACGGCCACGTCGCCGTAATTCACTTTTGACGGAAGCTCGCTTAAATAGTACACGTCGCCCGGCAGAATTTTGAAATTAAAAACTCTTTCCACAAACAGGGAAATTTTCTGAAGGTTGAGCGCGACCGCAAGCCCCGCAATACAGCCGAAAAAGGTTCCCACCACCCCGACGATCAGCCCCTGGTAGATGAATATTTTCATGATGTTGGCGGAGGTGGCCCCCATGGATTTCAAAATGGCGATGTCCTTGTTCTTTTCCATGACGATCATGATGAGCGCGCTGATGATGTTGAAGGCGGC
>DAOTJI010000029.1:22596-29659 GCA_035448625.1 Smithellaceae bacterium | reverse complement strand
GACCGCGGTTGGTATTGGGATTGACCAGCAGCGCGATTTGCCGGTCGCACATGTCCGCTACGGACGCGAGAGCTGCTTTGAGGCCGTCCATGGCAAAGGCGATATGCCCGCCATAGAAATTGCCGCCCATCAGCACCTCGCCGGTCGCGGGATCAAAGATGGGGTTGTCGTTGGATGAATTGGCCTCGATTTCCACCCACGGGATAATCCAGGAAAGGGCGTCGGCCAGCACGCCCAGAACCTGCGGTGCACAGCGCAGCGAATACGGGTCCTGCAGGGCTTCCAGCGCGTCATCCTCGAGCTTCCGCGCGGACACTTTGGAGGTGAGCAGACGGGCAATCGCACGCGCCACGGAGCGCTGTCCGGGAAAAGGCTTGGCTTCGGAAATCACCGGATGATAATGGTGCGCGTTGCCTTTCATGGCGTGCACTGAAAGTGCGGTGGCATACACTGCGGCGTCCAGAATCCGCCGGGACCTTTCGATGCAGACCGCTGCGATTCCCGTCATGGTCGTCGTTCCGTTCACCATCGAAAGGGGTTCCTTCGGCCGATAAACGTAGGGCTTTAACCCGGCTTTTTTGAGCGCCTTTGCGGCCGGCATCACAACGCCTTCGTAAAACACGTCGCGCTCGCCGGCGAGCGCAGCCCCGATATAGGACATCGGCGTGAGGTCGCCGGAGGCGCCCACCGAACCTTCGCACGGCACGACCGGCGTGATGCCTTCGTTCAAAAATGCGGCCATCTGCTCCAGAAGGCCGACCGATACGCCGGAATAGCCGCACGCCAGGCACAGAATCCGCGTGAGCATCGCTGCGCGCGTTTCTTCGATGCCGATGGGATCCCCGGTGCCGCAGCCGTGAAATTTCAAAATATGGGGACCGTTTTTCATGGCCGCCTGAAGACTGATCCGGTTTCCGCAGGATTTTCCGTAGCCCGTATTCACGCCGTAGACCGCGACGCCGCTCTCCAGGGACGTCATCAGCGCCTTCTCGGTCGCCGACATCCGCTTCAGAAACGCGCGGGAACGGCTGATCCTGACGGGCAGGCCGTCTATGGCGACGGCAATGATTTCCTCAAAACGAACCGGGCGGCCGTCAATGACCAGGGCGGCCTTCGCGCCGATTTTCTTCATGTTGTCTCCCTTCCCCGAACCTCCGGCTCAGGCGCGGACGCGGGGCCTGTACGTGCCGTCCGCTTTTTCCTTTTCCATAACTTTCTTCAGCATCTTGAACATTTTGTAATTGGCCGGCTCTTCCTCGTAAAACCGGTCCCAGCAGTAGTAGTACATCTCCTGCAGCTTTTCCGGCGTCATCATCTTGGGCTGAAAAACCACCTTGCCGCAAGTGTAGTCTTTCCAGTCATAGGAGAGGATTCTCCCCTCCCCGTGCAGGTCGTCGAACGTGCGCGTGTGCACGAACGGCGTGAGAATGGTGAACTCCGCCATGTCCAACTCGATTTCCAGGAGGAAGTCCATCCACCGTTTGATATAGTCTTCCGTGTGGTAGTCCAGCCCGAGCAGAATGCTCCCTTCAACGGCGATGCCGTGGTCGTGGTAGCGCCTGATCCGGTCGCGGATGTAGTCGGAGGAATCAAAAATCGTCTGATAGACAAACCACGCGCCCGCCTGAGCCGCAAGATCCAGAACTTCATCGTCGTCTTCAATCGGATGGCAGCACCACTTCTTTTTGAGCGGTATCATTTCCCGAAACAGGCCGATCTCCCAGTCGCGGTCCTGTGCCAGCGAATTGTCCACGAGGAACAGGCGGTTGTTGTCGATGGAGGCCATTTCCTCCATGACCCGGTCGTAGGGGCGCGGCCGGAAGCTCCGGCCGCCCAGGAAACGCACCGCGCAGGGATAGCAGTTGAATCGGCATCCGCGGGAGGCGTGCACCAGATCGACCATCTGGACGCCGCGATAGTTGTACATTTCACGCTTCAGAATGCTTCGCCGGGCCGTTCCCACGCTTTCGATCGGCGGGAAGTTCTGCATGTAGTCGTACACTTTCCGCAGTTTTCCCGCTTTGAAATCGGCAAAGACCTGCTCCATGCGGCCTTCGGCTTCGCCTAAGAATACCGCGTCGGCATGCGCTGTGCACTCCTCGGCGTGCAGCATTACGGCGATGCCGCCGCAAACGACGGGAATCCCCCGGGCGCGGAACGCGTCCGCGATCTCCCAGCCGCGCTTCACCTGGGCGGTGAGCATCATGGAAATCCCGACCAAATCGGCATTCGCTCCGAGGTCCACCGGCTCGACGTTTTCATCGATGAACGTCACCTCGACATCGGGCGGCAGAGCCGCGGCCATGACCACCGGCCCGTGCGGCGGCAGGATGAAGCGCGTCTGGCGGTCCAGTTTCTCCCAAGCCGGATATATGAGCAGAAATTTCATGCAACCCCCTTTACGGTTCACAGCGGCCAAACACCAGGCAGACATATGTTCCGCCAAAGGAAATGCCCGATAAAACCGTATGCTTCAGGTCCGTTTCCACTTTTTTGCCCACGACAAAATTCAGCGGCGCGGCCGGTCTCTCCAGCCCGACGGTCGCAGGCAGGCACCCTTTTTCCACAGATAACGCCAGAGCGCAAGCCCGAATCCCGCCTCCGGAAAAACTTTCTCCCAGCGCGCCCTTGATGGATGTCACCCAGGGCCGGCCGGCGCAGGATGCAAATAATGCTTCATAAGCGTCCGCTTCCATGGCATCGAGGACCCTGCCCCCGTTGGCCGCCGCCATCACGGCCGACACGCCCGGCGGCTCAATCCGCGCCTGATCGAGCGCCCGCAGAAACGTCCGCCGGAATCCTTTCGAATCCCGCGGCCAGGCCGTCGGCGGCGCGGGCGAGGACCCCAGGCCGGCGCCGGTGATTTCGCAGTAGATTTTCGCTCCGCGTTCGCGCGCAGAGGACAGAGACTCCAGACAGAGCAGCCCGCATCCTTCCCCCGCCACGTACCCGTTTCGCCGCACATCAAAAGGGTGAGCGCCTTCCGGCCCCCCGTCGTCCGGCGAAAGACCGCGGAACCTCGACAGGGACTCGTAGTAAAATTTCGATAAAATATCCGCGCCGCCCGCCAGCAGAACATCCGCCGTCCCGCGCCGGATTTCGAAGGCGGCATACGCCACGGCCGTCTCCGCCGATACCGCGAAGTGCGTGACCGTGACATTGACGCCGCGAAACCCCAGTTCGATGGACGCGTGTCCGGCGGGCGCGTTCATGACCGTGTTGGGAACCAGAATCGGGTTGACCGCCCCCGGCCCCTGAGCAAGGAGCGCGTCTTCGAACTGAACGGTGACGTCGGTTGCGCCGAAGGCGCTTCCAAAGAGAATGCCCACGCGGTCGCGGTTTTCGGCCTTGACGGTGATCCCCGCATCGGAAAGCGCGAGGCGGGCCGACGCGGTGGTCAGCATCGACAGCCGGTCCATCCGCCGCAGATTTTTTACGGAGATCCATTCCCGGGGTTCAAAGCCGCGCACCTCCGCACCGAGATGCGATGCCGCCCCGCCGGTGTCGAAGGCCTGCACGACATCGACGGCGCTCTCGCCCTGAAAAAGCCTTCGGGAAAATTCCTCCCGGCCCGTACCCAGCGGCGTTGCCATCCCCACGCCGGTAACCACGACCCGCTCTTTGTCCGGACGATCATGACGCTTATTCATGGACGGCGCCCTGCCCTTCATACCGGCCGAAAACGACCGTCGTATTGTTTCCGCCGAAAGCGAAGGAATTGGAAAGAACGGCGCGCAGATCCGCCCGGCGCGCCCCTTCCGTTACGTAATCCAGGTCACATTCCGGATCCCGTTCACGCCAGTGGATCGTCGGCGGAACAAATCCCTTGGCCAGGGCCAGCAGGCTGACAATCCCTTCGAGGGCGCCTGACGCACCAAGAGTATGCGCATGCATGGATTTGGTTGAACTGACCGGAATTCGATAGGCACGGGAACCGAATACCTCTTTGATGGCCCGGGTTTCCGTCGAGTCATTGATCGGCGTCGCGGTGCCGTGCGCGTTGATGTAATCGATATCCTCCGCCGTCAGGCCGCTGTCGGCCAGAGCGGCCCGCATGGAACGTGCGGCGCCGGATGCCTGGCCATCGGGCGCCGTCATGTGAAACGAATCGCAGGTGACGCCGTACCCCATCAACTCCCCGTAAATTTTCGCACCGCGGTTTTGCGCCGACTCCAGAGGCTCCAGAACCAGAACGGCGGACGCCTCGCCCAGGGAAAGCCCCGACCGGCTTTTGTCGAAAGGACGACAGACATCCTCATCCACGGATTTGAGGGCGTTAAAAGCGGCGTAGGTGAGCCGGCACATCGGCTCCACGCCGCCCGCCAGCATCATGCCGGCATGACCGTATAAAATCAGGTCCCTGGCATAGCCCAGTGCGGTGGCACCGGCCGAACAGGCCGTCATAAAGGTGGTTCTTGGACCCGAAAGTTCCAAACCGGAGGCGATGCGGTCCGCGGACGAGGCGCAAAACAAGGAAGACAAGCGGGAATACTTTGAACGCCCCTTCCCCTTCCGGAGCAGATCCGCGTAAAAACTTTCCGCCTCCAGAAGCCCTCCGGCGCCCCCGCCAATGGCCACTCCCATGTTTTCCTTTATATTTTCCGGTAAAGGGTAAAGCCCAGCATCGGTCACGGCTTCAAGGGCCGCCGCCATGGCCAGAGCATCGGCGCGGGACATTCTTTTGAGGGAAAACTCCTCGGGAATCGACCGCCGGGGATCAAAGTCTTTCACCTGCCCCCCCTTATGCGTGCGGAATTCCCCGGTATCGAAAAGCTCGATCTTCGAGATGCCGCAGACGCCTGCCCGAAGCGACCGGGCAAACTCGGAAACATTTCCGCCGATGGCGTTTTTTGTTCCCATCCCTGTGACAACAATACGCTTTCCCCGATGCATACACTTCCCCGATTCCGCGTGAGGCGCGGGCCGATCTTTAAGCTTTTGAGCTTTAAAATGGACCGGCTCAAAAGTCAAATGCATATTCCGGGGCGACACGGCAGAAATTTGTTTTGACATCGCCCCCTGCTTCTCTTATGATCTCCGGCACAAAAAATGAAAATCCGACATCGGAGGAAAATCCTATGTTCAAAACAAGAATGACCGAGATGTTCGGCATCCGGCATCCGATTATGCTCGCCGGGATGAACTGGATCACCGAGCCCAAACTGGTTTCGGCCGTCTGCAACGCAGGCGGTCTGGGAATCCTGGCCATCGCGCGCTGCAATCCAAAGGAAACGCGGGAAAACATCCGGCAGATCCGGAACATGACGGACAAGCCATTCGGCGTCAACCAGATCCTCGTGGGCCCCGGCGCCAAAGAAAACATCGCCGTCGCCATTGAAGAGAAAGTGCCGATCATCAACTATTCGCTGGGGAAGCCGTGGTTTGTCAAAGACGTGCACGCCTACGGCGGCAAAGTCGTGGGAACGATCGCCATCGCCAGGCATGCGGCCAAGGCCGTAGAGCTCGGCTGCGACGCGCTGGTGATCACCGGCCATGAGGCGGCGGCGCACGGCGCGGCGGCCACCTCCATGGTGTTGATTCCCCTGGTTGCGTCCATGGTCAAAGTGCCTTTGATCGCCGCCGGCGGATTTTACGACGGGCGGGGCCTCGCGGCGGCGCTTGCGCTGGGCGCGGACGGCATTTCCATGGGCAGCCGGTTCATGGTGGTCAAAGAGAGCATGGTGCACGACAACTTCAAGCGCCTGTGCATCGAGGCGACCGAGCAGGACACCCTCTATGACAACGTTTTTGACGGCATGGACGGCCGCGTGCTGAAGACCAAGGAAGCCCTGGCGATGATGAAACGGGGCTTTCCTGCGGTGGAGGCCGTGAAAGGCGCGCTCCTGGTCAAGCGCCTCATGAATCTGTCCTGGGCCAAATTTATCGGCGTCAGCGTCGAAATGCTGCGCGCCGAGGAAGGCCACCCCCTGATGGTGCTGGCGCGCCAGGCGGTTGGCAACATGAAGCATCTCAAGGCCCTGAACGACGGCGATGTGGAAGGCGGCATCCTGTTTGCCGGGCAGTGCTGCGGCGGCATCACGGACAATCCGACGACCCGGGAGCTGATCGATCGCGTCATCCGTGAGGCCGAGGCGGCGTTGGCCAGATTAAACAGCTATCAGGCCTAGAGAGCGGCAATCGGTTCACCGCCCTACACCTGGAAAGACCGAAGACCCCGAAGTTTATGCAACTGACACTGATCCGCCACGGCGAAACCGTCTGGAATCTGGAAAAGCGCGTGCAGGGCCTCACGGACATCGAGCTGAACGAAACCGGCATCGACCAGGCCCGAAAGCTCGCCCTGTCGCTGCAGGACTTCCCGATCGACACCATCTACTCCAGCCCGCTGAAAAGGGCCTTTCAGACCGCCGAAATCATCAACCGGTTTCACCGGAAAGACATCCGGGTCGAGCCCGGCCTGATGGAAATGGACCAGGGAGAATTCGAAGGCCTCACGTTTCAGGAGCTGCTGGCCCGCGAAAAAGATTTTATCCGCAAATGGATCGCCGATCCGGAATCGGTGAGAATGCCGGGGGGAGAATCTTTGGCCGAATTGCAGAACCGCGCCTGGCCGCCCGTCGAAAAGCTCTTGGCCGCGGGTCAAAACGCCCTGATCGTCTCGCACAACTTCACGATCGCCGCCATTTTATGCCGCCTGAGGAATATCCGCCTGTCCGAATTTCGCAGCACCTGCGTGGACAACGCCTCCCGGACGCACATCCGCATCCATAACGGAGAAGCGCACATCGAGGCCATCAATGACGTCCGGCATTTAAAAACAGAGGCGGATGTTTAGAACCGCTTCAGGGTGACTTGTTGATGAACTCGTAAAAAGTCTAAATCATGGCAAATTCAGGCGGCTTCGTAAAAAGCTCCGCAGGCAAGGCGCGCAAATCATGAGGAATGAGGCGTACTTCAGCGTACGCCGCAATAAGCCGGCCCCGGCGAAGGCCGGGGAAGGATGCAGCGCAACGCAGCATCCGGGCTTTTTACGAGGCCGTCACTTGATGATTTTCGCTCGAATCCGGTCCTGATATTCCAGGATTTCATGACGCAGGATGTC
>DAOTJI010000029.1:6779-22496 GCA_035448625.1 Smithellaceae bacterium | reverse complement strand
TGATTTTCGCTCGAATCCGGTCCTGATATTCCAGGATTTCATGACGCAGGATGTCCAGGTCGGCGATCCGATCCTCAAGTCTCTTTAAGTGATTGTTCAGCAGTTCCAGAAGCCTCTTGAGCACCTTTTCATTGGATTTCTCGTAACTCCACATGGACTCAAGCTCCTGCATTTCGGAAAGCGTCATCCCCATGATCTTGAGCCTTTTGATCAGCTTCAGGCGCCGGAGGTCCTTTTCGGTGTAGATTCGGCGTCCGCCTTCGACGCGCTTGATGGAATTGAGCAGACCGATCTCTTCGTAATAGCGGATAGTCCGCTGACTCATCTCCAGTTGTCTGGAGAGCTCCCCGATGGACAAAAAGTCTTCGCTCATGATCGGCTCCCTTTGTTTTTCAAAGTCACGGACGGAAGCTTCCGCCCCTGGCCGGATTTACGACGCGACAAACTTTTCTTTGAGCTCGCGCTTTAAAATTTTTCCCGACGGATTCTTGGGCAGTTTGTCCAGCAGAATGATCTTTTTGGGGCATTTGAAGGCGGCCAGCCTTTCCCTGCAGTGGGCGATGATGTCCTTTTCGCCAAGCGACGCGCCTTTTTTCGGCACGATCACCGCCGCCACGATTTCGATCCACTTGGGATCAGGAAGACCGATCACGGCCGCTTCCTCGATGCCCGGGTATTGGTACAGCACTTCCTCGACTTCGCGGGAGGCCACATTCTCGCCGCCGGTTTTGATCATATCCTTCTTGCGGTCCACCACATAGAGGTAGCCGTCGGCGTCAAAACGGCCCAGATCGCCTGAGTGGAACCAGCCGAACTCGAAGGCTTCGGAGGTCTTTTCCGGATCATTGAGGTAGCCCGTCATGACATGGCCGGAGCGGTGAACGATTTCCCCCACTTCTCCCAGGGGAACGAATTTCCCCTCGTCGTCCATCAGCCGCGTTTCCACGTTCAGCACCGGCTTGCCCGCCGAACCCGGCTTCAAGAGCTGGTCTTCGGGCTTCAGGATCGTGGCCACCGGCCCCATCTCCGTCTGGCCGTAGTAGTTCCACAGCTTGAGGCCGCGGAAGGTCACCGCCAGCTGTTTGATGATTTCCACCGGCATGATGCTGGCGCCGTAAGCCGCCTTCTTCAGGCTGCTGTGGTAGTAGTTCTTGAACTCCGGGTGGTTGAGGATTCCGATCCACACCGTGGGCGGAGCGAACATGTGCGTGATCTGGTATTTTTCAATGAGCTTGATCATCTCCAGGGGGTCGGCCTTGTGCATGATCACGTTCGTGGCGCCGACATACAGATACGGCATGAGAAAGCAGTGAAGCTGGGCGCAGTGAAACAGGGGCAGCGCGTGCAGGCTCACGTCGTCGGTCTCATACTGGCCGTCGAAAATGCAGCTGTGATACTGGGACATCAGCGCCCGGTGCGAGAGCATCGCTCCCTTGGGTTTGGATTCCGTGCCGCTGGTGTAGGGGATCTGCACAATATCTTCGGCGCTGACTTCCACCTGGGGCTCGTCGTAGGTCATGGCCTCCATTTCCGTGATCATGTTGAAGAAACCGTCAGGCACCAGCGAATCCCCCAGCGGAAGGAAGCCCCACTTTTCCACCGTCGTGAATTTCGCCTGGTCTTTGGCGATGATCGGATACAGGATGTCTTCCACGATAAAGATTTTGGATCCGGAGTGATTGACGACGTAAGCGATCTCCTCGGCGTTGAGCATGTAGTTGATGGGAACCTGGATGGCGCCGATCTTGGCCAGACCCATCATGCTGATGGGGTAATAATGCGAGTTGTAGGCGTAGATCGCCACCCGGTCGCCCTTTCCGACGCCGTAACTGGTCATGAGGTTGGCAAAGCGCCGCGCCTGCCGTTCGAGATCATAGAAAGAAATCTTCCGGTCGCGGAAAATGATGGCGATCTTGTCGCCGTATTTGGTGGCCGCCCTTCGGGCCATGTCTCCGATGGTGTCCCGATAGCAGATATTGCTCATCTTTCCATCCTCTCTTGGTGAATATAGGTTTTCAGGCTGAAGGTCATGCGGAAGCCGTCGGCTCTTTTTTTCTGAAGATCCCTCCTTCAGTCTCTTACCTTCGGTCTTCAGCCTGTTTTATACTTCTTTTCAAACATCTCCCGGATCTTGAACTTCTGAATCTTGCCGCTGGCCGTCATGGGGTATTCCTCCACGAACTCCCAGTATTTGGGGATCTTGTGGCGTGCGATTTTCCCCTTGCAGAATTCGATGAATTCCTCCGCCGTCGCCCGTCCGCCGTTTTTCAGATGGATGGCCGCGAGAACCTGCTCGCCGTATTTCGGATCCGGAATCCCAACAACCTGAACATTTTGCACCTTGGGATGCGTGAAGATAAATTCTTCCAGCTCCCGGGGATAAATATTTTCGCCGCCCCGGATGATCATGTCCTTGATCCGGCCGGTAACTTTAAAATAGCCGTTTTCGTCGATCTCTCCGAGATCCCCCGTATGCAGCCACCCGTCGGCGTCAATGGCGGCGGTCGTGGCTTCCGGCATCTTGTAGTAGCCCTTCATCACGCAGGCGCTGCGCGTGACGATTTCACCCTGGGTATTCGGGGGCAAATCCCCGCCGGTTTCGGGATCGATGATTTTCCCTTCAATGTCGGGCAGCAGACGGCCGACGGTGGCGACGCGCAATTCCACCGGATCGTCACGGCGGGTCATGGTCATGACCGGTGAAGATTCCGTCTGGCCGAAGGCGATGACGACTTCGGGGCAGTGCATTTTCGTGCGCACCTGATTCATGGCCTCGACCGGACAGGGCGCGCCGGCCATAATGCCGGTCCGCAGGGACTTCATGTCGTAGCGTTCAAAATCGGGATGATGGAGCATGGCGATGAACATGGTCGGCACGCCGTTGATCGCCGTGCATTTTTCTTTATGAATCGATTCCAGGGAAAGCTGCGGATCAAAATACTCCAGCATCACCATGGCGGACGCGTGGTAGACGCTGTTGAGCGTGCTCATGACGCAACCGAAGCAATGAAAGACCGGCACCTGGATGAGCAGAGAATCTTTTTCGGTCATGCCCATGACGTCGCCGACCATCCGGGCATTGTTGATGACGTTGTGGTGGGTCAGCATCACGCCTTTCGGAAACCCGGTCGTCCCCGACGTGTACTGCATGTTGATGACATCGTCGTCGGCAAGCGTTTTCATCCGGTCGTCCAGCTCCCGTTCGGTGACGCTCTCCCCCATGGCGATCAGATCGGAAAACGAGAACATGCCCGGCGTGCTTTGCCTCTTTCCGATATATACAACGTTTTTCAACACCGGCAGCTTGGAGGACGCCGTCTTCCCGGGCTTACAGGAATCCAGTTCCGGAACGACCTTCCGGACCGTTTCGTAAAAGCTGGTGTCCCGGTACTGATCGATCAGAAACAGGGTGGTTGAATCGGACTGCTTGAGAATGTATTCCAGTTCGTGAGACTGGTAATTGGTATTGATCGTCACCAGAATGCCGCCCACCATGCCCAGCGCGAATTGCAGATACACCCATTCCGGCACGTTGGTCGTCCAGACGGAAACGTGGTCGCCGCGACGGACGCCCATCGCCATCAGCCCCCGGGCGGTCTTGCGGCATTGTTCATAAAGTTCGCGGTAATTGATCCGGACCTGAAACTGCGGAGCAATCAAAGCCGGATGATCGGGAAACCGGTCGGCCGTTTCCTGAATCACGTTCCCCATCGTTTTGTTCACAAAACCTGACATAACCCACCTCACCCTCGTATATTTTTCAGCGTCACGCGGAGCCCCGCTTAGCGCCAATGATGTACCGGCATCGTTTTTCGGGTCACTTAACGTAAACTGGTGCGACTATACGTGAATTATTGAAAATGTCAATAAAATCATCGAATATCGGCACAAATCTTTTTCGGCGGCGGGGGTCAGGCAAATATTGGATAATACTGGATTCCCGTCCGGGCAAGTGAGGGCGGGCGCAAATTTATCTTCCTGCGGAAGCGCCTGCCCGGCTGTTGCACGTTCTTACGGCCGCGAGGAAAGGTGTTTTTGAAACGCTTCCGTCAGTCCCGGTTCAGGGCCGGTCTGCGGTCAAACCAGGGCTTCGCACGCTCGAGCTGGCCGGCCAGTTGAAAGAGAAGCGACTCTTCACCGAAGCGGCCGATGAACTGCACGCCGCAGGGGAGCCCTTCCCTGCTCCAGTGAAGCGGCACCGACATGGCCGGCTGGCCCGTGAGGTTGGCGAGCTGCGTGAAAGGCATTTTGGACAGGCCCTTGGTCGCCAGCATATCGGCGATGCCCGTCGCTTTGAGCAGACCCCCCAGGTTCAGGCCGTTGATGATTTTCAGGAAGGCCAGTTCGGCCGGTTTCTGCTTAAGCTCTCCGATGCGCGGAGGCAGAGAGGCAATCGTCGGCGTCAGGTAGAGATCGTAGGTTTCATGAAATTTGGCCATCTGCCGGGCGAAAGTGTTCCATCGGCGTTTGGCCAGAACAAAATCGCCCGCGGAAAAAGTGTTTCCCAGCAGGTTCAGAGCCCAGGTGGCTTCTTCCGTGTCGGAATGGGTGAGCGGCCGGCCGACGACGCTTTGCAGTTCCCGAATGTCGGCCGCGACCTCGCCGAAATACAGCATCATGTAGCTTCTGCCCAGCGCCTCGCCGTCAATCTCCGGTTTGGCTTCTTCCACCGCGTGCCCGAGGCTCTCCAGAAGCTTGGCTGCATTTTTCACGGCCTCGACGCATTCGGGATGGACGGGGGCTTTCAGCGGCGATTCCACCGTGAATCCGATTTTCAACCGCGGAGGATCCTGCCCGGCGTCTTCCAGATACGGCCTTTCCGGCCGGGGCAGGATGTAGGGAGCGCCGGGATCCGCGCCGTTCACGGCATCCAGCACGGCGGCCGAATCGCGCACGGAGCGGGTCAGCACGCCCTCCACTTCCGCGCCCTGCCAGACTTCGCCCGATTCGGGCCCCAGGGGATTGCGGCCGCGGGTGGGCTTGAGGCCGAACAGACCGCAGCACGAAGAGGGGATGCGGATCGATCCGCCCCCGTCTCCGCCCGAGGCCAGCGGCGTGAAACCGGCGGCCACGGACGCTGCGGAACCGCCGCTGGAACCGCCGGGCGTGTGATCCGGATTCCAGGGGTTGCGCGTGGGGCCGTGCAGCTCCGGTTCGGTGATCCCCATCAGGCCGAATTCCGGCGTGTTGGTTTTTCCCAGAACGATCAGCCCCGCCGCTCTGAAGCGCCTGGCCATTTCACTGTCGAACGAAGGCACGTAACGGCGGCAGGATTTGCTGCCTTTGGTCATGGGCACGCCCGCGATGGCGGAAACCAGATCCTTGCACAAAAACGGCACGCCGGAAAAAGGGCCTTCCGGAATCGGGCCGGCGGCCGCGGCGCGCGCCGCGTCATCCATGCGGTAAATGATCGCATTGAGCTTTGGATTGAGCTTGTCGATGCGCAGGATGGCTTCTTCACAAAGTTCCAGCGGGGTTACTTCCTTTTTTCCGACCAATTCGGCCAGCCCCAGACCATCGTAGTTTTCATACTCACGAAAACGCGCCATTTTTTCCTCCCTTTCCCCCCGATCAGAAGAAAACAAAAAGGTTGTTCGTGTGCTTGAGGTGATGACGTGACGCCGCTGCGAATGCCTGAATCCTGAATTGCATGGAAGTATAATGACCGTTCGGGTTTGAAGTCAAGGCTTTTTGCAGCGAAGCAAGTGATGAGCGATGAGTTTTCCCTCTTTAGCGCTTTGCGCCCGTCGCTTTGCCCTGTGCCTTATGATGAGCTCTTTTCTTTTGCCCGCAGGAAAATCTGCTCGACGCGGCGGAAATCGATCTTGCCGGTGGCGGTCCGCCGGATGGACGGAACAATGTGAATGCGCCTCGGCATGGCATAAGGCTCCAGCTTTTCCAGGATCATCTTTTTGACCTGGATTTCCGTCAGGTCGCAGGCGACCAGCGCGGCAATTTCGCTTTCGCGACCTTTTTCGGCCGAAAGCGCGATGACCACCGCGTCCCGCACCGTCGGCAGGGTCTGGATTTTGTTCTGAACCTCCTGCAGGTCCACGCGCTTTCCGGCAACTTTGACAATGCCGTCGGCCCGCCCCAAAAGCAGAAACCGGCCGTCCCGATCCGGCTGGACTTCATCGCCCGTCACGCAGAAGCCTTCGGCGTCCCTTTCCATCTCGCTCGACACGAAATCGGAGCGCACCGCCAGCCGCCGGCCGAACATCCGCCAGGAAACCGGACCTGCGGGCTGCCAGCTTTCCGTGTTTTCGCTCACGCTGCGCGACGCGATGCCGCCCGTTTCGGTGGAACCGTAAATCTCGTGAATCCCCAGGCCCGTTTTCTTCAAAAAGAACCTTGCGTCGGACCGGTCCAGGGGGCCGGAGGACGAGAACGCAAGCCTCAGCGAGGGAACCGACAGGTTGTCCACCTTTAACGACCGGTAGGAAATCGGAACGCTGACCAGAACGGTTGCCCTGTGACGGTTGACGGTCGAGATGATTTCCTGCGGGAAGGTGTAGATGTCCGGCAAGACACGGGCGCGCGAAACAAACGGAAGCAGGATGGAAAACAAAAGACCGTAGATATGGTAGGGGGGAACGGTGGCCAGAAACACATCGTCACCGGTGAGACCGAAATGATCGCGGAGATAAAACGTCTCGGCAAACAGATTGCGAGGGGTTTTGGACCATACCCTGGGCTTGCCGGTGGAACCGCCCGTAAAAAGCTTCAGGAAAGAACGGTCGGGATCGCGCAGAACTCCGGGGTTCAGATCCGCCCTGTCCCCCGCCGTCGGCGTAATCATTTCCACGCCCGGCATTTCTTCCGGGCGATCGGCGATGGCTGCGTCAAACCCGGCCGCCTCGTACATTTCCAAAAGCGCATGCGTCGAAAAGGAGTAGGGCAAAATCAGGCGGCAGGCCCCGGCAAGCGAGGCCAGGATCGAGGCGGCGACCACGGCCTTGTTCTCCGTGCACAGGCAGACGGACTTTTCCGCGCCGCGTCCGGACAATGTTTTCTTCAAACCGGCCGCCATGGAAAAAACTTCGCCGTAGGTGTCGCCCGAACAGGTAAATTCCTTCCGGCACAGCGCCTTCGACACAGACATGAGCTTCCGGTAGTTCATCATAAAAGGGTCTTTCAGTTCTCGGAACATGGGAACCTGTCACGAATCTTTTTGGCACGTCTTATAAGAAACAAAGCCGAAAAGCAATGAACGTTTTATGAGCAAAGGCGGGGGGCGGCGCGTAATGTTTTTGATTGACTTTCGACGGATTTTCTCTTTAATTGGAAACTAAAAAGGGGGGCGGCGATGATCGACATCGAATCCTTGATTCCGCATCGTGAACCGATCAAAATCATCACCCAAGCCATGGAATTGCAGGATGATTCCGGAACCGCGGCCGCCGTGGTCAATGAGCGCTGGCCCCTTTTCGACGGACGGACCGTTCACTCCTTCGTCCTGATCGAAGCCGTCGCCCAGACCGCCGCTCTGGTGGAAGGCTATAAACGGAAAAAGAAAGGCCTGGACGCCGTCAAAGGCTGGATGGTGGGCATCAAGTCCGCGGAATTTCATCGGGAGCTTCTCGCCCTGCAAACCCCGATCACGGTTTCGATCCAAAGCCTGTATTCCTTCGACGATTACGCCGTCATCAACGGCATCGTCACGTCGGAAAACGAAACGCTGCTTACGGCTGTTCTCCAGGTCGTTCGCCTCAACTAGGATCGACAGGTAAAATTCGCCATTCGGGAGAAAACGACATCATGGAAGAAAGAAAAATCGCGCTGGTGACGGGTGCCAGCCGGGGCATCGGAAGGGCCACGGCCGTGGAACTCGCCCGGACCGGCTATCACGTCATCATCAACTACAACGCCAGCGAGGCGGCGGCGGCGGAAACGCTGGCGCAGGTTCAGGCGGCCGGCGCGTCCGGCGAAACGAGAAAATTCGACGTGGGCAACGGAGAGGAAGTGAAGGAATCCCTGGCCGCGATCGTGCAGGAGCACAAACGGATCGACGTACTGGTCAACAACGCCGGGGTGACGGCGGACGGCCTTTTCATGATGATGGGAGAAGACGAGTGGCTTCGAGTGATCCAGACGACGCTCAACGGGTTTTATTACGTCACGAAGCCCGTCCTGCGTGAAATGGTCCGGAAAAAGCGCGGCTGTATCGTGTCCGTTTCCTCCATCTCCTCCATGGCCCCCAACCGGGGGCAGGCCAACTACGCGGCGGCCAAGGCCGGCATCAATGCGGCGACCAGCTCGCTCGCCAAGGAAGTCGCCCGCTTCGGCATCCGGGTGAACGCGGTCGCGCCCGGCCCCATCGCCACCGATATGCTGATGAGCATGCCGATGGACGAAAATATCATTAAAAGCGTCATCCCCATGGCGCGGGTGGGCAAACCCGAAGAAGTCGCCCGCGTGATTCGCTTTTTGTGCTCCGAGGACGCTTCCTACATCACCGGGCAGGTCATTTCCGTCAACGGAGGAATGTTCTGATGCGCCTGCAGGCTCTCAGACGGCTGATCCTGACGCTGCCCGTGCTTCTGATGGTGTTTCCCGCCGCCGCCGGGGTGAACGACATCGACCGGCTGCGCACGGACGCGTCGCGCATCACGTCTCTCTCCGCCGATTTTGTTCAGAAAAAATCCATGAAGATCCTTTCGGCGCCCCTGGTCTCGACGGGGAAATTCTTTTATGCCGCGCCGGACTCCATCCGCTGGGAATACGTCAAGCCGATCCGGAGCATCGTGATCTCGGACAAAGGAAACTCAAAACGCTACATCGCATCGGGCGGCAAAATGATCGAGGACAAAACCGGCGGCGCCCAGGCGATGAAAATTGTGCTCGACGAGGTGGCGGGCTGGATGAAGGGGAATTTCACCGCCAATCCGACCTTCACCGCCTCCGTACGGGAAGGGCCGGAAACGCAGATTATTCTTACGCCGGCAGGGAAAAACATGGCCGGCCTGATTGAAAAAATCGAAATCACCGTTTCCCGCAGAGACGCTGTGGTGAAAACCGTGAGGATCGTGGAGAGCGCCTCGGCCGAGACCAGGATTGACTTTCTCCATGCGGTCGTCAATCAGCCTCTGCCCCCCGGCACTTTTCAGGATATTCCATGAACGTCCGCCTGTTGCCGATCCTCTGTCTGCTGCTGGCTTCCTGTTCGTCCCTGCCGGAAATCCGGACGCTGCCCGATGCCGCGGGGAAAACGACCTGCCCTTCGCCGTTCGTCGTCCAAAAAACCCGCTTCCTCCATGCGATGGAAGCGGCCGCGGCCGGCGAAACCAGGACCGTAATGATCGGCGTGACGGTGGCGGACCCGGCCTCGAGGACTCTTGCCTGCGCCCTGATGAGCCCGGAGGGCATGGTCCTTTTTGAGGCCTCGCGAAATTCCTCCGGCATGGAAATCAGCCGGGCGCTGCCGCCCTTTGACTCATCGGACTTCGCCCGCGGCCTGTTGGACGATATCGGGCTGATTTTTTTCGAGCCCCCGGAGCCGGTCGAGCGGCTGGGCGTTCTCGACACGGGCCTGACCGTCTGCCGGCGCCGCCTGCGGGACGGCGGTTGGCTGGATGTCGGAAAAGACCGTGACGGGCGCGTCCGAATCCGGCGCTATTCGGAAGGCGGCAGGCTCAAACGCAGCGTGACGCTCGCGGGCGGCGCCGATCCCTACGCCGCCATTGACCTTCAGGCATCGGAATGGATCGGCTACTCTCTGTCGATGACGCTCATCGAATCGGAAATCCTTCCGGACGAAGCCCGTTCGGGGAAATAATTTTCAGGAAAGGCCTCTATGCAAAAACCCGTGGAGGGAAACCATACGGTGATCATCGGGTCGGGCGTCGGCGGCCTTTCCGCGGGCATCCTGCTTTCGCTTCTGGGATTTCGCGTGACGGTCGTGGAAAAAAACAACGAGCCGGGCGGCCTGATGCGCTCGTACCTACGCCGGGGCATTGACTGTCCCGTGGGTGTCCACTACGTCGGCGCGCTGGGGGCTTCCGAGCCGCTGGGCAAAATGTTTCGCGTGCTGGGCATCGACCCGGAAAGCCTGTTTTACCGCATGGCAAACCGGGCCGTCATCGACCGCTACATTTTCAACGATTTTGTTTTCGATCTGCCCGAGGGTCTGGACGCCTACGAAAAAAATCTTCGGGAAGTTTGTCCCGCCGAGGGCGCAGCGCTGGATGTATTGATGAAAGGACTGCGCGGAACGGCCGGCGTCATGGCGGCATCGCCTTTCTTCTTTGAAGGCGGCAGTCCCTTTGCCAACATGGATGCCTTCCGTCCGATGGGAGAACTGCTCGATGAACTGGGGGTGTCTTCGAAACTGCGTTCCGTTTTGGCGGCGCCCTGCCAGCTCGTCGGCGTTGAACTCAAGGATTGCCCCGTCATTATTCATCAGATGCTCCTGGCCGGATACTTGTTTTCCTCCTGGCGTCCCAAAAGCGGGCGGGGCCTGGCGGACGCTTTCGCGGCGCGGTTCGAGGCACTGGGCGGACGGCTCCTGCTCTCTTCGGCCGTCCGGCATATCCGCACCCGGCAGGGACGCGTGACCGGGGTCGATCTGGAAGCGGGAGATTCCCTCCCGGCGGACGCGGTGGTGGCGGCCGTTCATCCCAAGGTCGTGCTCGGGCTGCTGGATGAAAACGCACTGAGAACATCCCTGCGGGAAAGGATTTCGGGTCTCGAGGAAACCGAAGGCGTCCTGGCCGTTCAGGCCGGCATCGATGCCGAGGCCCACACCGCCCTCGATTACAATCTGTACCGGCTTCGGGCCAACGAACGCGGAGAAATCGAAGACGGCTTTTTTTACCAGGTGCTCCGCGGCGACGGACGGGAAACCAATCTGCTCTCCATCATTACCCGCTCTCATTACCGCGACTGGCTTCAATGGGAAAACACCCGCACTAGACGGCGCGGCGCAGCCTACGAAGAGAAAAAACAGGCCCTGGCCGATGAGTTGCTTGCCGAATCGGCCTCCGTCTTCGGCCCCCTGAAAAATCTCCGCCTTCTGGACGTCTTTACACCGCTTTCGCTGCGCGACCAGGTGAGCTGTCCGGAGGGGTCCTGCTACGGCGTCCTGCGCAGTGCGCGGCAGCTCCTGAAAATCGCCTCGCTCGGCAACCTTCCCATCGGCGGGCTTTATCTGGCCGGACAAAACGCCATGGCTCCGGGGGTGATGGGGTGTATTCTGGGGTCCTTCGCCGTGGCGCGAAAGATGGCGGGGAATGAACGTTTCAGCAGGGAACTTGAACGGTTACTCTAATGCTGGACGACCACAATGATTTATGCTAGCTTTCCGGGCACTTTTGCCGCTAAAGGAGACTTCTGCAGATGATGACACGCCAGGAAATTGAAAAGGAAATCCGCGCCATCCTGCTGAGAGAGTTTGAGGTGGAAAACCCTGAACTGGACGTGAATCTGCGGGAAGCTTACGGCTTTGACAGCATCGACGCCATCGAACTGCTCCTGGAAATTGAAAGATTTCTGGGCACGGAATTGACGCAGGCGGAAAAAAAGAAAGCCATGGACATCCGGACGCTGAATCAGATTATCGATTACGTGCAAATGCTGGCCGATCACCGGCAACCCGCGGCGGAGAAGATGTAAATGACCGAGCGCAGAGTGGTCATCACGGCGGCTTCGGCCATCTCCCCCATCGGGCACGGCCGAAAGCCCATCGTCGAAAGTCTCCTGAATGGAAAATCGGGGGTCGCGGCCCTGCGCGACGATCATTTCATCAGCCGTTTTATTCATTCGCGGGTATACGGAACCGTCGGCTACCCGGTCTCCTATGATTTCAGCCGGCAGCACCGCAAAACCATGGGGCCCGTGTCCTACTACGCCTGTCAGGTCGCCAAAGAAGTTCTGGAGCAGGCCGGCCTGCCGCGTGATTTCGTGACGGGCGGACGGCTGGGCATCGCCTTCGGGTCGATTCACGGATCGCCCACCGTGCAGCGCGACATCTACCGGATTTTCTTCAACGCCGGCGACCGGGAAAGCTATCAGGGAATCGGCGCGGTGGACTACCTCAAATCCATGGTGCACACGACCGCCGTCAATATTTCCAAGATGTTCGGCATCACCGGCCGCATCGTTTCCTCCGGAACCGCCTGCACCACCTCCAGCCAGTCCATCGGCTTCGGCTACGAAGCGGTCAAGTACGGCCTTCAGGACGCAATGCTCTGCGGCGGCGCGGACGAATACGACACGACCACCGTCGCGGTTTTCGACAATCTGCTGGCCTGCTCCACCGCCTTCAACGACCGGCCCCAACAGACGCCCCGTCCCTTTGATAAGGCGCGCGACGGTCTGGTGGTCGCGGAGGGCGCAGGCGCCGTAATGCTGGAGGAGATTGAATTTGCCAAAAAGCGGGGCGCGGAGATTCTGGCGGAGGTCATCGGTTTTGCCTGCAACTCCAACGGCGGCGACCTGATCCTCCCCAACCTGGACGGCATTACCAAAACCCTTCAACTGGGCCTGGAAAACGCCAGGATCCAACCCTCCGACGTTGATCTGATCAGCGCCCATGCCACGGCCACCAAAATGGGCGACATTATCGAAGCGCAGGCAACGGGCAGAGTCTTCGGCACGGGCCCGGCCGTAGTGGCCCTGAAGAGCTACATGGGGCATACCATGGCGGCCTGCGGCGCGGTCGAAACGGTGTTCACGCTCTACATGATGCAGGAGGGCTTTATCGCCCCGACGCTCCATCTGGAAGAAATCGACGAACGCTGCGCGATGATCCGCCATGTCCAAAAGCTGGAGGAAACCCCCGTCAAAACCGCGGCCATCCAGAATTTTGCCTTCGGCGGCGTCAACACCAGCCTGCTGATCCGAAAGTTGACCTGACCAAGATGTTCCTCGCCCGATTTTTCCGTCGCGTCGTCAATTTTGGTCTCACGTTGGGGCTCTGGATCTATTTCATGCTGGGCTATCTTCTGCTGACGGTCGTTTTGTTCATCCCCTGCTATCTTGCGATGAAGGCCGGCGACGCCGTTTTACAAAAGCTGTTCCACGTCCATCTGAAGATTTTTTTCGTTCTGGTGAAACTCGTGTCACCCGGCGTCCGGTTTGCCGTTTCCGAAGAAGTCCGCGGGCTTCGTTCCTCCATCATCGTCTGCAACCACCTTTCCTATCTGGACCCCATTTGGCTGGTCTCCCTTTTCCCGAGGCAGACCACCATCGTCAAGAACACTTTTTTCAGCGTTCCCATCTTCGGCTGGTTTTTGCGCAAGGCGGGTTATGTGCCCTCCTCCCCCACCGAAACATACGGTCCGGCGATGATCAACCACCTCGAGGGCATCAAACGCCAACTGGCGGCGGGGGGTATTCTGTTTGTTTTTCCCGAGGGCACGCGCGGCCGAAACGGCAGGATCGCGCCGTTCAACCGGGGCGTGTTCAGCATTGCCCGGTACTGCAGCACGGGCGTAAAACTGGTGCTGCTCCGCAACACCGACCGGCTGTTTCGCCCCGGCTCCTTCTCCTTTGAGACGAGGGGGAAATTCACCGTTTCGATGGAGCTGATCGGTTCACTGACGCCGGAAGAACTGGCCAATTCATCCATCAGTGCTGCGGCCGATCGGGCCCGGACGCTTTTTGAACAGAAAATCAGAGAGGCACAAACCGGCGGGGATGTGCAGGAATAAGCCCCTTCCGGGGCATCGGGGAGGCAGCATGAAAAGCGCAGAAGGGCACGGCCGCGAACGGCCTGCGGGTGGAAGGCCGTTTCCTACGGCTTCGCCCGCTGGATTTCCTTCATCACCATCATTTCCGGACGTCCGCCGATAAAAGCGGTGCTGGCGGAGAAAAACTCCTTAAAGTGCGGCGTGGAGGAATGAAACTCCAGGGCGTCTTTGTCCTTGTACTGCTCGACCACGACCAGCACGTCGGGATTGGCTTTATCCCGGTTAAGCGAATACAGAACCGTCCCCTCTTCCGAAGCGACTTTGGAGATCAGCACCTGGAAGGCGGCCATGGCTTCATCCATCTTCCCCTCTTTCACCGGCAACTTGGCAATAACGGTAATCATCGTGACACCTCCCGGACGGTTTTTTGAAGCTTTCTTGACTCGATGTGCCCCCATAGCACAAACACACCCGAAGTGGCAAGCGCTTCGGAAGACCAAAACATCGGCGACGCAGCCATTTCTCAACGGCCCTCGTTCCCCCGCCCCGATCGGAATCGGGCAAAAAGTTACATTTCGATCCAAAATGCGAAATCATTGAAAAAGCGGATAAAATATGCAAAGAAGATCATCAAATCGCGATTGCATTTGCCCAAACGAATTGAAAACAGGTTACAGGGGTTGATCGATTCGCCGTAAGGGAGCAAAACCCCTCCTGCTGAAATGACTCAAGGAAATTCATTTTCATGGATCCTGTCGGCGTTGCATTGATTTTATTTGTTTCCGCCCTCTTCTCCGGGGGACTGGCGGCCTACGCCTGGCGTCATCGCAGCACACCGGGAACCGGCATTGTCTTCTGTTTGATGCTGGGAACGACGATTGCGGTGTTCGCCTACGGGATGGAACTCCTCTCCTCCACTCTTGCGAACAAGCTGGCCTGGGTGAGAATCCGTTATGTGGGAACCGCCCTGATTTATCCGATGTACCTGCTTTTGGCCCTGTGGCACACCAACCGGCAAAAATGGCTTTCCGCCCTCCGCATCGCCCTGCTGTTCGTCCTGCCGGTCTTCTCCGTGATCGGGATGCTGACCAATTCTCTGCATCATCTGCACTATACCAGGATCGGGCTGAATACGAGCGGACCCTTCCCCATGCTTGCCAAGACATTCGGGCCCCTGTACGGGTTCTACGTCATCACCTCCCTGGGTTATGTTCTGATCGCGCTGGCCATTTTGGGATTGAGCTATTATGCCACGTCTAACCTGTTTCGGCGGCAGACGGCCGCGCTGATCATCGGGACGGCCGTTCCCATGGCAGCCGCCCTGCTTTACTTTGCCGGCCTGAGGCCCCTGGGCGGATTGAACCTCCTGCCCTTTGCCTATACGATCTCCAGTCTCACGGCCGCCTGGATCATTATGGGCCAGCGGTTTTTCAACCTGCGACCCGTCGCCCGCGGAATGGTTTTCGACAGCATGACCGACGGATTTGTTGTGCTGAACAAACAGCTCCAGGTGGTGGAAGCCAATCCCTCCGCATTGCGCTTGCTGGGCCTTTCACCGGACTGCGCGGGTCGGTTCGGAAACAGGGCGTTTGTCAATCACCCGTCTCTGATCCGGCTGATTCATTCCGCACCTCACGCCCACGTCCAGATCGACCAGGACGGCCGAATTTTTGACGCGTTCCGCACTTCCCTCTTCGATCAGCAACGAAATCTGGCCGGTCATTTGATCAGTCTGCGCGATATCACCTCCATCAAGCAGGCGCAGGAGGAGCTCAGAAAAAGCGAAAATCAATACCGATTTCTCACTGAAAACATGAACGACATCCTGTGGATGATGGATATGAATCTGAAGACCGTCTATGTCACTCCTTCCATCGAAGCCGTCCTCGGTTTCACCCCGGAGGAACGCCTCCGTCAGGTCGTCGAGGAACAGTTGACGCCGCCATCCCTCAGGATCGCCATGGAAACGCTGGCCCGAGAAAAAGTTTTTGAAAAACAGGGGGGAGATCCCAAACGAAAAGCGACCCTGACGCTGGAATTCTACCACCGGGACGGCTCCACCCGCTGGCTGGAGACGATCATCAGCGGC
>DAOTJI010000029.1:0-6679 GCA_035448625.1 Smithellaceae bacterium | reverse complement strand
CTGGTCCGGAAAGAAGAAGCCTCGCAGGAAGACATCCTCCGGGCATGCGTCTCCCCCATCGCGCAGGCCTATTTTTATCCGGAGATCACCGGCTGCCGGATTCTGTGGGAAGACCGGGAATACAAGACGGAAAACTTCGCCCGAACCCCCTGGATGCAAACGAGCGCCATCCGGGTGCGCGGCAGAGAGGTTGGAAAAATCGAAACCTGCTACCTGGAGGCGCGGCCGGAAAAAGACGAGGGGCCTTTTTTAAACGAAGAGCGCAAATTGCTCGACAACATCGCCGAACTGCTGGGGGAATCGTACGAGCGGCGGCTGGCCGCCAAAGAGCGGGAAAAGCTCATCGTGGAACTTCAAAATGCCCTGCAGGAGGTCAAGACCCTGACGGGGATGCTCCCGATCTGCGCTTCCTGCAAAAAAATACGAAACGACCAGGGATATTGGGAAAAAATCGAGCGTTATATCTCAGAACGCACGCCGGTTCAGTTCAGCCACGGAATTTGTCCGGAGTGCGCGCAGAAATTGTATCCGGACATGAACCATAAAAAATAAGCGCGCGACGCCGGCCGGTCGCCCGCAACGGGTGTTCAAACCGGCCAGTCGGGGATTTTCTTCTTCGTTTTGAACCACCATATCGTCGTCCAGAACATCACCGGATTGCGCAAAGCGGTCCACAGACGGATCCGTCTGCTTGGAGAGGTCACGCCGAAGAGCAGTCGATCGAACCGGTCAAAGTTCAGTGTGCGCATTTTCCCGACGGTGACTTTTTCCAAGGCGTTTTTCTCCCGAATGTAGCGCTTGAGCCTCCCCGCGTAACGGACCGCTCCGCCTTTCCCTTCGCTTGCGGCCTGCACGGCCAGCACCCCGCTCAAGCAGGCCATGTCGATGCCGCCGCCGTGCAGCGCGGAGGTGAGGCCCGCCGCGTCGCCCACCAGAAGAACATTGTCGTAAACCAGACGGGAAAGCATCCGGGCGGGGGCAATGCCGCCGCCCCTTTCCAGGACAGGGCTGCCTTCAAGTCCTTCGCGGCGCAAGAAATCCGCCAGCATTTTTTTCATGTCCGGCCGTCCGTGTCCCTGTTCTTTGCGCACTGTGCAGACCACACCGACGTTGGCGCTTTCGGCATCCCGGGGGAAAACCCAGGCGTAGCCGGGCTGATTTTCGGCCGGAAGATCCGGAAAAAAGACGACCTTGATACAGGGCAGGAGCGTGCTGAAATCGCCCGCCAGCCTTACCTGATGCGCCGCCAGGCACTCCTGAAGGTAGTCGCTCGCAAACCCGTAACAACGGGAGGACACGGACGGAGCGCCGCTGGCATCCAGGATCCAGTCATACGATTTCTTCATCCGAGCCAGATCCGACACGGCCACCCGCGTCTGTTCGTGCAGTCTCACGCCGAGCGCCTTGGCCTGACGGGAAAGGTCCCGCTGCCAGACCCGGCGATCGAGCATCCACAGGGGCTTATGACTGCCCAGGGGAAAGCGGTATTCGCCGCTGCCTTTCAAAACAAGCCCTTTCACGGGATGCAGCAATCCCCGGCCCGGCCGGTTCATAATCCCCAGAGAATCGAAGATGCATTCGCCGCAGACGATGCCTTCCCCGACCTTCCTTTTCTCAAAAAGGTCCACGGAAAGGTTTTTGCGGGCCGCCGCCAGCGCGGCGTAAAGGCCGCCGGGTCCGGCTCCGATGACGGCGATCTTCATGGCTTCAGCGCTCCGGGCTTTTTGAACTTCTTCAGAAGATGGCGAAGCGCCAAAAGCGGATGGGAACGCATCATGCGCGGACCGGCGTAGCGCATCACGTCCTGAATCTGCCGCCTGCGCCCCGGCTTGTAGCAATGCACCGGACAGGCCGAACACGTCGGCTTGTCCGCGGAAAACGGGCATTTGTCCAGACGCGACTGCGCATAGGCGAGCAGGTCGGCGCACGACGGACACAATGCCCCCCGGGCGGTCCCGTGGCGCTCCCGGCAATACAGGGAGATCATCGCCGTGACGGTTTGATATTCATTCTCGATTGACGACTGCGGCGTCATGGGACAATCCTTCGAGAAAAAGATCGGCGCGGCGCACTTCCTCGATGAAGCGACGAACTTTCTTCAAATCTTTCTTGAAGCGGATGGGCCGTCCGCTCCGGTCGGTCGCATTGGTCCTCGTGCAGCTGTCCACACCCGCCGGCCGAAGGCCGGTCACCGCTTCATAGACGTTGTCGGCGGCAAGTCCCCCCGCCAAAATCACCGGAATGGGACTTCGGTTGATGACGGTTTTGGCGATCGTCCAGTCGCAGGTTTCCCCCGTGATCCCGACAAAGCCCGCCACCGGCTGGTCCGCGCCGGAAAGCAGCGTGTCGATCAGAAAGAAATCCGTCACCGGCGAGAAGCGCTCCGCCATGTCCAAAATATTTTTTTCGACGGCGGCGGCAACCGGCAGCCCAAAACGGGGCACGGACAGGGACCGCATGATGTCGAGGCGGGGAAACCGGTCCCGAATGTCGATGTGCAGGCTCAAAAGCGCGTCGAAGTCGCGCACCGCGACTTGCTTTTCGTCCGGCCAGGGCAAAAGGACGTCGCACAGGTGAACACAGTCCGGCTCATAATAGTCCAGCGCCGCAAAGATGGCCGCCGGGTCTTTCATGAGCGGAATGAGAACGCTGGCCGCGCCTCCCTGTCTTGCCGCCTGCACGGTTTTCCGGACGGATGCGCTTTTCCACTTTGCCGGATCGGGAAGCACGCTGCCGATCCGGTCCACGCCGAGTTCGATCAATGCTTCGGCTTCCGCGGGCTTTTGCACTTCATAAATCTGAATCATCGTCTTTCGCATGATCCAGCCTTATCACGACCCCCGCGCCGGATCAAGATCGGGAGGGGGTGTTTTCCGCCCGCCGGGCACGGTCAAAAAAAGCAGCTTGCATTTATCCGCGATTCCCTGAATAATCTTGCCCATTCAAAAACGAACACAGGGGGTTTTCATGACGGCACCCAACTCCATCGAGGAACTCTACAGGGAAAGAGGCTCCCGGGCGCGCGCGCTGCATGACGCGGGAGAGAAAGTCATCGGCTATTTCTGCTGCTTTGTGCCGGATGAAATTCTCACGGCCTTCGGCTTCGTGCCCTTCCGCATCCAGGGATCGCAAAGCGAGCCCATCGACGAGGCGGACGCGCTCTTGGAGCCGATGGCCTGCCCGTTTGCCCGCAGCTGCTTCAATCTGGCGCTCAAGGGCCGCTATGATTTTCTCGACGGGTTTGTCGCCCCGCACAGTTGCGACACCATCGAGCGGATGTACCACATCTGGCACAGCAACAAGCCCTCGCCCTTCAACCATCTGATCAACGTGCCGCACATGCTGGGCCCTTCTTCCGATTCTTTCTTTCGCAAGGAATTGGAATACTTTATTTCCCGCCTCGAAGAGTTCACCGGAAAAAAGCTGGACCCCGGCCGACTGCAGGACGCGATAAGGATTTACAACCGCCGCCGTTTCCTGCTTCGGGAACTCTACGGCCTGCGCCGCGAAAGTCCACCTCGCGTCTCCGGAACGGAAATCACCAAAGTCCTGGTGGCCGGAATGGGGATTCCCGCCGCGGAGCACATCGAACTGATTGAAGCAATGATCGGCGAGGTGAAAAAGCGCCCCGCGCCTGCGCCGGACGGCCTGCCGCGCATCTTTTTATGGGGCAACGAAATCGATGACGTCGCCTTCGTCAGCCTGGTCGAGGAATGCGGCGCGCACGTCGTCATGGACGATCTGTGCACCGGATCGCGCTTTTTCTGGCAGGACGTTTCGGAAACGGGCGATCCGGTGGAGGCGCTCGCCAAACGCTACCTCTGCACGCACTGCCCCCGCAGCCTGAAACCCCAGGCCGGCGACCGCAAGGAGGACCTGGAAAACCGCTTCGGTTACATCCGCGAATTCATCCGTGAGTGGAAGGCGGACGGGGCGATCTTTTACATCGTCCGCTACTGCGACACGTGCGAACTCGAAGGTCCGGACCTCAAGGAGTACCTGACCGACCTGAAGCTGCCGGTACTGATGATCGAGGACGACTATTCGACCTCGACCATCGGCCAGTTGCGCACCCGAATCCAGGCTTTCCTGGAAATGATCCTGTAGGGAAAGGAAGAATCATGGAACAGGCACAGCAAGCTAAAACCACGGCGGTGAAGGGAACGGACACGGCGCGGGAAGTGCGCGCGCTCGTAAAAAACATTTACAGAAGCGCCCACGAGGCCAAGGCCGAAGGAAAGAAGGTGGCCTACATGATGGTCGCCTCGCAGTACGACGAGATCCTGCGCGCCATGGACATCGTGCCGCTGCCCACGGAAAACTACGCGGGACTGTGCGCCGCCAAACGCGACATGGACCGCTTTCTTCTGAAGGCCGAAGCCGACGGCTACTCGCAGGTTCTTTGCAGTTACGCGCGCATCGGTCTGGGCTTCGACAGCCTGCGCAAGGAACTGGGGCACATTCCCGAAGGAAGTCCCGACGGCGGCATGCCGGTCCCCGACATGATGCTGGGCAGCTCCGCGGTGTGCGATCCCCGCTTCAAGTGGTACCAGGCGACGAGCCGCTACCTGGAAGTGCCGACCTACGGCATCGACGTGGTCGCCCCGCCGCCCCAGGATGATTTAAACGCGGTTCGCGATTACTACATTCAATACCAGCGCGACCAGCTCAAGGGCCTGATCGGATTTCTGGAGGCGCAAACCGGCAGGAAAATGGATCCCGACCGCCTCTGGGAGTGCATCCGCCTGGGAGACAAAGCCTGGCAGCTCTGGTACGACATCGACCGGCTGCGCGTGGCGATCCCCTGCCCGATGCCGTCGCAGGATCACTTCAGCATCATGGTCGCCGGCCATTACTACACCGGCACGCAAATCGCCGTCGACTTCTACCAGAAGCTCTACGACGAAGTGAAATACAAGGTGGACCACAAAATCGGCGTCATTCCGGACGAAAAGTACCGCATTCTCTACGGCGGCGGACTCCCGCCCTGGCATACGCTCTGGATCTTCAACTACTTTGAAAGCTTCGGCGCGGTGTTCGTGATCGAAAACGTTTACCGCGGCTACGATCCGGTGGAAGTGCCCTCTTTCGTCAAGGACCCGGTGGATTTCCTCGCCTGGCGGGCGTTTCTGCGCTTTACGCGCTATCACGAAAAGGCCCGCTCGCGCAGCGGCAATCCCATCGTGGAAAAGCTCCTGGACATGATCGCCGACTACCGGATCGACGGCGTGGTCTTTCACGCCTGCCGGTCCTGCCGGGCGACCACCATCGGCCAGACGCACATCAAAAGCGAACTGGGCAAATATTCCGACCTGCCGATGATGCAGCTCGTCTCCGACATGGTGGATCTGCGGGATTACTCGGAAGCGCAGTGGAAGGCGCAGATCGGCGCGTTCATGGAAGCGCTGGAAGGCAGGAGTAGAGGCTGAAGGGTATGAGCTAATCGAGGTCACTTAACCGCTCCCTACATAAACGAGCTTACAGGATGCCGTTTGCCGGAATGGACATCGGGTCCACGATGACGAAAGTGGTCATCGCGGACGAACAGGAAAAAATCCTGGCCTCTCACATCGGGCCGACGGGCGCGGAGCATCGCCATCTGGCGCTTAAGGTCATGGACGAGACCGTCAAAAAAGCGGCTCTTTCCTTCGACGCGCTCGACTTCGTCGTTGCGACCGGCTACGGCCGCATCAACGTCCCGTTTGCCGACCGCCAGATCACGGAAATCACCTGCCACGCGCGCGGCATCCGCTCCCTTTTTCCGTCGGCGCGGATCATCATCGACATCGGCGGCCAGGATTCCAAAGGCATCAAGCTCGACGAAACGGGCAAAGTCGCCAACTTCGTCATGAACGACAAATGCGCCGCGGGCACCGGCCGCTTTCTGGAAGTCATCTCGGAGACGCTGGGCATCAATCTGACGGACATGGGCGATCTTGCGCTCTCGGCCGACGGCTTCGTCCAGATTTCCAACATGTGCACGGTTTTCGCCGAGCATGAAGTGACCTCGCGCCTGGCCGAAGGAGCGGGCGTGGCGGAAATCGTCGCGGGACTCCACGAGGCCATCGCGTCCCGCGTCGTCAACATGACGCGCCACCTGGGCATCGAGAAGGACGTCGTCGTCACCGGCGGCGGAGCGAAAAACCAGGGGCTGGTCCGGGCCATCGCAGGCAAAATCGGCTTCGCTGTCCTCACGCCGCCCGAACCGTTCATCACCGGCGCCCTCGGTGCGGCGCTCGTCGGCATGGATTTTTACAGCCGGGGCGTAAGACCGGCAAAAGAACGAAAAAAAGAAGAGGTAACCTTTTTCTCGTAGGGAACGTTCACGATCCCCCTTGCGGACGGCAAGACCGTTCCCCACATGCGGGCAACCATGAGCGAACAAAAATACTACGCCGGTCTCGACATCGGTTCGGTCTCGATCAAAGCGGCCATCGTGGGTGACGAGGGCATGATCGCCTCGGGCCTGATTCCGTCCGGCGGCCATTACAAAGACGCGGCCAGGAAGGTCATGGACCATGCGCTGATGCAGGCCGGTCTTTCCTTCGACGACCTGTCCGGAGTGGTCGTCACCGGGCTCGGCGCGGCCGGCTCTCCTTTCGCGGGCCGCCAGGTTTCGGACATCTCCTGCCAGGCCAGGGGCTGCTCCCTTCTTTTCCCGTCGGCGCGGACGATCATC
>DAOTJI010000028.1:0-32255 GCA_035448625.1 Smithellaceae bacterium | reverse complement strand
AAATTGCCCATCGTGTATTTGGCTCCGCTCCAGGGAATGACCGACCGGATTTACCGCAACCTGTTCCCCCTCTATTTCAAGGGGGTGGATCTGGCGGTCGCGCCTTTTCTTTCCGCGACCAAAAGCATCAAGCCCGGCAGTCTGCTGCGCGACCATTCTCCCGATCAAAACTCAGGGATTCCGACGATACCGCAGATCATGAGCTCCGCCCCGGATGACTTTACGCGGCTGGCCAATGCGCTGTTCGACATCGGATACGGCGAGGTCAACTGGAATCTCGGCTGCCCGTTCCGCATGGTGGTGAAGAAGGGCAGGGGCGCGGGGATGCTCTGCCGGCCGGACCGGATCGAAGCATTTCTCGAAAAAGCAGTGCCCGCTTTAAAGCCGAAATTGTCCATCAAGCTCCGGCTGGGCTTGAAAGATCCGGATGAAATCCTGGAGCTCATTCCCGTTTTCAACCGATTTCCGCTTGAAGAACTGATCATCCATCCGCGCACGGGCGCGCAGATGTACGGGGGAAACGTGGACCTGGATAGGTTCGGGAAGTGCCTTGATCTGTCGCAGCACAGGGTGGTCTATAATGGAGACGTCACGACGGTTGAGACGTATGAGCGGATCGCCGGGCGCTTCGGATCCGTCCATCGCTGGATGATCGGCCGGGGCCTCCTGGGCAATCCGTTTCTGGCCGAAGAAATCAAGTTTCAGGCCGCGAGGCCGTATGACGAAAAAGTCGGAATCCTGCGGGCGTTTCACGATCATTTATTTTCCGAATATTCGAAAATCCTTTCCGGCCCCGCGCATCTCACGAATAAAATGAAGGAATTCTGGACGTATTCGGGAAGTTTTTTGAGAGACCGGGAAAAAAACCGCAAGAGCATCAACAAAACTCATCACCGCGATCAGTACCTGGCCGCCGTCCGGGACATCTTTGATGACGCGCTGTGATGTTCGGTTGATCTTTGCCGGGAATTCTGTTACCGGATTTTCATGGAAACCGGATGAAAAAGGGATTTCTTAAGGGGATAGGACGCCCGCGCCGCTCCATGGGCTTGAGTCCCGGCATGCTCCGGCCGGTATGGAGGCGAATCCAACATGAAGAAGAAAACAGAAAGGGTCCGGTTCGGGACCGTCAGCGTCATACCGGGAGAAGACGGGGGCAGGTTTCCCCGCTGCACGTCTTTGCTGATCGATGATGACGTTAAGGTTCTTGTTGACCCGGGTGCGGGCCTGAAAACAATGGCCGCGCTGAATCAGGAAACGACCGTTGACGTGGTCATCAACACTCACTATCACTTCGACCACATCGCCTATAATTATCTTTTTGACCGGGCGCGGATTCTGCTCAACGAGCAGGAGGCACCGTGCTTTCAGGAGAAAAAAAATCTGGCGTCCCTGCTGGGCATGGAGGAGGTTTACGGTCCGGAATGGGTGGACCAATGGATCGAAAGAATCGCGGGTGGGGAGGCGCGGCAGAGTCCTTACTCTCCCCAGAACCGGCACGAATGGTGGCTGTCCGCATCCCGCGTGGACGGGGTCTACCGGTGGGGAGATGTCCTCGACTTCGGGAAAACCAGGGTGCAAATCCTGGGCGCCCCGGGACATTCCAAAGGCTTCAGCTGCCTCCATTTCCCCGGCCTCGGGGTGATGTATGTGGCCGACATCGACCTCACGGCCTTCGGGCCTTGGTACGCGGGCTCCGACGGGGATATCGATCTCTTCCTTTCCTCTTGCGAGGCCTTGAAAGCAGTGGATTGCGAATTTTTCATCACCGGCCATGAAGCGGGTATTTTGCGCCGGAAGGATTTTCTGGCCGGCCTGGAGCGGTTCACGGCCGTCATCGACGAGCGGGACGAAAAGATCCTTTCCGTGTTGAAAAAGCCGTTGTCCTTCAGGGAAATTGTGGACCAGGGCCTGATCTACGGCCGCCGGTATCACGTTGACGCCTGGGTGTACATGTGTGAATTCCTGATGATCAAAAAACACCTGCACAGGATGATCCGCCGTGGCCGGATTCTGGACCGGGGGGATTCTTTTATCGCGGTCTGACTTTCGGGGAAGGGAGTATCCCTATGGAAGCTGCCGAACCCAGAGAAACGCTTTCCGTGCTGGATGCCGCGGGCATTGTCGTGGGCATGGTGATGGGTGTGGGCATTTTCAAGACCCCGTCCATCGTGGCGGCGAGCACCGAAAGCGAAGGCATACTTTTGCTCTTCTGGCTGGCGGGCGGACTGGTATCCCTGGCCGGCGCCCTGTGCTACGCCGAACTGATGTGCGCCTTTCCGCACGCCGGAGGAGATTACCACTATCTCAACCGGGCCTTTGGCTTTCCCCCCGCTTTTTTGTATGCCTGGGCGCGGCTGGCGGTCGTTCAAAGCGGCTCTATCGCGATGGTGGCCTTTCTGATCGGCGACTACGCTTCCGAAATATTTCGCTTGGGCGCCTTTTCCTCATCCTGGTATGCGGCGCTGGCCGTTGTTCTGTTTACCGCCGTCAATATCGCCGGCATCCGGCAGGGCAAATGGACCCAGAGATTGCTGGCCTCGGGAATTCTTTTCGGGCTGCTCGCGGCGTCGGCCCTGGGAATTCTGGCGGCCGGACCCCGCCCGCCCGCTTCCGGCGGCGGAATCGTTTCCGGAGGGCAGGCGCTGGGCACGGCCATGATTTTTGTTCTTCTGACGTACGGCGGCTGGAACGAGGCCTCGTTTCTTTCCGCCGAGGTGCGCAAGGGGCGTCTGAATCTGCTGAAAGTTCTGCTGTGCAGCCTTGTAACCGTTACAGGGGTTTATCTGCTGGTCAACGTCGCGCTGTTGAAACGACTGGGCCTGCCGGCCATGGCTGCCTCCGGCGCGGTGATGGCGGATTTGATGCGGAGCCTGCTGGGGCCGGCAGCCGGTGTCGTCGTCAGTCTGCTGATTCTGCTGGCGGCCGCCAGCACGATGAATGCGTCCATCATCACCGGCGCGAGAACCGGTTACGCGCTGGGCCGGGATTTTCCGGTGCTGGGAATGCTGGGCCGCTGGCAGGAAGGAAGGCACACGCCGGTAAACGCCCTGCTCGTTCAGGGAGGCGTCGCGCTCGCCCTGGTCGCCTGGGGGACGGGTGCGCATGACGGATTCGTCCGGATGGTGGAGTATACCGCCCCTGTCTTCTGGCTTTTTTTTCTGATGGTCGGCGCTTCCGTCTTTTTTCTGCGCCGCCGATATCCGGACCGGCCCAGGCCTTTTCGCGTTCCCCTGTATCCGCTGACGCCGTCGGTGTTCATCGCCGTCTGCATCTTTATGCTCTGGTCGAGCCTTGTCTACACGGGCTTGGGGTCGTGGGTAGGCGTTTGCGTTTTGCTTTCGGGGATTCCGCTGCTGGTTCTCGGAAAAAGGCGGGCGGCGGACAACCGGGAAGGGGGGAGACCATGAAAAAGAAGTTGGCTGCCGCCGATCAGGGCATCCGGGTTTTGTGCCGGACGGAGAAATCCAACCGGGGAATTTTCTTTGCCCTCGGTTTGCTTCTGCTGGTTGCGGAAAGTAGTTTGGCGGGCGGCATGGCTGAAAAAGATGATTCCATTCAAAGAGAAGAAATGGTTGCCCAGCAGATCGAGGCCAGGGGGATTTCCGATCCTTCCGTCCTCAAGGCCATGAGAACCGTGAGAAGGCACCGGTTTGTGCCGGAAAGCCTTCGCGGGATCGCCTATGCGGACCATCCCCTGCCGATCGGGGAGGGACAGACCATTTCACAGCCTTACATCGTTGCGTTGATGACGGAGGCGATCCGGCCGAAGCCCCATATGAAAGTGCTCGAAATCGGGACGGGATCCGGTTATCAGGCCGCAGTTCTGGCCGAGCTGTGCCAAAGTGTTTACTCCATCGAAATTGTCGAATCCCTGGGCAGAAGGGCCGAAAAACTTCTTCGGGGCCTCTATCAAAATGTTTACGTCCGGATCGGCGACGGGTATCAGGGGTGGCCTGAGGAGGCGCCCTTTGACGCGATCCTCGTCACCTGCGCCCCGACCAAGGTTCCGCGCCCGCTGGAAGAACAGCTCAAAGAGGGCGGACGGATGGTGATCCCCGTCGGGGAATCCTGGGTGCAGGAACTGGTGGTGCTGACCAAGAGGAACGGCCGTCTCGAGCGCCGCGAGATCATTCCGGTCCGCTTTGTGCCCATGGTGGATGCAAAGGGCCGGAAATACTGATGCAGCCGGTCCTTCGGCTCAGCTCATGTTGATGGTGTGGAGCTTCAGAAGAAATTCCTTGAACTGGTCTTTCGTCGTCTCTTTGATGGATTCGAGCCGGACGACCACGGCCTTGTTGTAAAACGTGTACCCGTTTTCGATGATTTCCGGGTCGTTGTCGTCGTCGATGAAGCGTTCCATGAACTTCATGGTGTGTTTTCTGGCTTCGGTTTCATCTTTGGCGGTCACCAGGTAATGATGGTATTCCAGATCTCCGTCCGTCGTCTCGCTGATTTTTACCCTGTAGTCAGGCATGTTCCGGTTCTCCCTGTTGTTTGTGAATGGTGCCGGGCGGTATATACCCCAATCGTCCGCCGAAGGCAATGGTTCCGTGAGGAATCCCGGGAAAATGATTTGCGTCCAAAACAACCGCGATCGCGGTCCCGGCGGGCGCCCGGTTTCCTTTCCCGCCGTTTCGCTATTTCTTCAGATTGCGGAAATTGGGTTTTCGCTTTTCCATGAAGGCCATCATGGCTTCGAGGCTGGCCGGACCGCCGGCCAGTCGGTCCATGGCCTCCCGCTCGACCTTCAAGGCCGCTTCGATGCCTGCCCGATGAGCGGTTTTGAGGCACCTTTTCGTTTCCAGAAGCGAGCTCAGGGGCAATTGCGCGATTTCCGCGGCCTTCGCCATCGCGTTCGGCAGCAGCTCGTCATCGGCGAACTTTCGGGTGGCGATTCCGGTTTTCAGCGCCTTGTCGGCGTCGATCCATTCCGTGGTGAACAGCAGCTCCGCCGCAAGCGGCGGCCCGATCCGCATCTGCAGCATGTAGCTGCTGGCGAATTCCGGCGCCATACCCAGACTGTTGAACGGGAGGCGCATTCGCAGGCTTTCGCCGACGTAGAGCACGTCGGCGTGGAACAGAATCGTCGCGCCGCCCCCGACGGCAACGCCTTTGGCGGCGGCGACCAGCGGTTTGTCGAAGTCGACGACCGCGCGCTCCGTGATCCGGTAGCTGTGCGCCTTGCCGGAGACGGCATAGTCCTTCAGATCCTGTCCGGCGGAAAAGTCCTTGCCCGCGCCCGTGACGACGACCACCGTCACGTCGTCGTCGGCGCGTGCCACATCCAGCTTTGCAGCAAAGGATTCCCACATCTCCTTGTTGAAGGAGTTTTTGCTCTCCGGGCGGTTCAAGGTCAACAGCAGGACGCCGTCCTTGAATTCCTTTAAAACCGTTTCGCTCATTTTCTTTCCTCTTTCCGTGAATGTTTTTTGGTGTTTTGTCCCGGCCGTCGCGAAAATCGAAGCCGTCCGGAACGCGGCCTGCAATTATATTATTTCGTACCGCACTTTCCTGCGGTTGACCGTGCGGAGATACTTCACCCGGGGATGCCCGAAGACCATCATGAAAATCACCGATTCCCCCTCCCCGATGCCCACTTTTTGTTTGAGCTCGGGCGACTGATCGAACGCGAACGTTCCAAAGCCCATCAGGCAGGCGCCCAATCCCAGGGCGTTGATCATCAGCTCCAGATGCCCCGCATTGAAGCAGCCGTCCAGTTCATTGGATGTCCGGCTTACGATCAGGAGCGCGTTGGGCGCGCCGTGAAAGAGCAGATCCTTCTGCTTCTTCTGATACACCGAGTACCAGTGGACCCAGATGGACTGAAAATCCAGGTACGGATGCGGAACCCGCATCGCTTTTTTATCCACCCGGCTGACGTCCAGCTCCGCCAGCGTCTTCAGGGCGATCGGCGTGATTTCCCTGAGCGTCTTCTTCGTCAGCACGATATAGCGCAGCGGCTGCCTGTTCGCGCCCGTCTGCGTGTATCGGCCCATTTCCAGGATCCGGGCGATGTCCGCATCGCTCACCGGTTCGTCCGTATATTGACGGACGCTTCTGCGGAATTTGACGAAGTTCAGGAGGCGCTCCGGCGTGATCTCAAACTTCTTCGGGTCGTCGTATTCAAGCACCTCCGCGGCATCATACCCGTCGGCGAAAACGACGGCTTTCTGCGGGCACACCGCACCGCAGTGCCCGCATTCCAGGCACCATTTCCCGTGAACGGCCTTCCCGTCTTTGATGGCGATGTTGGCGGTGGGACAGTCCGCCCGGCAGGTTCCGCAGCCGATGCATTTGTCCGGATCAACCCCGATGATGCTCATGAATCTCCTCCGTTTTTCCGATGAATTCAATTGCGGCCGTTTCCAGCGGAAGCTAATATGAGGGTTTCCTCATTGTCAAGACAAAAACGAGAAAGCGGACGTTCCCCGCGGACGCCGCCGGAGCCGAGCGGACGGTTGACAGTCATGGCCAAGGGCGATGTCTTCTTTGTGTTGCGTCTCCTGTTTTGTCGATCCTCCGGCGATGGGAGCGCCCCGTCCGAAATCAGTCCTCCGGTCCGCGCTCGCCCGAGCGGATTTCCTTTCTTCCCAGCAGAAGATAATAAAGAGGGATGGATGCCAGAATGACGAGCGTCATGATGACATACAGACCCCGGTATCCCGTGACGGCAACCAGCCCGCCCAGCAGGTAGGGACCGATCCCGAACCCCAGATCCACGAAGATGAAAAAGGTTGTGATCGCGAGCCCCATCCGGTGAGGGGGGATCCCCCGGATGGAAACAGCATGCGCGCAGGAAAAAAAGTTTCCGTAGCCCATTGCAATCAGGACCGCCGCCGCAAGCAGCATGATTCCCGCCGTGGCCTGGCTGAAGATCAGCATGCCGGCGGCGTAAAGCATCAGGCAGGGATAGACGACGAAATTGGCTCCCTTGATGTCCATCAGGCGTCCGGATAACGGCCGCGTGACGAGCACCGCGCCGGAATACACAAGAAAATAAAAGCTGGCGGCTTTTTCCAGATGGATTTCCTTGGCGTACAGGGAGATGAACGTCAGCAGGCCGGAATAGCTGAAGCCGATGATCAGGATGATCAGGGAGATCGGGATCGCTTTGTATTCCATGAAATCGGAAAGCCGGAACCGCTCGCCCGGGGCGGCGGATCCTAAAGCGGGCTTCTCATACACCGGCTTGTTGACCGCGAAGGACAGGGCGAAACTGACCGCCGCCAGAAGCGAGGTCAAAACGAAGATCATCCTGAAATCCGCATGATGAATCAAGAAGATGCCGATAAAAGGGCCCACCGCCACCGCCAAAATCGCGCCGATGCTGTAAAAGCCGATGCCTTCTCCGCGGCGGCCCGGCGGAATGATCTGGGCAACGATGGTTCCGGTGGCCGTGCTGGCCGTCCCGAAAACAATCCCGTGCAGCAGCCGGATGACGATCAGAAGCGTCAGGCTGACGGCCGCGAAGTACAGGGCCGAGGTGATGATGAAAAGCATCGTGCTGACGATCAGGACTTTCTTGCTGCCGATTTCTTCAATGACGCGCCCGGTCCCCAGTCTTCCGAGCAGTGCGCCGATAATAAAGATCCCCGCAACCAGCCCCGCCATGTCCGTGGACGCGTGGAATTCATCCACGGCATAAGACGCAATCGTGACGATCAGCAGAAAATGCGTCAGAAAGACAATGGCGTTGATCACGGCTATCGTGACAAAATCCTTTGTCCAAAGTTTGTCGGTGTTTATGGCCTGTTTCATGGATCCCTGGTCGCTCTTTCGTTTCCAAAAGGAGAATCTTATCCGCCCAGATAGGCTTCTTTCACCCTCGGGTTGCCCGTCAGTTCTGTGCCGGTGCCGGAAAGCACGATGCGGCCGGTTTCCAGAACGTAGCCGCGGGTTGCGATATGCAGAGACAGATTGGCGTTTTGTTCGACCAGCAGAATGGTTTTCCCCGCCTGGTTGATTTCCCGGATGATTCTGAAGATTTCTCTGACCAGAACCGGCGAGAGGCCCATGGAGGGTTCGTCCAAGAGCAGCATCTGCGCATCGCTCATCAGCGCGCGGCCCACGGCCAGCATCTGCTGCTCTCCCCCGGAGAGCATGCCGCCCAGTTGCTTGCGTCGATCGCCGAGCCGCGGGAACAATTCAAAAACATGGTTCAGATCGTCGGCGATTTTGGCTTTGTCCCTGCGCTGCCAGCAGGCCAGTTGAAGATTCTCCAGCACGGTGAGGTTGCCGAAAATGCCGCGGCCTTCCGGCACGTGGGCGATGCCGGCCGCGACGATTTGATCGGCGGCAAGATTTTTTACATCTTTCCCGCCGTACGCGATGTAGCCGGTATAGGGAACCAGCCCGGATATCGCGCGCAGGATGGAGGACTTTCCCGCGCCGTTTGCGCCGATCAGCGTCACGATTTCGCCATGGGCCACCTCAAAAGAAATATCTTCAACGGCTTTGATGCTGTCGTAGTGGACGCTCAACCCATCCACGCGAAGGAGAAAATCGGCGCGGTTCATGAAGCGACCTCCTCGCCAAGATAGGCTTCCAGCACTTTGGGGTTCGTCTGAATTTCCGCGGGCAGCCCCTGGGCGATGGTGGCGCCGAAATCCAGCACCACCAGGCGTTCGCAGATGCCCATGACCAGGCGCATCTGGTGTTCAATCAGGAGGATGGTCACTGAAAACGTTTCGCGAATCCAGCGGATGAAGTCCATGAGCTGAAGGATTTCGTTGGGGTTCATGCCGGCGGCCGGTTCGTCCAGAAGCAGCAGTTTGGGTTCGGTGGCAAGCGCGCGGGCGATCTCCAGGCGCCGCTGCAAGCCGTAGGGCAGGTTTTTGGCTTTCTCGCCGGCGGATTCGTCCAACTTGAAGATCGACAGCAGATCCAGCGCCTGCAGAGTGATGCGTCGTTCTTCGGCCCGGAAGCGACCGATGTGCAAAAGCGCTTCGAGAGGCGAATAGGCCGTCCGGCCGTAGTGCGCGACGCGGACATTGTCCAGAACGGAGAGCTCCTTAAAAAGACGGATGTTCTGGAAGGTTCGGGCGATTCCCAGCCGGGTGATCCGGTGCGGAGTAACGCCCACCAGTTCCTTGTCCTGAAAGTTGATGCTTCCTTCGCTGGCTTGATACACGCCGGTGATCAGGTTGAAGACGGTGGTTTTTCCCGCGCCGTTGGGGCCGATGATGCCGATCAGTTCATGGGGCTCAACCCGGAGATTGAAATCGGACACCGCGCAAAGTCCCTCGAACCGGTGCGTGAGCCGGGAGATTTCAAGGAGCGGCATGGCGCGCCTCCTTTTTCTTCTGCCGCCACAGCTTTTCCGTGACCCGGTCGCGAAGCGGCGTGAACAGACGGGCCTCCCGCAGGCCCATGATGCCGCGCGGCCGGTAGATCATCAGAAGCACCAGCATCAGCGGCATGAAAACCATCCGCCAGACGCCCAGCGGGCGAAGGATTTCCAAAAGAAGAGTGTAGATAACCGCTCCGAGCACCGATCCGGCGATGGAGCCGATACCGCCCAGGTAAACCATGATCAGAACATCGGTCGATTTCAGAATATCGAACATGCGCGGATTGATGAACTGAAGCGCGTGGGCGAAAAGGCCTCCGGCGACGCCCGCAAAAAAGGACGATACCACAAAGGCGATGATTTTGACCTGTCGCGTGTTGACGCTCATCAGATCGCTCGCGATTTCATCCTCCCGAATCGACCAAACGCCGCGCCCGAAATTGGAGTACACCAGGTTGCGGATGACCCAGACGGACAGCGCCGTCCAGAAGAACACCCACGGCAGCGTCGTGAGCTTTTCCATGCCCAGCAGTCCCCGAGGCCCGCCCACGGCGTCGATGTTTTCCAGGACGGACTTGACGATCATGCCGAAAGCGAGCGTGACGATGGCCAGGTAATCGCCGCGCGTTTTAAACGAGGGGATGGCCACCAGCAATCCCACCAGGGCGGCGCCCATGCCGCCGGCCAGAATCGCGGCGGGAAACAGGATGCCGGCGGCGTTTGGCGGGAAGACGTGCACGGTCAGGATCGAGGCGATGTAGGCGCCCACCGCCATGAATCCCGCGTGCCCGACGGAGAATTCCCCCATGTAGCCGTTGATCAGATTCAGGCTGATGGTGAGAATGATGTTGATGCCCACATAAATCATAATCAACTGCAGGTATAGATCCACGAAGTCATAGCGGTCGGCGGCGACGCAGAAGGCGAGCCCCGCGGTCAGAAAGACCGGCCAGAAATACTTCAGGCCGGTGATTCGTTTCCAGCGTTCGAGCATAGTGACGGCGGCTTTTATCTTCGTCATGCCTATACCTTTTGCGGCTGGGGTCTGCCCAGAATGCCGTAGGGCCGGAGGATCAGAAGGACCAGCAGCAGCGTGAACGCCACGAAGTCGCGGTAGGTGGACGGGAAAAACGCCGCCACGAGAATTTCCACCGCGCCCAGAATGAAGCCGCCGATCATGGCGCCCCGCACGTTGCCGATGCCGCCCACGACCGCGCAGATGAAGGCTTTCCAGCCGACCATGATGCCCATGTAGGGATCGATCACCGGGTAAGCCAGTCCGTACATCACGCCGGCTGCGCCGCCCAGTCCCGTGCCGATGGCGAAAGTGAAAGAAATGATTTTATTGACCGGCACGCCCATCAGGGGAACAATCGACTTGTCCCAGGAAATGGCGCGCATGGCCATGCCCGCTTTGGTGCGCTGGACCACGAAATCCAAAATGAGCATCAGGACCAGCGAAAGAGCGATCACCAGCACCTGCAGGGATGAAACGGACAGAGATCCGATCGACCAGGTGGTGTTGGCCAGGAGCGGGGGGATGTGCTTGGGATAGGGGGAAAGGGCCAGCGTGAAATTTTCCAGAAACAATCCCACGCCCAGCGCGGTGATGATGGCGGAGACCCGCGGCGCGGCGCGCAGGGGCTTATAGGCCAGGCGCTCGATGACGACGCCCAGGCAGGCGACGCCCAGCATGGAGACCAGCAGCGTCGGAACAAACGACAGCTTGAGATAAACGGCCAGAAGAAAGCAGAAGAAAGCGCCCACCATAAACAGGTCGCCGTGGGCGAAGTTGATCATCGTCAGAATGCCGTAAACCATTGTGTAGCCCAGCGCGATGAGCGCATAGATGCTGCCCAGCTGCAGGGCGTTTAACGCTTGCTGAAAAAAATAGGCCATATGGGATCAGGGTTTCGCGTTGGCGAACCAGGTAAACTTTCCGTCTTTGATTTGCAGAATGACGGCGCTTTTGATCGGATCGCCGGAGCCTTCCTTGAACTGCATGCTGCCCGTCACGCCGTTGAAAAGCGGAATTTTCGCGAGCGCATCGCGGACGGCCTGACGGTCGTTTTTGCCGGCGGTTTTAATGGCCTGCAACAAAAGCCCGAACGAATCGTAGGTCAGGGCGGCCACGTCGTCGGGGGTCGTTCCGTATTTGGCTTTATAGGCATCGATGAATTTTTTGGTTGCGTCGCTGGCCGAGTCCGCCGCGTAGTGTGTGCTGAAATAATAACCCTCACAGTCTTTGCCGCAGAGCTTGAGCAGCTCTTCGGAACCCCAGGAATCCGAGCCGATAAACGGAACCGAAATGCCCAGACGCTTAGCCTGCTGGATTTGCAGAGGCACTTCGCTGTAGTAGTTGGGCAGGAAGATAATGTCCGGGTTGGTTTTTTTAATCTTGGTAAGCTGCGATGAAAAATCCTTGTCGTTGGTGGTATAGGTTTCAAAAGCGACAATCGAGCCGCCGTTTTTCTCGTAAACCTCCTTGAAGATCTCGGCGATGCCCTTGTTGTATTCGGAAGCCACATCATACAGCACCGCCGTCTTCTTCAGTTTCAGATTGTCCAGCGTGAATTTTGCGATGACGCCTCCCTGAAACGGGTCGATGAAGCAGGCACGGAAAACATAGTGTTTGGGGGCGTTGGTTTTGGCGTCCAGCGTGGCTTTCGGCGCGGTGGACCAGGGGGTGATCAAAACGGTTTTGTTCGATTCGGCGATTTCCGCCGCCGGCAGCGCGTAACGGCTGGCGTTGGGCCCGACAATGGCCGTCACTTTCTGCTGGGTGATCAGTTTCTGCGCGGAGGAAGCGGACTGGTCCGCTTTGCCGGCATTGTCTTCAATGATCAGTTCCACCGGATATTTTTTCTCTCCCAGTTGGATGCCGCCCCCGTCGTTGATTTCCCGGACGGCGAGCTCCGCGGCGTTTTTGCAGGAGGTGCCCACCGCCGGAATGTCGCCGGTCAACTCGGCGATAACGCCGATCTTCACCGCGTCGGAATCCTTTTTCGCGCAGCCGAAAACCAGCAGTGAGAAAATCACCAAAAAGCCAATGAAGATAATAGTTTTTTTCATGAATTTCCTCCTGTCCGGACAGCGAAATTTGACCACAGCTTATAAGGGAAGGGAGCGGCAGTGTCAATGGAAAAGAATTGAGAAAAACCGTCCATCCGTTCGTTTGGGGAGGCGGAGGAAAATTCATTGACAGCATCCATGACTCACCGCTAATGTCTATTCAATATTTACATTTTGATGATCATGATGGAGGGCTCATGGCGGCAAACGGTATTCGAACGTATCAGGGCGCGGCAGCCATCGTGACGGGAGCTGCTTCGGGGATCGGCCGCGCGCTGGCTTGTGAACTGGCGGCCCGCGGGGCGGACGTTGTACTGGCGGATCTGCAGATCGATGAGGCGCGCAAGGCCGCCGACGAAATCCGTTCAGCCGGCGGACGTGCCGAGGCCGTTCAACTGGATGTCACGGATTTTCCCGCCGTGGAAAGCCTGGTGAAGGGGGTGGCGCAAAACCGGGGAAGGCTCGATTATCTTTTCAATAACGCGGGGATCGCGATCGGCGGCGCGATGAACGATCTGAATATGGAAGACTGGAGACGCGTGCTGAATGTAAACCTGCATGGCGTGATCCACGGTGCTGTGGCGGCCTATCCGGTCCTGAGAGCGCAGGGATTCGGCCATATCGTCAACACCGCCTCCATGGCGGGCCTGATGGCCAATCCGATGAATCTTCCCTATGCGACGGCCAAGCATGCCGTGGTGGGCCTTTCACTCTCCATGCGGGCCGAAACGGCTCATCTGGGATTGCGCGCGAGCGTTATCTGTCCGGGGGTCATCCGCACCCCCATTCTGGACGGCGGCCGCTACGGCGCGATGAAGATGAACCTCCCCCCGGAAAAAGGCAGGGAAATATTGGAAAGACTCAGGCCGATGCAGCCGGACGTGCTGGCACGGAAAGCGTTGAAGGCCGTCGCAAAAAACCGGGCAATCATGATTTTCCCCTGGCCGTGGAAAATGCTCTGGTGGCTCAACCGTCTGTCTCCGACGCTGGGGGTGGCTTTCGCGCGAAATCGTTTTGCGGGACTGCGCAGGGAATTCGGCTTATAGAAAGTGTTCCTGAACATACCGGGCGATGGCGGGCGAGGCGGTAAGGCCCGGCGATTCGATGCCGACCAGGTTGATGAAACCGGGGGCGTCTTCGCGGATGACAAAGTCGGCGAAAGCGTCATCGGGCCCCTGAAGCTTCGGGCGGATGCCGGCCATGTCGGGGTGGACATTTTCCGGTTTCAAAAAGGGCAGAAATTTTACGGCGTGTTCATAAAACAAAGCGGCTTTTTCGGGGGCGACGGCGTAATCCTCCACGCGGTCAATGTAAGTTGCGTCCGGCCCCAGTTTGAGGCGTCCGTTTAAATCCATCGTTAAATGCACGCCCAGTCCCACGTGATTTTTTAGCGGGGCGGGGTAGATCAGCCGGCGGACGAGGCCCGGCTTCACGCCGGAAATGCCGCAGTAATCGCCTTTGCAGTAATGCAGTCGATAGGCGCCGCCCGTCAGGTTGGCGACCGTGTCGGATGCAAGCCCCGCGCAGTTGATGACCACCCCCGACCGGAACGTACATTCCTCCCCCCGGTCGTTTCGGGCAAGGATCCGCCAGTCGCCGTTTTCCGTTTCGACATGGAAGACGCCGGTGCGGCAGATCAGGTGGGCCCCGTTCCTCTGCGCCCGGGCCAGGTGGGCATTCATCAGGTCATGGACGCTGAGGATGCCGGTTTCCGGCGAGTACAGGGCGGCACGGGCTTTGACGCCGGGCTCTAGCCTTGCGATCCGCGCCTCGCCGATCATTTCCAGAGCGGGCACTCCGTTTTTGCGGCCCTGCCGGAAGAGACGCTCCAATTCGTCGGTTTCCGACGGGTCGGCGGCCACAATGAGTTTCCCGACTTTTCGATGGGGAATGCCGCTTTCGCGGGCAAGTTCATAGAGCATCCGGTTTCCGGTCACGCACAGTTCGGCCTTCAGCGATCCTTCCGGATAGTAGATGCCTGCGTGAATCACTTCGCTGTTGCGGGAGCTGATGCCCTCCCCGTGACGCGGATTCTTCTCGAGAATGAAGACGTTCAAATCCGGGCGTGCCAGCCGGGCCGCGATGGCCAGTCCGACAACCCCCGCTCCAATGATCGTGATATCGGTTTTTTCCATTTTTCCTTTGCCGGATTCAGAACAATGCGCGGCAATTCCTTGTTCCACCGTCGCCGGTGCCGAAAAATACCATACACGATTTTCAGCCGCGCCGCAAAATTTCTTGAGACCCGGCGCCGGTCGTGGTAATAAGCACCGAAAATCAGGAAAGGCTTTTCACCCTTGAAGATTGCCACTTACAATGTCAATTCCATCCGCTCCCGTCTGCACATCGTATTGCCCTGGCTCAGAAGCCATCAGCCGGATATTTTCTGCATGCAGGAAACCAAGGTTGAGGATGCCGGCTTTCCCCTGGCGGCATTTGAGGCGGAAGGCTACACGGTGGCTTTCCGCGGCGGCAAGCAGTACAACGGCGTGGCGGTCGCATCAAAACGAAAACCGCAAAAGGTTTCCTTCGGACTGGCCGATGATCCTCCGGATCCCGACCGCCTGGCCGTCGCGCATTTCGGCGATCTGGTGATTGTAAACGCCTACGTTCCGCAGGGGCAGGAGGTGGACAAGCCCCAGTTTGCCTACAAGCTCGCGTGGCTGGGGAGGCTCAAAGCCTATCTTCTCCAAAACTTCAAGCCGGACCGAAAGCTCGTGCTCTGCGGGGATTTCAATGTCGCGCCCCAGCAGATTGACGTTCACGATCCCGGGCGCATTCTGGGACATGTCTCCTTTAACCCGGAGGTGTGGAAGGCGTACGAAGATGTTTTGTCCTGGGGGCTTGTGGATGTTTTTCGGCAGCATCATCCCGGCGAGCCGGGGCAATACACTTTTTTTGACTACCGCGTGAAGGATTCGGTGGGGCGAAACCTCGGCTGGCGCGTCGATCATATTCTGGCCACGAAAAAAACAGCCGCCGCGTCGAGCGGCTGTGTGATCGACCGGGCCACGCGGCTTTCGGAGAAGCCGTCCGATCACGCGGTGATTTACGCCGAGTGGGAAGGGAAGCTCTGATGACCAAAAAAGAGGACATTCGCCGCATCAACGAAGACCTCGCGGCGCGCTTCCGGAAAATGGAGGAGGCTCTGTTGTCCGCCCGAACCGTTGCGGGGCTTTTCGAAGCCCTGGTGGACGGAATCGAAAGGGAATTTGCCGTTCCTTTCGTCTGGTTCGCGTTTGTGGATCGGCCGGCGGCGGATGCATTGACGGATGCCGCGGTCGCGTCGGAGATTCTGAAGAGCCGGTTTAGCGTCGTTTCCGAGGAGCTGCTGGAAAGAATGCTTCCCGGCGGGCTGCATCCCGTACTCTCCAATCAAAATCTCCAGCCTTTTTACAGGCTGATGCCGCCCTGTCAAAAATATTTTGTTCGGTCGATCGCCGTGGTTCCTTTTGCGCTGGACGGTCGGATGATCGGAGCCTGGAACAACGGCGATGCGGACGCGAACCGCTATTCGCCGGACATGGATACCGCGCTGCTGGCTTCATTGGCCGACAAACTCTCGCGCAGGCTGACGGAGCTGGTCGCACAGAGAAAGGCAGCATCCGCCGCGGAGAAAAGCGCGGAGCAGCCGGGAGGTGTTCATGGTTGACGAGTGGATTCAAGAGATCAAAAAAAAGTGCCCGCCGGACAGGTTGGGGATGATTCTGGTGCACAACGGCGTTGTGCGGGCCACGTCCAGGAAAGGCGGTCCGGTGGCGCGCATGAAACTTTCTTACAGCCGGGCCGCGCTGGAGGAGGCGGTACGTCGTTTTAAAGAAAGGGAAGGCATCGTCGAGATTCGCGCCTGGATCAACGAAGGGACGCTTGGCGTCGGCGACGACATCATGGTGGTCTTGGTGGCGGGACGGTTCCGAACGGACGTGCTGCCGGTGTTTCAGGAGCTCATTTCGCTGATCAAAACGGAAATCGTGAAGGAAGATGAGACTTCATGAACAAAGTTCTCATTCTCTTTGCCCATCCCCGGTTTGAAAAGTCCAGAAACAATCGCGCTTTGCTTGCGGGCGTTGAAAAGGTGGAGGGCGTGACGATCAACGACCTCTATGAGCAGTATCCGGACTTCCATGTCGATGTGGATCGCGAAAAATCGCTTTTGACGGAGCATGACGTTCTGGTCTGGCATTTCCCCTTTTACATGTATGGCGCTCCGGCCCTGCTCAAGCAATGGATGGATGTCGTGCTGGAATACGGGTGGGCGCGGGGGAGCGGGGGCGACGCACTGGCCGGCAAGATCGTTTTTGCCGCCGTGACCGTGGGAGGCGCCAGGGATTCCTACGCGTCCGGCCGGCACCATCAACATACCCTGCGCGAGTTTCTGCTGCCGTTTGCCCAGACGGCCGCGCTGTGCGGCATGATTCATCTGCCCCCTTTTGCCGTCCACGGAACGTATCGGCTGACCGACCGGCAACTGGATGCACACGTTTCGTCCTATCATCGGCTGTTGAAGAGGATGACCGCGGGAGGCCTTCCCTTCGAATCCATTCGTTCATATGATTATCTCAATGACTGGCTGCAAAACGAAGAGGAGCATTCCTGACCATGGGCAGCGCCTTTCTACAGGACGCCATCATCTATCTTGCCGCTGCGGTCATCTTTGTGCCGGTCGCCAAAAGACTTGGGATGGGATCCGTGCTGGGCTATCTCGCAGGCGGCATCATCATCGGTCCTTTTTTCCTGGGATTTGTCGGTCAGGAGGGCAAGGACATCATGCACTTCGCCGAGTTCGGCGTGGTGATGATGCTTTTTCTGATCGGGTTGGAGCTCGAGCCCGCGTATTTCTGGCGGATGCGCAAAATGATTCTGGGGACGGGTATCCTGCAGATGGGCGCGACGACGCTGCTCTGTTTTCTGGCGCTGATGCTGATCGGGTTGACCTGGCAGGCCGCTCTTGCGTGCGGATTGGCGCTGTCCATGTCTTCCACGGCCATTGTGATGCAGACCCTTAGAGAAAAAGGGCTCACCAAAACCGAATCGGGGAAAAGCTCTTTTGCCGTCTTGCTTTTTCAGGATATTTCCGTCATTCCGGTCCTGGCGCTCCTGCCGCTTTTGGCCGCCGCCGGCGTGAAAGCCGCGTCCGGAGGACGCGCGGGCCTGATCAATCATTGGTCCGGCTGGGGGCAGACCCTGGTGCTTTTGGCCGCCGCCAATGCGGTTGTGCTGGCGGGGTATTTTATTTTTGTGCCTTTTCTGCGCTTTATCGCCCGTATCCGACTGCGGGAGCTTTTTACGGCAGCCGCCCTTTTAATCGTCATCGCCACGGCCTACCTGATGATCCTGGTGGGGCTGAGCCCGGCGCTGGGAGCCTTCCTTGCGGGCGTGGTGCTGGCCAACAGTGAATTCCGCCATGAACTGGAGAGCAACATCGAACCGTTCAAGGGTATTTTGCTGGGATTGTTTTTTATTGCCGTCGGGGCGTCCATCAATTTCAAGCTGATCATCGATAATCCTTTGAAAATCGCCGGGCTGGTCTGCGGGGTGATTGTCATCAAATCCCTGGTGCTTTATGCAACCGGAAGAGTCTCCGGACTCAGTTTCGATCAGAATATGATCTTTACGGTCGGTCTGGGGCAGGTGGGCGAATTTGCCTTCGTTCTGTTTGCTTTCATTGCTCAGCTTAAGATTCTGACGGCCGAATGGAGTGATATGATGATGGGGGCAACGGCCATCAGCATGACGGTGACGCCTTTGCTGCTTATGGTCAATGAACGGCTGATCCTGCCGTTTTTTGGAACGAAGAAGGCCCCCGTGGAAAAAGACGGGGATCTGATCAAAGGCGAGCATCCGGTCATTATCGCGGGATTCGGCAACTTCGGCGGCACGGTAGGCCGGTTTCTGCGGGCCAACGGGGTTGCCGCAACGATCCTGGACAACGACTCGGACCGCGTGGAAGTCTTGAGAAGAATGGGATTCACGGTTTTTTACGGCGACGCGACGCGCCTGGACATTTTGAAATCCGCCGGCGCCGATGAGGCCGGAATTTTGATTGCCGCCATTGATTCGCCGGAAATCAACGGCGATCTGATCGATCGGGTCTGCAGGGAATTTCCGAACCTTGAGGTGATGGTGCGTGTGAAAAGTCGCGAGGACGCTTATGAACTGCTGGACGCAGGCGTGAAAAACCTATACCGGGAATCGCTGGATACTTCCGTTCGTCTGGGCGTGGATGTGCTCGTCAAACTGGGCTTTCGCCGGTACGCGGCCCTGCGCGCCGGGCAGAAATTTTTCAAGTATGATGAAGAGGCGCTCAGGACATTGGCGGAGCACCGCCATGATCGGGATTTGTATATTTTCAAGACCCGCGAACAGATCGAATTGCAGGAACAGCTTCTGGCGATTGACCGCGAAAAGGTGCCCCATCTCCAGGACGCGGCCTGGGACGACGATCGCGGGGATTCGTGAATAAACCTAACACTTTTAAACCTGAATATGCTAGCGTGCCGTTGCGAAACGGCAAGACGGCGGCAAAAATATTCCAGCGGGGAGGAAATGCGATGGACGGGATGACCGAATTCAGGACGATCGTGGATCAACCTTACGAGTATCTGCAAAAACTCAAAAACCGGAGCGGAAAAAAGATGGTGGGCTATGTCTGCTCCTACACGCCGGAGGAGATCATTCTGGCGGCCGGCGCCCATCCCGCCCGTTTTTTCGGCACGAAGCGGCAGATTCATCTGGCCGATTCTCACCTCCAATCCTATAGCTGTTCCGTTGTCCGCGGTGTTCTGGAGGAGGGGCTTTCCGGGAGAATCGGATTTCTGGACGGAATGGTTTTCCCTCACACCTGCGACTCCATTCAACGGTTGTCCGACATCTGGCGCATGAATATTCCCTTCGGATTTCATCTGGATCTGGTCCTGCCCGTCAAGCTCAATACGTCCTCCGCCCAAGATTACATGGTTGATGTCCTGAAAAAATTCAGGACGGATCTCGGCCGCGCGCTCAAGGCGGACATTACCGACGACGCCTTGCAAAAAGCGATTCAAACGATGAATGCCATCCGGCAATCGATACGGGAAATTTATGAAATGAGGAGCCGGAACCCCCGCCTCATGTCCGGCGCGGATTTATACACCCTGGTCCGGGCGGCCATGATCATGGACCGGGAGCGCCTGGCTTCTTTGCTTGCGCAGACCGTTTCGGAAATGAAGGCCGGGGCGGCCCGGGCGGCGGAGGACGGCTCCTTGAAGCGCCTGGTTCTGGCCGGCGGCATCTGCAATCATCCGGACATCTACCCGATGATCGAAGAGGCCGGCGGCGCAGTCGTCTGGGACGATTTCTGCACGGGGGCGCGATACTTTGCCGAGCCGGTCTCCGAAGAGGGCGATCCCGTGTCCGGCATCGCGGGCAGACTGATCCGTCGCGTGGTCTGCCCGGCGAAACATGCCGGTCTGGACCGACGGGCCCGGCACATCATCCGTCTTGTGCAGGAGCATAACGCCCGGGGCGTCATTTTCCTGCTTTTTAAATTCTGCGATCCGCACGCGTTTGATTATCCCGACATCAAGAAATCCATGGATGAAGCCGGGATCCCCGTTCTGCTTTTGGAAATCGAAGATCCGCTTCCCGGGGAAGGCCAGCTTAGAACTCGTTTTGAAGCATTTCTGGAAATGGTGTGAAAGGAGGCGTCATGTCAGAGGGGAATTCGGAAAAAGAAAAAAGAAAAATCAAGTCTGAAAAGAAGATGCGGGATATCATGACCGCCTACTACATCGACGCCAAAACGGCCCGGCAGAACAACAAGAAGGTGGCCTGGATCACCAGCGGCGGGCCGGTGGAGCCGTTGATTGCCATGGATATCATTCCCGTGTATCCGGAAAACCACGGGGCCATGATCGGCGCCAGCAAGATGGGCGTCGATTTGTGCGAGAAAGCCGAAAAGATGGGCTATTCCAACGACCTGTGCTCCTACGCCCGCTCCGACATCTCCTGCGCGACGGTCAATGGGGGCCCGATCGGCGGATTGCCCGAACCGGACATGCTGGTGTGCTGCAACAACATCTGCGGGACCGTCCTGAAGTGGTACGAGGTGCAGGCCCGCTATTTCAACATTCCCCTGTTTATCTTTGACACGCCCTTCTGTCACACGGAATACACAAAAGAGGCGAAGCGCTATGTCGAGCGGCAGATCGGGGAGTATGTCGCATTCCTGGAAAGCGTCTGCGGTTTTCCGATGGACCAGGACCGCATGAAGGAAGTCGGCAGGGTCTCCTTTGAAGGTCAGAAGCTCTGGCAGGAGGTTTTGGATACGGCCGTTCACAAGCCCTCTCCCATGACGGCCTTCGATGCTTTTTTTCACCTGGCTTTGATCGTCACCCTCCGGGGCACGCAGCAGACCATCGATTACTACCGGGGCTTGCTGGCCGAGATGAAAGACCGGATCGAGGCCGGCATCGGAGCCATTCCCCGGGAACAATACCGACTCCTGTGGGACAATCTTCCGATCTGGTACCGGATGAAATGGCTGTCACAGAAATTTGCCGAACACGACGCTTGTCTGGTGGCCGACACATACACCTCGGCCTGGTGCGGCGCGATGAAGTACATCGACGAAAACAAGTTTCTGGATTCGATGGCCGAAGCCTACTCGCGTATTTACCTGAACATCGGGGTGGACGAAATGGCGAACATGGTCATCGCGATGATCGACAAGTATCAGGTGGACGGCTTTGTGCTGCATTCCAACCGCAGCTGCAAACCCTATTCGCTGGGTCAGTTCGACATTCAGCGGATCGTTGAAAAGGAGCGGAACATTCCCTGTCTGATGATCGAAGCGGACATGGTCGATGAGCGGAGTTTTTCGGAAAGCCAGATCTCGACAAGAATCGACGCCTTCATGGAGATCATCAAAGACCGGAAAAATTGAGAGGGGGGGAGCCCTCACGACGAACAGGATTCGAAAATGAGAACAGCGGGCATTGATATCGGTTCGATCACGGCAAAGGCGGCGGTGGTCGAGGACGGGAAAATTCTCGGCACCAACGTGATTTTTACCGGCTACAACGCCGAGGCGGCGGGCGTTAAGGTCTATGAGGATCTGCTCGCTGAGACCGGTCTGGATGCGTCGTCGGTGGACAAAATCGTCTCCACCGGTTACGGACGCAATTCGGTGAAATTCGCCGACCGGACCTTCACGGAAATCATGGCGCACGCCTCGGGGGCGAATTTCCTGAAGCCGGAGGTCCGCACCATTATCGACATCGGCGGACAGGACAGCAAGGCCATCGCGCTGGATGAGCGGGGGAAGGTCAAAAATTTTGTCATGAACGACAAGTGCGCCGCGGGAACCGGGCGTTTTCTGGAAGTGATGGCGCGCGCGCTCGAAGTCGATCTGGATGAGTTCGGCGCCATGTCGCTCCGGTCGGACGCTCCCTCCAAAATCAGCAGCCTGTGCACGGTCTTCGCGGAATCGGAAGTCATTTCTCTGATCGCCCGCGGCGAGCAGAGATTCGACATCATCGCCGGCATCCACGAATCGATTGCGGCGCGCATCTCCGCGATGATCGCGCGCGTCGGCCTGACCGAACCGGTCATGATCACCGGCGGCGTCGCGCGCAACGCCGGGGTCGTGGCCGCGCTGGAAAAAAAACTCGGCGTGAAAATCGCCGTGCTGTCCTCCGCGCAGGCGAACGGCGCGATCGGCGCGGCTATTCTGGCCTCATCGCTCTGATGCCTTCCAGACGCAAAAGAATGGCCGCTTTTGGCCAAGAGGTCATGGAAACGTTGAATAACGCACTCCATGACGGACGCTTTGTCTTTCATCCAAAAGGGGACCTTCATCATGACCGGCCGAGACGCCAGCCTCACCGCGCTTGTAACCGCATACATCAGGGCTGCGCATCAGTTATTCGACGCTCAACCCCTCATTCTGGACGATCCCGTTGCCGTATCTCTCCTTGGAGCGGATGCCGAGACGCAAATCAGGCATTCGTCGGCGCGTCATCAGACGCCTGAAGCGCGCGTATTGCGGGCGCACGTCGTTCTGCGCTCGCGCTTTACGGAAGACCGGCTCGCAGCGGCGGTTCTTCGCGGGGTCACGCAGTATATCATCCTGGGGGCGGGTTTCGACACGTTTGCCTTCCGGCAGCCCCCATGGGCAAAAAAGCTGAACATTATCGAAATCGATCATCCCGGAACACAGGCGATGAAGCGTTCCAAACTGGCGGCAGGGGGATTCGCGATGCCGGAAAATCTTGTCTTTGCGGACGTCGATTTTGAGAAGGAATCCCTCCATGACGGACTGTGCCGCCACCGCATATCGATGGCCGAGCCCACATTCTTTTCGTGGTTGGGTGTGACGATGTACATCCAGGAGGAGGCTATTGAGGCCGTACTGAAAACGGTCGCGGCGTTTCCGGCATCCAGCGAGATTGTGCTGACCTACATACAACCGCCGACATCCTTGTCGGACGCGGAAAGAAAGTCCTATTCACGACTGGTTCAGAGCGTCGCAAGCGCGGGCGAGCCGTTCGTGAGTTATTTCGAGCCTGACGCGCTGGAGGCAAAACTGCGAAGCCTGTGTTTTTCCAAAATGGAGTTTCTTTCGCCGGCGGATGCGCAGGCCAGATACTTTCAGCAGCGTCCGAACGATCTTCCATGGCCGGAGGTTACGAACATCGTCTGCGCCATACGGTGATCTTGTCTTATAAGCCGAGCCACTCGATAAAATGAAAGGCCGCCATCCCGCCCAGGTAGGAGACGATCAGGGTCAAGGCGATGGTGAAGTAAAACCACTTGTTGCTGTTCATTTCTTTGCGCAGGACGGCGATCGTCGCGACACAGGGAATGAAGAGCATCATCACGACCAGAAACGCAGCCGCGGAGGCGCGGTTCATGACGGTCGGCAGAACGGCCGCTAAGCCTCCTTCGCCTACGGAATACAGCACGCCCAGCGTGGCGACCACGGTTTCCTTGGCGACGAGTCCGGTGAGCAGCGCGGTGATCGTCTTCCAGTCCAGCCCCAGCGGTTCTCCCAGCGGTTCAATGACTCTCCCCAGGGCGGCCAGCCAGCTTTCCTCCACTGTCCCGTAGGGGAAATACGAAAGAATCCAGATCAGCACAGACATCCCCAGAATCACGGTGCCCGCCTTGCGCAGGAAGGAAAGGGTTCTCGACCAGACGGCCATGCCGATGGTCCGGACATCCGGCAGATGATAAATGGGCAGTTCCATGATAAACGGCGCGTCCTGCTTCCACAGCGTGTTGTTGACCAGCATGCCGGCGAGTCCCAGCACGGCGATGTTGAGGGCCAGGATCGACCAGGAGACATAGGCGGCGTATTGGCCGAAAATGGCGGCCGATACCAGCGTGAGCACCGCCAGCCTGGCGGTGCAGGGAACAAACGGAATTAAAAGCAGGGTGATCATCCGGGCTTTGCGCGTCTCGATGATCCGTGCACCGAGCACGGCGGGAACATTGCAGCCGAAGCCCAGGCACATGGGAATGAAGCTTTTTCCGTGCAGCCCCACCAGATGCATGATGCGGTCCATCACGAACGCGGCTCGGGCCATGTATCCCACGTCTTCCAGAAACGCCATGATCGCGAAAAAAATCAGCAAAATGGGCAGAAAACTTAGGACGGAGCCCGCGCCGCCGATCACCCCGTCGAGGAGAAGCCCTCTGATCCAGCCTGGCCATTGGGCCATTGACGGTTCAAAGGCCCGCCCCAGATATTGAATGCCGTCGTTCATCGCGCTTTGCAGCGGCACGCCGAGGGTGTAGGTCAGAAAAAAGACCGCCGCCATGATGGCCAGCAGGATCGGGATGCCGAAAACCGGGCGGGTCAGCACATGGTCGATACGGTCGGTGAGCACCACCTGCCCCATCTTAAAACGGGAAACCGCCGCGCGGGTCATTCTTTCAATCCAGTCGTAGCGGCCGTTGACGACGGCATGAAGGGCGTCTTCATGTTCGCTGAGCAGTTTCTGAATGAATTCATGTCCGGCCGGTTGGATTTGTTCTTTTACCATGGCCGTGACTTCCGGGTCGCCCTCCATCAATTTTACCGCCACCCATTCGGGCGTGTAGGGTTCCCGGATAAAAGGCCGGACGGCCGCCAGAATTTTTTTGTAAATTTCCTGATGGTCGGCGGAGACTGCAGGCAGTTCGAGTTGTAAGTTCTGCGGACAGGAAGTCAGATTCGTTATTTCATCCACCAGTTCCTGAATGCCGCTGTTCCGTCTGGCCACCATGGGGACCACCGGGAGGCCCAGGGAGTGCTGCAGCGCTTTCGCGTCAACCTGCGTGCCCTGGGTCGAAGCGACGTCCAGCATGTTGACGGCCGCAATCACGGGGCGGTTCAACAGCAGCACCTCGGATAGAAGATACAGGCTTCGCTCCAGCGCAGCCGCGTTGAGCACCAGCACGACAAGGTCGGGCTTTTCCCGGATGAGGTAATCCCGGGTGACCCGTTCTTCCTCGGAAAAGGAAGTCAGGCTGTAGGTGCCCGGCAGATCGACGATTCGAAGTAAAACATTTGGGGCGCGGTGGACGCCTTCCTTCTTCTCGACGGTTTTCCCGGGCCAGTTGCCGACATGCTGGGAAAGTCCGGTCAGAATGTTGAATATGGTGGATTTGCCGACATTGGGCTGGCCGACCAGAGCGACGGAGATTTCTTTCTCGACCGGAGGGAGGCAGGTGTCGTCGGCCGGATCGATTTTGCGCGCCGCAATTTTGGATGCTTCACCCCGGCCCAGCGCAATCCGGGTGGAGCCGACGGAAACGACGACCAGGCCGCCGCTGATCTGCGCGATGCGGAACCGGGCGCCGGCGACCATGCCCATCCCCGCCAGGCGGCTGGTCAGCGACGAGCCGCCGTCGATCGAGGAAATGACACCTTCATCGCCTTCCCGCAAATCGGTAATGACCGTCAAGCTGTTCATTGAACGACTTCCTTGAGGCTGACGCGGTATTTTTTTAAAATCCGTTCCGGACCGTAGGACGTTTTCGTTTTACGCAGATTTTTATTGCCCAAATCCTCTTCCAGGTTCAGGTACGTGTATCGGGGCTGCAATCGGACGGCCGAATCGTTGAACATGAATTCATAGATGCCGTGGTAGGTTTTCAATCCTTTGGCAAAATGCAGACAAAAGGTGTCTCGGTTCAACGCTTCTCCGATCACAAAGCCCGCCGGCCGGTTTTCGATGGAATACAGAGTTCCCCACAGCGCCAGCGAAGAGAATTGCTGCAGGGCCTCCTCGCAGACCGAGAAATCGGTTTTGCCTTGGGCGCTGCGGGATTCATCCTGCCAGCGCCGCAGGACGGTCAAAGCATCCTGAAGATTGTCCGGACCCAGCGGTTCTGCCGCCGGACGGTACGTGCCCAGAAACTGGTTCAGATGGTTGCGGTGGCGCGAGTAGGTCTTGCCGGAAAAGGACGCCAGGTGGGCGGTGCGGTAGATGTAATCCGATTCGCTCTCGTCAAAGGTTGCCGAAAACTCGTTTTCGGGAAAAAAGGGCAGCCACTCCTCCGGAACCGGGAAGATAAAGTTGCGTCCGTTGAGCAGCCCCCGAAGCATCGCCAAATCGCAAACACGAAGGTCGGCGAGCGGCATCACGTAGTTCTGCCCCTGCCGGTTGTGGGCGGAAATGAATACCCCGCATTCCTTTTTCAGGATTTCATAACAGCTGAGCTTGCGGAACAGATAAACATTGGCGAAGGTGTAGTCCGATATGTTCAGATGCATTTGATGAAACTGTTCCGTCAGAAATGACCGGTGGGCCAGTTCGATGGTTTCGGTAATGTCCATAGCGTCAGATCTCTTCAGCCCTTTCCGATGCTTTGCTCAAAGATCAAGATCCCGCTGATGCTCGCGGAGCCAAAGCCGTTGCATTTTATAATCCGGGATCACTTCTAACACCAAGTTCCAGAATTTTGAAGAATGATTTTTCTCCCGGATATGCATCATTTCGTGAACGACCACGTAATCAACAGCCTGCGGCGGCGCCATGATCAGGCGAAAAGCGAAGGACAAATGATTCTTTTCAGAGCAGGATCCCCAACGTTTTTCGGCGGAGGTGATTCGAAGGCCGCCGGGCGTCAGCCCAAGCCGTTGTTTGTAGAAATCCACCCGCCGGGTGAGGTAGGACCTTGCCTGTTGCCGGTACCAGGCCGCCAGGTAATGTTTTCTCATCTGACGGTCGGGGGGGCAGTTCAGAAAAAAGCAGTTGCTCCGAAATACCACTCCCGGATATTCCAGCGGGTCAAAAAAAGCTTCCAGGAAGCAGGCCTCTCCCAGGTAATAAAAAGTTTCGCCCGTTTCATAGGCTTTCTTCGGATGCGAGGCCTGCAGCGTTGCTTGCCGGCGCAGGGATTTTTCAATCCAGGCTTGTTTTTCTTCGACAAAGCGCCGAATCTCTGCGGCCGGCGTATGAACCGGCGCCTGAACGGTAATTTCCGATTGATTGCCGATTTGCAGCGAGACGGTTTTTTTTCTTTTTGGGCTTCGTATCAACGAGTATTGAATATCCATGGCTTTTATGGAGCAAAACGTTAGCACATTGAGAAGGAAAAAGCGAGACGGGAAGCGTGGATAACGGTTGTGCAACCCGCAGGGGGATTGCGGCCGTTCCCTCCGCGAAAGCGATCCGAGAGGAACAAGGCCCGGCCAACGGGCAAAGATTCTTTTCATTCTCAGGGGATTGTGATAGGCCAATCGGCAAAAAGCCTGAAAGTGAAAAAAATGGAAGAGAAAAATCTTCGTCCCTGGGGCTACTATCAAATTCTGTCCGATGTTGCGGATCACAAGGTCAAAAGAATTCTGGTTGTGCCGGGCGGCACCCTGAGCCTGCAGCGCCACACGAAGCGGGCGGAGCACTGGTACGCGGTTTCGGGCAGCGGTACGGCCACGATTGACGGCAAAGCCTGTCCCCTTTCCGCGGGCGGCGCCGTGGATATTCCGAAGGGGGCGACGCACCGCCTGGAAAACACCGGCAGCGAAGACCTGGTGATCATCGAAGTGCAGACCGGGACTTATTTCGGCGAGGATGACATCGAGAGGCTGGAAGACAAGTACGGACGGGTATAACCCCATTTTGTTTTCTTCGGATTATTTTGCCGACATCATCGCCAGTGTCATCAACATATCCAAAATACGCTTCCGCCGCCTCCTCTTTGCCGCCTCGTTATCCTTTGAAGCCATAATGGTGTTGATATAAATTGAATGTGAAAGATCACAAACTGCTGACGCTTGATGTGCTCTGCACCTTGACAAGTGCTGTCCAATCAGGTTTTGTCATCGGCAATGGCTTCACCTACAAGTCCCTACTCTCATCGTGCATTGAAGGGTGTGGATTGCCGTTGGAAAGGGAAGCCCCTTGTGGAATAAGACGTTTCTTGTTTTGCTTCTGCTCATACATCAATTTGTCCGCGGAGGCCATGAGTTCATCAATAGAACATGGATGTTCAGGATCATAGGAAGAATAGCCGACACTGATTGAAAGTCTGTATCGCCGGTTTTCCTGATTGTTTCGAGCGTCAACCAGAGACTGTAATCGGCCAGTAAAGATCGTGGGACTTGCTGCGGTTATATCAATGGCAAGGGCCGCAAATTCATCTCCGCCCAGACGGGCAATGATGTCGGAGGTTCGGAAGGTCTCTTTGAGCACGTTTGCCGCTTCCATGAGCGCTTTATCTCCTTCCTCATGCCCCAGCGTATCATTAATCCATTTCAACCCATCCAGATCAGTAAAAAAGAGCTGCATGGCACTCTTATTCCTTTCCGCTAATTTTAATTGCTGCCCCGCCAGAGATAAAAACCCCCTCCTGTTGTGCAGGCCCGTGAGCTCATCGGTGATAGACATAGAAAGGATTTTCTCCTCCATCAACTTGCGTTCGGAGACGTCACGAAGAATCCCTACGGCATGCCACGCACCTTTCATATAAACGGCTGAAAGCGAAAGCTGCACCGAAATTACCTTCCCATCTTTTCGACGGGCCTCCAGATCGTTTGTTTTACCCACTGCTGCCCCTTGTCCTGTCTTCTGGAACGCTGGAAATGCTTTATGGTAGGATTCTTGATGATGTTCGGGCGCTATTAACTCGTGCAGTCTTTGGCCAATGGCTTCCTCGTTCGTGTAGCCAAGAATACTCTCAGCGGCCGGGTTCCAATAGGATATCCGACCTTCATTATCCATCATTAGAATAGCGTCCTGGGCGGAGTTGGTAATGGCGCGCGTACGCTCTTCGCTTTCCCGTAACGCTTCTTCCGCCTTCTTGATATCGGTGATGTCAACTGCAAAACCTATAATCCCCGTAATGCGTCCTTTTTCATCTCGATAGGGTATTTTATCCGTTTGAACCCACCTTTGACCGATTGCTGCGTCTATTGGTTCGATAATACCAATCTTGGGCTTACCCGATGCGATAACCTCTTTATCATCTTCCCAATAGTCCTTCGTCTGATGAGGGTAAATTTCAAAGACTGTTTTACCTTCCATTTCTTCCTTAGGTAGGCCGGTTGCCTCTGCTAGCGCTTTATTGACACGAATAAAGGTGTTTTTATCGTTTTTGTAAAATATCATGATGGGCGAAGAGTCCATGATGGTCTGTAGTTCTTCTTTATTTTTTTGCAAATCACGGAAAAGAAGGCTGTATGGGTTTCTTAAGCCGGTGACGATGATTGCTTGGTAAACGAGATAGAACGAAAATATCTTAAAGAAATGACCGATCAGATTCGATAAGCCATAGACGCTGATGTAAAAGGTGAAGGCCAGTTCCGAAATGATTGTACAGAGTATCGACAAAGCTATAAGTTTTAAAATTTCTGGATCAAACTTCTCACGGTAGCGTAATAGCAAAGCCAAAGAACATGCAAGGATAAAACAAATAATGTATTCACTGGCAACCTTGAAAGGGGTCAGCCCTTTGCCTTCTATAAAGCAATCGGGAAACAGTGCGCCGGAGAAGACAGCAACCATCAGTAGTAGGGTTCCAAAAAGATAAAAACTAAAAACAGCGATTGGCTTTAGCTCTCGGAACATGAACCATGGAGCAACAAGGAAAGATATGCTTTGAAGGTAACGGGCGATAATCCATAGTTGCGTTGGCAAATTGGAATCATATCCAACAAAAATACCCATGCCCTTGTAGGCCAGGGTGTGAACAAAGTCAATGATGCCGGCAAACAGAAAGGCGATGCTGATGAACAGCACATAATTGTTTTTTGTCAGGTGACGGGTGTTCCAGGCGATCATGAAGAGACAGAAGGCAATGACGATGGAAAAACTCTCTGCGACAATATGAAATAGAATGTAACTATATAAACTCGTCAGATAAAGCCCAACACAGAGCAGCGGCCAAATGATCAAAGATAAAGAATGTTTTCTGATAATCGATTGAAATGACACTGTCATGCTCCTTTGAGTTGAAAACTTTTTTCCCGGAAAAGACACAGACAGACAGGCATCCACCGCTTTCGGATCATAGAGGATTCCCATGTTTTAGGCAATCTCTTCTAAAGCGGCAGAAAGTCCTAATGCGGCTCGGTAAGGACGGTGCGTCCCTATGGCCTCTACCACGTCGTTCCCCTTGTTCTCTTTTGCACAACGATCATTATCATCTTTTAAGTTCAACAATTAAGCTACCGTGTATGGTTTTTTCTGATTATTATATTATACGCATTTTGATCTATATTGAAAAGGAAAAATCCTTTTAAAACAGCCTGATCGAAAAAACCACGTCAGGCTTTTCACGATAATAAGGACTAAAAGCCACGCGGGGTTTTTGTGGAATATTTGTCCGATGGAAAGAAACTCGATATTAATAATTTTTTGTTTGAAAGAGCGTATGCATATCCGAATTGCTGGATACTTTGTTTCAGGAAGCTACGCATTGAAAGAATGTGCATGAAATTGTCATCACACTTATTGCGAAAATTAAATCATAAATCATGCAAACCTTAGGAATTGCAATGTCTTCTATATTACGCCCAGTTTTCCTCCGACGGATTTTATTTTTTCAAGGGCGCAATTGAGATCATCGCGCGTATGGTTCGCCATCAGCGTTATTCGCAATCTGCTGGTCCCAACGGCCACCACCGGAGGACGCACTGCCGAAATCTGTATGCCTTCTTCCAGAAGTTTGAGACTGAATTGAAGCGTCTTGAGGGCGTCGCCAACGATCACCGGAATAATCGGCGTGATGCCTTCGGGGACCTGAAATCCGACTTGTCGCAGCGCTTGTCTGAACCATCGGGCATTTTCCATGAGCGTCTCCCGTGCGGCCGCGTCCTGTCTCATAATTTCGATGGCCCGTAGCGATACCGCAACCATCTGAGGAGACATGGCCGTGGAAAAAATGAAGCTTCTTGCCCTATTTTTCAGGTAATCGATCAGCAGTTTTCTTCCTGCCACAAAGCCGCCTTCACCGGCGAGAGATTTGCTCAGTGTTCCCATCGAAATATCGACCACACCCTGAAGTCCAAAATATTCCGACGTGCCTCCTCCCTGATGTCCAAGGACACCGGTTGCGTGAGCGTCATCCACCATGATTAACATACCGTACCGGTGCGCCATCTCGGCCAGTTGAGGCACGGGCGCAATATCTCCGTCCATGCTGAATACGCCATCTGTAACAATCAAGCCCGGGGCGCCCCGATGCTCTTTTAATTGGTTCTCCAGATCTCGCAAATCGACATGTTTGTAAATAATGGTTTTCGTGCCGCTGAGCCTGCATCCGTCGATGATGCTGGCATGATTGAGGCTGTCGGAGAAAATAATCCAGTCCTTGCCTGCAATTGCGGAGATGACGCCCACATTGGCCATATAACCCGTGTTAAAAACAATGGCGGCTTCAGTATTCTTGAAATCAGCTATAGCCTGCTCTAGCTTTCTGTGCAGGTCATAGCTGCCTGTGGTGAGGCGCGATCCTCCGGAGCCTACGCCGTAGTGGTCGATGGCCTCTTTAGCTGCGATTTTGAGCCGTTCATCGTTGCACAGCCCCAAATAGTTATTGGAAGATAGGAGCAAGACATCCTTGCCCCTGATCTTGACACGCGGCATCTGCGCGGATTCCAGATACCTGAATTCCCTCAGAAGCCCTTGTTCATTGATGCTTCGAAGTTCCTCTTCAATTCTTTGCCAGCTCATATTCCCTCTATTCCACGCATGCGGCTTTGACCCGCTTTTACAGCACGGTCGATAACAGGTAATTTACAGACAGCTTTTCCATTACCTTTGAATCAGAGTCTGCACATACACATGAGGATGTTCCCTTGTTCTCTTTTGCAGCTCCGATCATTATCATCTTTTTTAGTCCAACGACAAACTCACCCGGAGCGCAGCGATCGGGTGGAGCGCGTGGTTAAGCGGCCATGTCCATTGTCAAGGGCTTACATTTTTTATCCGTAATTCCTCCGGCCAATAAACAGTAAGATGTCCCCCGATTACCCGACTTGTTTTGCCTACTGTGTAATTCGTCGCCCCCCGATCCATGTAGAAAGAACACGCGGGTTGTTTTTCGAGAGCTCTGAAGGTGGTACCGAATACAAATCTTTCTCGTACACGACGATGTCGGCCTTATAACCGATATGGAGCTTGCCTACATTTGCTTCGCGGGTCGTGGCATAGCCGCCCTCGGTGAAACCCTTGATCATGTCCCGCATCGTTAATGGCTCATTATACTGGTTGTCAGCACCGGTAAGCGCCACTCTCATGATTTCCGTCGGCCAGCTAAGCGCTTCGGTGTTCGATGCATAATCGGTTGAAAAAGCCAGGGTGATACCGGCATCCCTTATCTTCTTGTACGGATATGATCCTTTCGCATGATCGCCGTAATAATACTTGGTATGCTCTTTTTCGGCTTCCCAATGAAGCGAAGGCTGTACCCCCGCGATGAC
>DAOTJI010000027.1:0-32507 GCA_035448625.1 Smithellaceae bacterium | reverse complement strand
AGGATCTGTGTTAATAGAACGCCCCCTCAGGTCTTCTCCGACTGAGGGGGTTTTTGATTAAAACCGTGCGGACGGCTTGTTGACCAAACACCCTTTTCACTTGGGCAACAACCTGTCGGTTGAAGCCCGAAACATAATCCTTGATTTTCAAACCGGCTTGGGATAGAAGGCACTCACATTCAAACAAGGACTCCCCTTGCTCCCGACTCGAATCGGGGGCTTTAGAGCCGAAAGGAGGAAAAATTGAAGAGATACGAAGTCATTGCTATTGTCAAAACGGATGTAACGGAAGAAGACTTAACCGCCATCATGGAAAGGTCTTCCAACATCGTCACCGAACGCAAAGGGGTCATCGCCAAAGCGGAAAAATGGGGTAAACGGCGGCTGGCCTACGAAATCAAAAAACAAAAAGACGGATTTTATTTTTTCATCGACTATGCCGGCGACGGGTCCATCGTGGCCGAAATGGAGAGAAACTTTAAAATCGACGACCGGATTCTGAAATTCATGACGGTCACCAAGGAAGGCGCCGTAACCCGCGAAGGCATCGACGCGGAAATCGCCGCCGCCGAAGTGAAGCGCACGCAAATCCGCATCGAAACGGACAACACGGCTCCCGTGAAAGAAGAGAAGCCGCAAGGGGATGCAAGACCCCCCCGGCCGCCTTTCCGGAAAGCCCAGCCCCGGGAAGACAATACACCGAAAGGAGAATGATCATGGCTGCACCCAACGGAGAAAGACCCTCCCGTCCGCCTCAGAAAAAGTTTTTCCACCGAAAGAAATTCTGCCGGTTCTGCACGGACTCCAATGTAAAAATTGATTATAAAAATCCGGTGATTCTCAACAACTTTGTCACGGAGCGCGGCAAGATCATGCCCCGGAGAATCACGGGCAACTGCGCTTATCATCAGCGGGAATTGACCGTTGCCGTTAAAAGAGCGCGCACCATCGCCATTATGCCTTTTGTCACCGCGGAAGGCCGATAAACCAATTTTGTAAAACCACCGGCCGGTCTGATTCCGATGAAGAAGAACCGGCCGGTTTTTATTCGTCCGATGTACCGTTTGACGGCATTACCGTTTTTTCGTCGCAGGTCCTTGCTTTGACAACATTGCCCTTATCGTTTTTTCATGTTTCTTTTCCGCGGCTGTTGCTCATCATCACGCTTTTTCTGACAGCCTCGCTGCTTCCCTTTGCCGGACTCGTTTTCCTGCTGGTGATCCCGCTGGTGCTCTACGTCCTTTGGTTTCTGGCCGATCCCGCAAAAACCCTCCTGGCCTTTCTTGCATCATTCTGCATCGTGGCCGTCCTGCTGTGGGCCATGGATGCGGCCGCGCCGTTGACGGCCCTGGCGGCGATGGGATTCGCCGGGATGCTGATGGCCTGGAGCGCCGAAAAGCGTTTCCCTGTTGAAGCCGTTGTCCTTTTGCCGACGCTTATCCTGTTGGGGGCCATCGCTTTTTATTTCATTTACGGCGGTATGCAGCAGTCGATCTCCCCCTGGCAGATGGTGGAAAACAACATTCGGGAGGCGGTGGAACTCAATATTCAATTCTACAGCCGCATTCCCATGAATGCTGAAGAATTTCAATCTATTACGGACAGCAAGCCCCGGATGATCTCCCTGTTCACGCGGCTGTTCCCCGCCCTTTGCGTCATGGCGGCGCTCTTTACGATGTGGCTGAATCTGGTCGCTGCAAGCCGGCTGCTGAAAAGCCGCGGTGTTCTCCTTCCTCAGCTTTCGAACCTGTCCGAATGGAGCGCGCCCGCCTGGCTGGTCTGGATTTTCATTGCCGCGGGAGGCCTGAGCGCGGTTCCCGTAAACTCCGTCCGTATTCCGGGGGTGAACGTCTTGCTGGTCGTATCCTCGATCTATTTTCTGCAAGGTCTTGCTATGGTCAGTTTCTTTTTTCAGCATAAAAACATCTCCCCGTTTTTCCGCTTCCTTGCCTATTTTTTAATTGCGATTCAACAAATTCTTATGATAGCAATAGCGGCACTGGGGTTCTTCAATCTCTGGGTCGATTTTCGCAAATATCTTCGCAAAGACCGGTCGGCGGACTGACGATTACATTTCATACGGACAGGAGGTTTGGCCATGAAAGTGATTTTAAAACAAAACGTCGCTTCCCTGGGCAAGGCCGGAGACCTGGTCAAGGTCAACGACGGCTATGCCCGCAATCTGCTGATTCCGAAGGGTCTGGCCGTCGAGGCGGACGATAAAAACGTCAAGGCGTTTGAACTGGCCAAAAAGAATATCCTGCAAAAAACGCAGAAGGAAAAAGCCGGCGCGCAGGATCTGGCCGCCCGACTGAGCCAGGTGACGCTGACGCTTCGCCGCAAAGTGGGCGATCAGCACAAAATCTTCGGCTCCGTCACCTCCAAGGACATCGAAGCCGCCCTCAAGGAAAAAGGCTTCCCGGTGGATCGCAAAATGATCGCACACGACGAGCCGATTAAATCCCTGGGCGAATTCAAAGTGCGCATAAAGCTGCACCCCGGCGTTGAAACGGAAATCCAAGTCCATGTGGTCGGCGAAGAATCATGAAAGACATCGATCCCTCCCTCTACAAGCTGCCGCCTCAGAATCTCGAGGCTGAACAGTCCATTCTGGGCAGCATTCTGCTGGAGAACGGCACCGTCAACGCGGTGCAGGAAATCCTGAACAAGGATGACTTCTACAGTGAAGCGCACCGGAAGATTTTTTCCGTCATCGAGCAGATGGCGGACAAAAATGAGCCGGTGGACCTGATCACGCTCAGCAACGCGCTCAGGGACAAGAAAATGCTGGATTCGGTCGGAGGCATCGCCTATCTGGCATCTCTGGTGGACAATGTCCCCACGGCTGCCAATGCGGCCAATTACGCGAAGATCGTCAAGGGAAAATCGGTTCTGCGCGGCCTGATCGGATCCGCCACCGAGATCATCAACAGCTGCTATGAAACGGGCTCCGACATCGATCAGGTGCTGGATATCGCCGAGCACCGCATTTTCGAAATTTCCGAAAGCAAGGTGCGGACCTCTTTTTACCCGATCAAGGATATTGTCCGGGAAACCTTCCGGTCCATCGAGGACCTGTTCACCCGAAAGGAACTGATCACCGGCGTCCCCACCGGATTCGACAAAATCGACGATATGACCTCCGGCCTGCAGGCTTCGGACCTGATCATTGTCGCCGGACGCCCGAGCATGGGCAAGACCGCCTTCGCGCTCAACGTCGCCCAGCACGCCGCGCTGGAAACCCAGACTCCCGTCGCCATTTTTTCGCTGGAAATGTCCAAGGAGCAACTGGCTTTCCGCATGCTCGCCTCCGAGGCCAGAGTGGATTCTCAGCGCATGCGCAAGGGGTTTTTGGGGGAGACCGACTGGCCCAAGCTGACGGCGGCGGCGGGACGGCTCTCCGAAGCACCGCTGTACATCGACGACACGCCCGCCATCACCGTTCTGGAAATGAAGGCGAAATCCCGCCGCCTGAAAGCGGACCGCGACCTGGGATTGATCGTCGTGGATTATATTCAGTTGATGCGGTCCAGCGGCAATACCAGCTCACGCGAGCAGGAAATTTCCGAGATCAGCCGATCGCTCAAGGCGCTGGCCAAAGAGCTCAAGGTGCCCGTCATCGCCCTCTCCCAGCTCAACCGCAAGGTGGAAGACCGACCGAACCGCAAGCCGCAAATGGCGGATTTGCGCGAATCCGGGGCCATTGAACAGGACGCGGACGTGATCCTTTTCATTTACCGGGACGAAGTGTATAATAAATCCGACGACAACCCGGAAAAGGGCATCGCCGAAATCATCATCGGCAAGCAACGCAACGGTCCCACCGGTCCGGTCAAACTCGCGTTTCTGGATCGGTTTACCACCTTTGAGAATCTGGCCCGGACGGAGTCTCCATGACCATGAAACCCCGAGAGGTCATCGTTTGCGACCGGATGCAGAACAATTACCGCTATGTTCTGACCAAACCGGCCGGAAAGGATTTTGACCCTGAATTCAAGCCGGAGCTGACGCCCAGGCAGATGCTGGAAATCGGCGTCTTCGGCGGAAAATACATGACGGACTGCCGTGGAGAATTCCCGGCCTCGTGGTTTGCCAAAGCCAAGCTCTGTCCCGAACGCCATGATCCGAAGCTCAACTGCTTCGGCGTCAACGCCTCCAAACCCCTCTCCTATTGGGTGGCCAAAGGCTGGATTCATCCCGACGATCCCCGCGGCTGGTTTCAGTGGTACTGCCGCTACTGGATGGGCCGCCGCTCTCCCGACGACACCCGACAAATCAAACGCTGGAAGGCCATGCAAAGGCATGTCTCCCAGCTCATCCGACACTGTCCCGCCGGCGACCTTTCCTGCCGCCGGAGGCAACGCCAGGCCTTGCTGCACTGGGCATACGACAGCCGTAAAATGTAACGGATCATGATGCGTCCCATCCCTTTTGCTTTCAGCCGGTCCCTTTCGGCCGGTTCAAACCCTTTAAAAAGGAGGATTCATTATGTGTCAGCGAAACAAGAAAAAGCTTTCCGTCTTTGTGTTGTTTCTGTTGTCCATCTCCCTTTTTCTGATTTCCGCGTCATCCGATGCGGCGGTGAAGCCGACGCCTCCGGGCATGATCAATACGGTCCTCGGGCCGGTCGCTCCCGATCAACTGGGCACAACGCTGGTGCATGAGCATTTTGTGTTTGCCTACCCCGGCTGGTTCGCCGACGATACCGTCGCGCCCGCTGATCCCAAAGCGATCTTCAAAACCGATCTGGCCGTCATCAAGGCGGCTCAGAAATACGGCATCCGGACCATTATTGACGCGACCACCAATGACGTCGGAGGGCGGGATCCCGTGCTGTACAAGAAACTGGCCCTGAAGACCAAGATCCATATTATCTGCTCCACGGGCCTCTATACGGAACATGAGGGGTCTCCGGCGTACTGGACAACCAAAGCCATCTGGGGCATGGATATTTCAAAGATGATGTCGGAACTTTTTATTAAAGAGATCACGCAGGGAATCGGCAAAACCGGGATCAAGGCGGGTGTGATCAAGATCGGCTCCGGTCCGAAGATGTCCGCATACGAAACCGCCGTGCATAAGGCGGTGGTCGTCGCCCAGAAGGCAACGGGTGTTCCGATCATCACGCACACCGAGGGGCCGACCGGTGGCGTGGAGCAGGCGGAACTGTTGCTGGCCGAAGGAGCGAATCCCAAAAAAGTCATGATCGGCCACGTCTCCAATTCCAGGGACATTGAATACCACAAAGCCATTCTGGCCAAAGGCGTCTATATTGCCTTCGACCGGATCGGACTGGACATCATCACGCCCACAGACGTCAACGTAAAAAATATCGCGGAACTTTGCAAACAGGGCTACGCAAAGCAAATCATGCTCTCCCATGACACCGTGAATGTCTGGCTGGGCCGCCAGACGGTATTGCCTGAAAAATTTCTGCCCGCCTTTGCAAACTGGCGGATCGATCATATCTCGCAGAATGTTCTGCCCGCGCTGAAAGCCCAGGGCGTAACGGATGAGCAGATTAAAACGATGATGGTGGAAAACCCGAAGAATTTATTTCTGGGGAAATAGGGGAAAAAAAGGGCGCTCCCTTCGGGGAGCGCCCTTTGCGGTTAAAGGTTAGGCAAAATTATTCAGCCAGTTTTTCGCTGGCGATTCTCATGCTGTAGAAGGAGCGGTACACGAAAATCAGGGCAATCAGCAGGAAGACAACGGCCAGGCCGATCTTCAGGTTCTGATTGGTCATGGTGACGGCGATTTCCGTTGCCAGCAGGCCGAACAGGGTCGTGAATTTGATGACCGGGTTCAAAGAAACCGAAGAGGTGTCTTTGAAGGGGTCGCCGACGGTGTCGCCGACAACGCTGGCTTCATGCAGCGGAGTGTTTTTCATCTTGAGATCCACTTCAACAATCTTCTTGGCGTTATCCCAGCAGCCGCCGGCATTGGCCATGAAGATCGCCTGGAACAGGCCGAAGAAGGCAATGCCGATCAGGTAGCCGATGAAGAAGTAGGGGTTGAAGAACGACAGCGCCAGGCACATGAAGAAGATCACGATGAAGATGTTGATCATCCCCTTCTGTGCGTACTGGGTGCAAATCTGAACGACTTTCTTGGAATCCTGAATCGAGGCTTCCGCCTTGTCCAGATTGATGTTCTTCTTGATGTACACAACAGCCTGGTAGGCACCGGTGGTCACGGCCTGCGTGGAAGCGCCGGTAAACCAGTAAATGACCGCGCCGCCCATGATCAAACCCAGAATAATCTCCGGCTGAACCAAGGACAGTTTGGAAATGACCTGGCCGAAGAGCCCTTCGAGCAGGATGATAATGCCGAACACCATGGTGGTGGCACCGACAACGGCGGTCCCGATCAACACGGGTTTTGCCGTCGCTTTGAAGGTATTGCCCGCGCCGTCGCCGGATTCCAGATAATGTTTGGCCAGCTCGAAGTCGGGAGCAATTCCGTATGCGGCCTTCACGACGTCTTTGGCATCCTTGCGGGATTCGATCATGGACAGTTCATAAATCGACTGCGCATTGTCGGATACCGGACCGAAGCTGTCCACCGCGATGGTGACGGGGCCCATGCCCAGGAATCCGAAGGCCACGAGACCGAAGGCAAACACCGGCGCTGCAAAGGTGAAGGCCGGGGGCATCAGCGCCATAACGGACGCATTCTTGGAAACCATGTAAGCGATGAACATCAGGAGCACGACAACCATTCCCAGCCAGAAGGCGGAGAAGTTACCCGCGACGAAACCGGACAGGATGTTCAGAGAAGGGCCACCCTGTTTGGAGGCGTTCACGACTTCTTCGCAGTGACGGGAAGAGGTGCTGGTGAAGATTTTGGTGAATTCGGGAATCAACGCGCCGGCGATGGTGCCGCAGCTGATGATCACCGACAGCGCCCACCACAGGTCGACGTATTTGGGGTCGAGGCCGGAACCCAGCAGGACATAGCTGGCCGCGAAGGTCACGGCGATGGAAACAATCGAGGTAATCCAGACCAGGTTGGTCAGCGGATGTTCAAAGTTGAACTCTTTCTTTCCGGAAAAAACGGCGGTGCTGATGCCGTTGTTGACAAAATAGGATACCAGCGACGTCAGGATCATGAGGATTCTCATGGCGAAGATCCAGATGATCAGTTTGCCGCCCATTTCCGGGTTGCCGGCCAGCGCCAGCGCCAGGAAGGTGATCAGCGCGACGCCGGTCACGCCGTAGGTTTCAAAACCGTCCGCCGTGGGGCCGACGCTGTCACCCGCGTTGTCGCCCGTGCAGTCGGCGATGACGCCGGGGTTTTTCGGGTCGTCTTCGGGAAGATGGAAGACGATCTTCATCAAGTCGGAACCGATATCGGCGATCTTCGTGAAGATACCGCCGCAGATACGCAGAGCGGAAGCGCCCAGCGATTCACCGATGGCGAAACCGATGAAAGAGGGGCCGACCAGTTCTTTCGGGATGTATCCCAGAATCATAATCATGAAGAACAGCTCGATGCTGACCAGCAGAAGGCCGACGCTCATCCCGGAACGAAGACAAATGTTCACAATATTGAGGGGGTTGCCGGAAAGCGATGAGAAGGCGGCGCGGGAGTTGGCCACGGTGTTGATCCGGATGCCGAACCAGGCCACTGAGTAGGAACCCAGAATACCCAGAATCGAGCAGACCAGAATGATGATGATGTTGCCGGCGGGCATGTGGGACAGAGCGCCGAAGTAGTAAATCATACAAATAGCGATCAGGATCCACAATCCGACAAGGAATTTGCCCTGCTGGAACAAGTAGGTCTTGCAGGTTTCCCAGATCGTCTGGGAAACATCCAGCATGGCTTTGTGCGCCGGCAGATTCTTGGTCTGCACATACTGAATGACGCCGAAAATCAATCCGATGATGCAGATAATCAAACCGATGTTGAGAATCATCATACCGGAAAGGGCGCCGTCCATAAAACTGACCTGGCTCAGATCCGGCAGTTTGATGTCCGCTTCGCTGGCCAATGCCGTGCCAGTCATGAGCAGCAACATCAAAGCGCTCAGTAAAGATGTCCAGATACTTCTTTTGTTTTTAAACATCAACTAATCCTCCTTTTTTAGAAAATTCATATTTTTTGTCTGATACTTGCCGATGGCTTTCTGCAGACCGTTTAAAACAATTTCAGCACTCGCATCGGCCGCCCGCTCAATCACCTGCTGCAGAACGACCTGATCCTCCTTCCGGAAAGGTTCCAAGACATAACCTTCAATTCGGGATTTGTCAACTGGTTTGCCGATCCCCAATCTCACCCGAATAAAATCCGAAGATCCCAAGTCAGACTCGATAGATGCCAATCCTTTATGACCGGCAGTTCCCCCGCCTGCCTTCATCCGAATAGAGCCGAAAGGCAGATCGAGATCATCGTGAATAACGATGAGACGGCTGATATCCGTTTTAAAGAACGACTGCAACCGCCTGGCGGCAGTACCACTCAAATTCATGAATGTCTGGGGCTTGGCCAGCAGAACCGATTTCCCGTCCACGCCCCCTTTTCCCCATAGAGCATTGAAACTATTATGTTTTAACTCTATTTTCCACCGGTCGGCCAGCTTCTCTACCACCATGAAGCCGACATTGTGCCGGGTGGACTCATAGCGCTTCCCCGGGTTGCCCAGCCCGATGACCAGATAAACCATTTGTCCCCTCTCTTTTTGAAAACTCAAAAGATTTTTTCCAAAACTGAAGAGACGCATGATCTCCCGCATCATTCTCCCGGCGTCTTACTTCTTTTCCTTCTTCTCCTCTTTTGCCGGTTCCGCGGCGGCCGTCGCGCCTTCCGCGGGTTCAGCACCCTCCGCCGGCGCCTCCTCGGCGGCCTCCACTTTGGCTACCCGGACGGCGGCAACCGCCACAACGGCGGCATCCGGAGGATCCAGATGGGTCAAACCATCAGGAATGACGATATCTTTCACTTTCAGCGAATGGCCGATCTCAAGAGCCGAAATATCAACGTCGATGTGATCGGGCAAATCGGTCGGCAGACACAGCACTTTGACGTCTCTCTTGATGTGCTGAAGTTCGCCGCCGTTTTCCACGCCGATGGCTTTGCCCGTAAAGTTCAGATCAACGTTAAAAGCCAGCTTCTTGGTCATGTCCACTTCATAAAAATCCGCGTGGTAGAATTTCCCGCTCAGCGGCTGGGTCTGCAGTTCCTTGATCAGGGAAAGCTTTTCGATCTTCTTTCCGCCGTCGTCGATGATCAGCTTGATAAAAGCATGGTCTTTCTTTTCCTTATGCAGCCGGAACAGGTCGTTGCTTTTCACGGCCAGCGGAATATTCCCCGTGGCTTTGCCGTAAAAAATGGCGGGCACAAGTCCCTGCTGCCGCAGCCTTCGGGCAGGGCCCTTCTTGTGTTCTTTACGGACCTGGGCCGCTAAATCGGTTATTTCCATTTACCCCTCTCCTCCTAAATAAATAGTGAACTCACTGAATCGTTGTAATAAATGCGGCGCACCGCTTCCGACAGGAGACCGGACACCGACAAAATCTTGATTCGATCGCATCCGGCCGCCTTTTCGCTCAACGGAATCGTGTCCGTCACGATAAACTCCTTGATCCCGGATTTCTCGATGCGATCGATGGCCGGACCGGACAACACCGGGTGTGTGCAGCAGACGGAGACTTCCAGGGCACCCGCGTCGGCCAGCGCTTTGGCCGCCTGAACGACGGTTCCCGCCGTATCGACCATATCGTCCAAGATAATGACTCTTTTCCCCTCGATGTTGCCGATAATATTCATCACCTGGGCCTCATTGGGGCCTTCCCTTCGTTTGTCGATGATCGCCAGAGAGGCGCCCAGCCTTTTGCCGAACGCCCGGGCCCGCTCCACGCCGCCGGTGTCCGGAGAAACCACTACGGTGTCATCCGTGTAATTTTTCTTCATATAATCGATCAAAACCGGTGTAGCAAAGAGATTGTCCACGGGAATATTGAAGAAGCCCTGAATCTGACCGGCGTGCAGATCCATGGACAAAAGACGGTTGGCGCCGGCCGTCGTAATCAGATCCGCAACCAGCTTGGCCGAAATAGGCGCGCGGGGGGCTACTTTCCGGTCTTGTCTCGCATATCCGTAATAGGGAACGACGGCGGTGATTCGGTCTGCGGACGCTCTTTTCATCGCGTCGATCATGATGAGCAGCTCCATCAGGGTGACGTTCACCGGCGTACAGGTGGACTGGATGATGAAAACATCCATACCGCGCACATTTTCATCAATCTCCACGCGGGTTTCGCCGTCGCTGAACGTGGTAACGTTGGCATTGCCCAGCGGGACCCCCAGTCTTTCACAGATTTTCCGGGCAAGCTCCCTGTTGGCGTTTCCGGTAAATACCCTAATTCTTTCTAGCATTTAAGTATTTCTCCACAAGCTTTTCTGGCTGGGGCGGGAGGATTCGAACCTCCGAATGCAGGAACCAAAATCCTGTGTCTTACCGCTTGACGACGCCCCACCGTCTTCCTTTTCAAATTCAACCGGGCAGTCATTCGTCAGGGGAGAATTCGTATTTACCCTAGAGTGATTGGGCAAAGAAAACGCGACAGTCTCCGGAAACTTTTTTCACAATGGCTTCCCGCGCCGCCCGGGCCGACGATTCATCGGCAAAAAGGCCAAATAGCGTGGGACCGCTGCCCGACATCAATGCACCCAGGGCGCCTTCGTTGATCAGCAATTTTTTATAATCCGCCAATTCGGGATGCAGACTCATCGATACAGCTTCTAAATCATTATGCAATTCCCGAATTACATCACCCAGTGCGTAAAATCGCGGAATGCTATAATTATTTTCTTTTTTTGTCAACGTGAAATTCAGCTTTTCGTAAACCGTTTTTGTGGAAAGGGGAAAAGGGGGGTTGATTAAAACCATACTGAATTTTGGCGCATTTTCCAGCGCCTGAAGCCGGTCGCCGATTCCGGTCGCAAATGCCGTGGGGCCGAAAATAAAAAAAGGGACGTCCGCTCCCAGCTTCGCTCCGATTTTTATCAATTCAGTTTGACTCACGTTCAGTGAACATAAGTCATTTAAAGCCATCAACGTCGTCGCCGCGTCCGAACTGCCCCCTCCCAGACCGGCGGCCGTGGGAATCCGCTTGGCAAGAGTGACCGCGACTCCGCCTGAATAACCGGTATGTTCAAAAAGAGACCGGGCCGCCCGAACCACCAGGTTTGTGTCATCCGCAGGAAGGTCGGTGTCGGGGCAGGAAAGAGCAATTCCCTCCGTTCGGAGGGAAAAGGTCAATTCATCGTAAAGGGAGATCTGCTGCATGACCGAAGCCAGATCATGGTAGCCGTCCGGCCGTTTGCGCAAAATGCGCAGAAAAAGGTTGATTTTGGCGGGCGCCAACCGTCGCGTTTCAGCCTTTTTCTTTGACATAGCGCATTTTCAACTCGTAGAGCACGCCCTGGATCAGATTGGTTTCATTGGCGTCGAGATTGCCTCTGGTCTTTTCATGCAGCATGTCCAGAATATCGATGGTCTGCTTGGCGGCTGGAAGATTCTTTTCGGCTTTTCCTCCTTCAACCTCCGGGAAATCCCCGAAATGAAACAGAGCGGACGTGGAAAGCGAGATGACAAAGTTCGTGAAATTGACGGGGGGATAATCCGCCGGTTCCGCTGAAGATTTACCGGCCTTCCCTTTCGGTTCCTCCGCTTTTACGAACGCCGGTTCCTCTGTTGCTTTTGCGTCCGCCTCTTCCGAAAAACGCCTGTCCTTTATGACAAATCCGTCCCCTCTTGTCTCTTCTGCCATAAATTCCCCCCTGCATTTTATCCTTCAGTCTTCAGCCTTCTGTCCTCAGCCATTCTCATTTCTTACTGAACGTAATCTGCCCTTTCGAGACTCCGATGACGATGTGATCGCCCTCGGAGAATTTACCGGCCAGAATGTCCATCGCCAGGGGATCCAGAACAAGCTTCTGCAGCGCCCGTTTGAGCGGTCTGGCCCCGTATACCGGGCTGTAGCCCTCTTCGGCTATATATTTTTTCGCCGCTTCTGTCAATTCGATGGAGAGTTTGCGCTCCTTGAGCCGACGGTCGATCAGCCCGAGCTGAATGCCGACGATCCGGTGAATGTCCTCGAGCGTCAGGCCATGGAACATGATGATGTCGTCGATGCGGTTTAAAAACTCCGGTTTGAAGGTTGCGCGCAGCGCTTCCATCGAGCGGTTCTTCTTTTCTTCTTCCTCCAGCGACGGGTCCTGAATCCACGCACTTCCGACGTTGGACGTCATGATTACGACGGTGTTTTTGAAATCCACCGTGCGGCCGTGGCCGTCGGTGAGCCGGCCGTCGTCCAGAATCTGCAAAAGGATGTTGAAAACGTCCGGATGCGCCTTTTCGATTTCATCGAACAACAGGACGCTGTATGGTTTTCGCCGGACGGCCTCGGTGAGGTAGCCGCCCTCGTCATAACCCACGTAACCGGGCGGCGCGCCGATGAGCCGCGCCACCGCGTGCTTTTCCATGTACTCGGACATGTCGATGCGGATCATAGCCTGCTCGTTGTCGAACATGAACTCCGCCAGCGCCCTGGCCAGCTCCGTCTTGCCCACACCGGTCGGCCCCAAGAAGATGAAAGAACCGATCGGACGGTTCGGGTCCTGCAGGCCGGAGCGGGCGCGCCGAAGCGCCGCCGAAACAGCCGCAATTCCGTCGTCCTGGCCGATCACGCGCATCCGGAGCCGTTCGTCCATGTGGATCAGCTTCTGCACATCGCTTTCCATCATGCGGGAAAGCGGAATGCCCGTCCATTTGGAAACCACTTCGGCCACATCCTCCGCGTCCACTTCCTCTTTGAGCATCTGGTTGTTTTTCTGAACTTCCGAAAGCTGGTTCTGGTCTTTCTTCAGCTGCCGGTCGAGCTCGACAAGCTTGCCGTAGCGGATTTCGGCCGCGCGCGCCAGGTTGCCTTCGCGCTGGGCGTTGGCCTCCTCCACCTTGAGCGATTCCATTTGGCTTTTGATCTTCTGGATCTGTTTGATGATGTCCTTTTCCGACGACCAGTGCAGCTTCATCCGGTCCATCTCGCTTTTGAGTTCAGCCAGTTCCTTTTCGATTTTTTCGCGCCGCTCGAGCGCCGCCTTGTCCGTATCCTTCTTGAGCGACTGCTTTTCGATCTCCAGCTGGATGATCCGGCGGTCGATCGCGTCAATCTCGGACGGCATCGAATCGAGCTCGATCCGAAGGCGCGACGCGGCCTCGTCGATCAGGTCCACCGCCTTGTCCGGCAGGAACCGGTCGGTGATGTAACGGTGCGACAGCGTCGCGGCGGCGATGATCGCGGAGTCTTTGATCCGCACGCCGTGGTGCACTTCATAGCGCTCCTTGAGTCCGCGCAGAATGGCGATGGTGTCCTCCACCGTCGGCTCCTTGACCATCACCGGCTGGAAGCGCCGCTCAAGCGCCGCGTCCTTCTCAATGTACTTGCGGTATTCATTGAGCGTTGTCGCACCCACACAGCGCAGCTCGCCCCGCGCCAGCGCCGGCTTGAGCATGTTGGAGGCGTCCATCGACCCTTCCGACGCACCCGCGCCGACGACGGTGTGAATTTCGTCTATGAAGAGAATCATCTCTCCTTCGGCGCTGGTGACCTCCTTCAACACCGCCTTGAGTCTTTCCTCAAATTCGCCCCGGTATTTCGCGCCCGCGATGAGCGCGCCGACATCCAGGCCGATCACGCGTTTGTCTTTCAGGTTTTCCGGCACGTCGCCGTTGACGATCCGCTGGGCGAGGCCTTCCACGATGGCGGTCTTGCCGACGCCCGGCTCGCCGATGAGCACCGGGTTGTTCTTGGTGCGCCTCGAGAGCACCTGCATAATGCGGCGGATTTCATCGTCGCGGCCGATCACCGGGTCAAACTTTCCTGTACGGGCGAGTTCATTGAAATCTTTGGCGTAGCGCTCCAACGCCTGATACTTTCCCTCCGGATTGGGGTCCGTCACGCGCTGATTGCCGCGGATATCGACCAGCACCTTGAAGATGTTGTCCCGCGTAATCCCGTTTTGGCGCAATACCTTTCCCGCCTGTCCTTCCTTCTCCTCCGCCATCACGACCAGAACGTGCTCGGCGCTGACGTACTCGTCCTTGAGCTGCGCCGCTTCCGTCATGGCTTTGTCAAACAGCCGGTTGAGACGGCCGCCCAGATACACCTGTCCCGCGCCGGAGCCGCCGACGCTGGGCTGCTTTTTCAAATAGGCATTCAGCTCCTGTTCTATTCTTTGCGGGGAGGCGCCCAGTTTCGCAAGGATCGCGGAGGCGATGGAGTCGGGCTGCTGCAGCAGGCAGATGAGCAGATGCTCCGGCTCGATGGCCTGGTGCCCCAGGGTAGAGGCCAGCGTCTGCGCATCCTGAAGCGCTTCCTGCACCTTCAATGTAAATTTATCGAATCTCATGGCATTCCTCTTTCTACTCCACGGGTTTTTCAATGGTCACGAAGAGCTTCCCGTTTTTGAAGACGCTGACATTTCCCGAGGACTGGGAAATCACCATCGCCACCGCGCGGGTCACGCTGGTGATGCCCGCCGCCGCGATGTGGCGGCTCCCCAGGCCCGATGGGAAGTCCCGACTGTCCAGGGCCGCGCTCAAATGGCGTCCCGCTGTGACAATCACGCCGTCGGACTTGATCACGAAGGCGCCGTCGATGGCGGAAAGCTCCTTGATGGTTTCCTCCAGCTCCGGGTTCAGAATGTTGCGCTGCTCCTCGGAATATCCCTTGAACGGGTTGATGATCATCTGCCTCGAAAGCTGCATGACCTTCTCATCGTCTCCGAGCACGAAAATCGTTCCGACCTTCCGGCTTTCTCGCCCCTGGGCCGCCAGCTCGCAGGCGATATTCAAAACGGCGTTGAACACCTCGGGACGCACGGCCTCCACGACGTCGCTGATGTCGTCGGACGTCAGAATCTCGAACTCGCGCCCCACGTCGATGAAAAAGATGCTGTCGGCATATCCGAATTTCGGCACGCCGGACAGGCAGACAACCTTGTCGCCCTTTTTGAACAGTCCGGAGACGATGCCCTTGGCGATCGCGATCTTGATCTTTCCGACGCGGGTCAGATTCACGTCGGGAATGTCCAGTTTCTTCGCCGCCGGCAGCAGCTTCTCCGGCAATTCCTCGGACTCTCCCAAAACGAGAACGAACCGGACCGATTTTCTCTCTTCTTCGGAAAGCTCGGACAGCTCTCCGCGGACATCCACGCAGACCAGAACGCAGCCCGCTTTAACGCCTTTCGCCAGTTTGATGGCCGTTTCGATCATCGTCTTGTTTACGGATTTCATATCCATTCCCGGGTCTGTTTTTACGCTAGAATAAGCATTGGATGCCCGCCTGTCAAGACACGGGCGGCCGCCGGAAATATTTGCTTGACCGCAAATTCACTCTTCGGTATCTACCAAGTCAGGTTTTATTGACCGAGGAGGCCCGCACGTTGAAATTACCCGTCGTTACCGGCACTCTGGACTTATACATCGCAGAGATCAACCGCTTCCCCCTTTTGACCGCCGAGGAAGAATTCAAGCTGGCCATGCGCCTGAAAAAGGACAACGACATGGAAGCGGCGGAAAAGCTGATCGTTTCCAATTTGCGGTTTGTCGTGAAAATCGCCCATGAATACCGCAACTATGGATTCAAGCTGGCCGATCTCATCCAGGAAGGCAACATCGGGCTGATTCACGCCGTCAAGAAATTCGACCCGGAGAAAGGGTACCGTCTGATCTCCTATGCGGTGTGGTGGATCCGCGCATATATCCAGAACTACCTGATCAAATCCTGGAGCATCGTCAAGATCGGAACCACGCAGGCGCAGCGAAAGCTTTTCTTCAAACTGAGCCAGGCCCGGAAACAGCTGGAAACGATTTCGAAGAAGAATCCCGAATTCAGTGAGATCGCCGATTCACTGGGCGTCAAGGGCTCGGAGGTCGCGGAAATGGACCTGCGGATGGGCGCGCGCGACCTGTCGCTCAACGAACTCATCAACGAAGACGGCGACACGTCCCATCTGGACTTTCTGACTCACGACGGGGATGACCAGGAAGTTTCCCTGATCAAGCATGAAGAGCGAAGCCTGGTCAAACGGCATATCGCCGGTGCCCTGGCCACACTCAACGAACGGGAAAGCTACATCATTCAGCACCGCGTCATGGCGGACGATCCGCTGACCCTGCAGGAAATCGGAGACAAATACAACATCACCCGCGAACGCGCCCGCCAGATTGAAAAACAGGCGCTTAAAAAGGTTCAGTTGGCCCTGCCGTATCTCAAAGAAGACCTGTAAGCCTCTTCATCGGACCCACGGGAAGTACAGCAGAAACCACACGATCTTCACGTATTCTCTGGCCACTTTTTTCCAGTCCGACGCCTTCAGCTCCCAGGGATTCAGCGGCGCCTTTTCGTAGGGCGTCGGCAAAAAGCAATGCCCGTCAGGCGTCCCGAACTCCCTGCCGACCATGATGCGGATGCGCCGCATGTGGTAGGGGGAGCTTACGAAGATCGCCGTCGTCTGCCCGTATTGCCGCATGATTTTTTTCGCCTCGATCACCTCCAGGTGCGTATCCTCGTAAAACGGCGGCTGCGGGGTTCCTGCGTCTTTTTTGAGGCCGCCCGGATCTTTCGGGACAAAAACGGCTCTTAGTTTTCCCCCGTCCGCCTTGAAGAGCTTCGGGTAGGCGGGAATCACAAGATAGTCCGCCATCCCCCGATTCATCAAATCCCTGGCATGGCGATCCCGGTCGTTGAAAACCGGCCCCAGCAGAACCACTACGGTATCCGCCCGGGCACAGGGGGAAGAGTACACCAGAAACCGGGGCGCGTAAAACACCGCCGCCGCGAGGACAACCGCCGCCAGCATCAGTATCCCGGTGCGCTTTTTAAAGGACCTCGAGACCATAAGCCGTTTCCATTCCCGTTTTCCCGGTCATAATTTGCTTTTCAGCTCGCTGAGCTTGTTGAGCGCCTCCAGCGGCGTCATCGAAGAAACATCCAGCCCGCGAAGTTCTTCCAGAACGACGTCCTCGCTTGGGGCAAACAGATTCAACTGCGGATGGGTCGGCTTTCGGACATTCCGTCCGCGGGCAATCCGCGGCATGCCGATTTCGTCGAATTCCCCCTTCTCCAGATTCTGAAGGATTTCCTTTGCCCGGCCGATGACGTCCGCCGGGACGCAGGCGATTCTCGCCACTTCGATGCCGTAGCTGCGGCTCGCTGCGCCCTTCATGATCCTGCGCAGGAAGATGATCTTCTCCCCCCATTCCCTGACGGCGATGTTGTAGTTTTTCGCACCCTCTTTGGACGCGGCGAGATCGGTCAACTGGTGGTAGTGCGTGGCAAAGAGCGTGCGCACACCCTGCCCGGCGAGATCGTGAAGGTATTCGGCCACGGCCCAGGCGATGCTGAGTCCGTCGAACGTGGACGTGCCCCGGCCCACTTCGTCCAGGATGACCAGGCTGCGAGGCGTCGCCTCCGTCAGAATCTGAGCCGTTTCCATCATCTCCACCATAAACGTGCTCTGTCCTTTGGCCAGGTTGTCCGACGCCCCGATGCGCGTGAAAATTTTATCGACCAAGCCGATGCGGGCGCGGGAGGCGGGAACGAAACTGCCCATCTGCGCCAGGAGCACGATCAGGGCCACCTGGCGGATATACGTGGATTTTCCGGCCATGTTGGGTCCGGTAATGACCAGCAGACGGTTTTCGCTGAGATCGAGCAGCGTATCATTGGGAACGAAGCCTTCCTTTTTGAGGGCCGCTTCGACCACCGGGTGGCGGCCGTCCCGAATGTCAATCCCGTAGTCTTCGCTGATTTCCGGGCAGACATAGGCATGCTTCTCGGCCGTTTCCGCCAGAGCGCAGATTGCATCGAGCTGGGCCACGCAAAAGGCGTTGTACTGTATGGAGGGGATGTCCGGCAGCAGGCTTTCGCGAAGCGCGACGAACAGTTCGTTTTCACGCTCACGGATTTTTTCCTCCGCATGGAGCACCGTCTGTTCAAACTCTTTCAATTCCTGGTTGATGTAGCGCTCCGCGTTGACCAGCGTCTGTTTGCGTACATAGGAGTCCGGCACCAGCGCGGCGTTGGCCTTGGTCACTTCAATATAGTAGCCGAAGACATTGTTGAAGCCGACTTTGAGGGAATGAATGCCCGTGACCCGGCGCTCCCGCGCCTCCAGCTCGGCGATCCATTGCTTGCCGTCGGTGCTGATGGAACGCAGGCGATCCAGTTCTTCGTCGAAGCCTGCGGCGATAAATCCCCCGTCCTGGACTCGGGAAGGCGGATCGCTCACGATCGCGCGGGAAAGGAGCTGAACCGTCGCGGACATGTCCGACATTTGCTTGCGCAGGTCTCTCAGGACGGGCGCGGTAAACTCTTCCAGCCGGGATCGCAGATCCGGCAGCAGGGCCAGGGACGCTTTCAGGGCGACGAGATCGCGCGGCGTCGCCGCCATCATCGCGATCCGTCCGGCCAGTCTTTCCAGATCATAGACGCCGGATAGAATTTTGCGGAGGTCGGAACGAGCCGCATGGTTTTCTTTGATTTCCGCCACGGCCGCCAGCCGTTCACGGATCTTTTCCGGCTGGACGAGCGGCTGGGCCAGCCACCAGCGCAGTCGCCTGGCGCCCATCGGCGTCAGCGTTTCGTTGATGAGGGCAAAGAGGGATCCGGCGCTCCTCCCGTCCTGAAGCGTCGCGAAAATTTCCAGGTTTCGGCGGGCCGCCTCGTTGAGGATCAGATAATTCCGGGGGGCATATTCGCGGACCGCGGAAATATGGCCTGCGCGAATCTTCTGCGTGGCGTTCACATAGCGCAGAATTTCCGCCGCGGCGTTTTTGGCCGCGTGAAAATTGCGGATGCCGGATGTTTCCAGCACCGATGCCGCGAGCTCCTTCTCCAGAATCTCCTGTGCCTGTCCGGGCTCCAAGTCGGCCGCGTCAAGCGGGTTGACGCAAAGGGAGGGCATCTGGGCCTCCAGCATTCTGATCAGCACCGGATCGGGAAAACTCTTGGCGACCAGCAATTCCCGAAAGGCCAGGCCGCCCGCGGCGGCCAGAAGCGCGTCGCGCCCCGGAAACTCGCCGATGTAAAATTCACCGGTGGACAAATCCAGAAACGCCAGGCCCAGCCCATCCGGGCCGGCGGCCAGGCAGGCCAGATAGTTGTTTTCGCCGGCTTTCAGGTTTTCCTCGTCCAGCACCAGCCCCGGCGTAATGACGCGGACAACCTCGCGCCGGACGATGCCTTTGGCGCTTTTCGGATCCTCCACCTGTTCGCAGACGGCCACCTTGTAGCCTTTTTCCACGAGCCGGGTGATGTAAGTCGAAGCGGCGTGATAGGGGACTCCGCACAGCGGCACGGCGTCTTTGCTTGATTTATTGCGGGAGGTGAGCGTGATTTCCAGAAGCGGAGCGGCCGTAAGCGCGTCTTCGAAAAACATCTCGTAGAAGTCGCCCATGCGGTAAAACAAAATGCAGTCCGGATATCTTTCCTTGATCTCGACGTACTGCTTCATCGCAGGGGTCAGATTGAACGTCGCGTTCAGCGCCATTTCCCGTCATCCCCCCGCTCCAGGTCGATCACATCGGGTTTCCGGCGCAAGACGGCGTTCGGCGGATCAATGAAACGGTCGGCCAGCCAGCTGGCGATGCTGATGATGAGGGCGCCGAGAAACGCCCAGAAAAAACCGTCAATGTCCAGCCCCGGCACGAAATATGCCACCACAAGCAGCATGAGGGCATTGAGTACAAAAGCAAAAATCCCCAGCGTCAAAATGGTCAGCGGCAGGGTCAGCAAAAGCAGAACGGGGCGAAGAAAAATATTCAAAACGCCCAGAATCGCGGCGGCCAGAAAAGCCGTCGGCAAAGAAGCCACACGAATGCCGGGCAGCAGGCTGGACGCAAGGAGAATGGCCGCGGTAATGATCAGCCACCGCGTGAGAAGAACCGTCATGAAGGATCCCCGGCCCGTTGCCATTTTCCTCCTCAATAGGGCGTGTCGTCCGCCACGGTCTTCTTCGATTTCAGAAAGACCCAGGTGATGCTGAATCCGCTCATCCACGATGTTTTCGTCTTGACCAGCGGGCTGTCTTCAAAAACGGCGCCCTGCAGAAAATCGGCGCTGACAAAGGCTTGGAAATGAAAGGACCGGTAATTCTTCCCCAGGCCGACGGTCAGGGTTGAGCCGCTGTATCCCGCGCCCGCACGGTAGACCGGGCGCCAGGCCGTGGCGTAAGCGGGCGCCACGTCGTAAAAATATTGATGATATCCGCGGTCACCGAACATCGGTCCTGCCGAAATTCCCAGGTAGATGCCCGTTTGGGGAATCACGTTTGCTTTCTCAACGTTCAACCGGGGGGAAAAGACCCATCCCTCATAGCGCACGGAACGAAAGTCGGTTGAAAAAACCGCCCGGACCGGAAAGGCCAGGCTCAGACGATACCAGTCCTCGTGGGACTCCAGCAGTTTCACGCGCAGCGCCGGGCCGAATTCAAAGGTAGGATCCAGATCCTCCATGCCCCGGCGCGCCTCGTTGTCGTCGCTCTTCACGGGTACGGCGCCGTAGCCGCTCGCGTCGAGGGTTACGCGGTCGGTTTTGAAAAGCCGCGCGGTAAGCCTTTTGTCCTCGAGGCGGAAAATGCCGCCGCGGTAAACCGCATAGGGAAAAGGCAGCAGGTAGGGCCTCGTCTTGTCGGATCCCCGGTAATCCGGCATCATCAGAAATCCGCCACCTACGCCTACTTCCCACTGCGGTTTCTCCGCGCCGAAAGCCAAAAGCGGCAAGAGCAGCAAAAGAACCGCCAGCAGCACCGGGACGATTCGACCATGCGCCATCACGATGACAACCTTACCGGTCAAAAGTCGTAAACTGGTCTTTTTTCGCCGCGCAAACCGGACATTCCTCCGGCAGGATGCCGTCCGCCACGTAGCCGCAGACCTTGCAGACGTGGTAAACGGTTTCGCGCTCTTCCATGAAGTGGTTCATGGCCTGTTTGTAGAGCTTGGCGTGCGTTTCCTCCACGTCGCGGCTCTGGCTGAAGTGCAGCAGGGCCTGCTTGTCGCCCGCCTGCTCCGCCATCTTCACAAAGCGGTCGTAGGCGATTTCCGCCACCGTTTTTTCCGACTCGAAGCTTTCCGCAAGATTTTCTTCCGTGGTTTTAATTTCCTTGAGCACGCGAAGCGCCCGCTTGCCGTGAATTTCTTCCGAAAAAGCGATCACGCGAAAAAGGCGCGCGATTTGCGGATAACCCTCCTGATCCGCCTTTTCCGCGAACATCCGGAGCCGAAGGGCGGCTTTCGCCTCTCCGACATATGCCTCGCGAAGGGCTTCACGAATCTTTTCATCCATGGCTTACACCTTTCCTGAAAAATGCCTATTCAGGCGTGAATTCGCTTTTATCGGCGCCGCAAACGGGACAGGTCCAGTCCGCGGGAAGCTTTTCGAACGTCGTGCCGGGGGAAATCCCACCTTCTTCGTCTCCCTGGTCCGGATCATAAACATAACCGCATACTCCGCAAACATACTTCTTCATTTCTCGCCTCCTTGTGGTCTTCTTTCATTACAGGGAAATTCTTCGGGCCAGTTCCGACGCCACTCTCTTCCCCAGTTCATGACATTTCCCGAGCGTATCCGGACCCGGCACATGCTTTGTGGAAACCGTTTCGGCCACCACGTCGACCTTCATTTCGCGAAGGGCGTCTTCCAGATCCTTCACCGCCTCGCCGCTCCAGCCGAATGAGCCGAACACCGCGCCGATCAGATTGGCCGGCTTGAGCCCCTGGATATAGGTCATCCCGTCGGCCATCTGCGGCAGCATGTGGTTGTTGAGCGTGGAAGAGCCGACGATCAGCGCCCCCGCGTCCAGCAGTTCAAAGATCACCTCGCTGCGGTGCACTTCGTTGAGGGAAAGAATTTTAACCCGAACGCCCGCCTGCGCCAGGGATTCGGCAATGGCTTTGGCCATCCTTTCGGTGGAATGCCACATGGTTGCGTAGAGCACCACCGCCTTGTTGGCCGGCTTTTGCGCGGCCCATTTCCGGTACCGCTCGAGGATGAAGCCCAGGTCTTTGCGCCATACCGGCCCGTGGTCCGGTGCGATGATTTTGATACCCCATCCCTTCGCCGCCACCCTTTCCAGCGTTTTGAGCACCACCGGCGAATAGGGCAGAACGATGTTGGCGTAATACGTGGCGGCTTCGTATTCGAGCATGTCGACCGGCAGTTCGTCGGCGAATCGCTCGAACGTCGCGAGGTGCATGCCGAAGGCGTCCTGCGAAAACAGGAGGCCGTCCGCGGCCAGATACGTAAACATGGAATCCGGCCAGTGTATCATTCTGGTTTCCATGAAGGTGAGATCCATGTTGCCCAGGGAAAGCGTTTCCCCTTCCCGGACCGTCTGAATATCATAATCATGATGAAGAATATCCCCCAGGTTTTTCACCCCCACGGAGGAGGCAAACACTTTGGAGGGTTTGACCCGCTCGACCATCTGCGAAAGACATCCGGAATGGTCCTGCTCGGAGTGATTGGACACAATGTAGTCGATTCTGGACGGATCCACCACGGATGCAATCCGCGCCAGCATTTCCTCCAGGAAGGGTTTTTTGACCGTATCGATGAGCGTGATTTTGTCCGCCAGAATCAGGTAGGCATTGTACGTGCTTCCGTGGGGCGTCGTATAGCCGTGAAAATCGCGAATCGACCAGTCGATGGCCCCCACCCAGTAAACATGGTCGCTTACTTTTATCGCGGAATAGATGTCGGTCATGAAGTTTCACCTCGGAATATTTGTGAGTGAGTAATATAAGGTTTACCGCCGGATCGTCAACCCTTATTTGCTCATGGAGAAACCGGCATCAAAAGCCTTCAGATTTATAGCACATTTTTCAGGCGAGCCGGTTTTACGAATCTCTTTCGCGAACATCCGCCGGTCGATGGGCAAAAGCCCCGTTCCGGCCAGTGCGCCCAGCATGACGACATTGCTCAGTACCGGGTTGCCCAGGTCAAGGCCCACGGCTGTGGCGTCAAAGAGCCAGTACCGGGCGGTCAATCGCGCGAAAGCGATGCGGATCGTTTCCTCGGATGGGTAGTCGCGCTCACCCGTAATCACCCCGATGGGATCGATCGAACGGGAATTGGACAGGAGCGAGACTTCGGGATTGCCGTACACCGTCAAAACGCGAAGGGCTTCCAGCGGCTCCAGCGCCACAATCACATCGGCGCCGCCCCTGGGAATCTGCGGACTCCTTACGGCATCGGGGGAAATGCGCAGATGACTCATCACCGACCCGCCGCGCTGCGACATGCCGAAGGTTTCGCCGATGGTCACGACATAGCCTGCGTCTACGAGCATTCCCGCGAGCGCGCGGGATGCCATGACGTTGCCCTGTCCGCCGACGCCGGTCAGGACCAGATTTTTGGTGACGCTTAATCTTTTGGTTTTCATATACAATTCCTGAAAGAAACGACGCGGTGTCTTTTCCAGCACCATTCATCATCCGTTCATCCGCCGGAAGCGGCGGCGGATGCCGCCTGCGACTTCAGGATGGCTTTGCGCGGACAAATGGAGGCGCAGACGCCGCAGCCGGCGCAGACCACTTCATCAACGGCCGCCTTTTTCTTTTTCCGGTCCCAGACGAGGGCCGGACAGCGGAAAATCCTCGTGCACAGGCGGTTGCAGCCGCAGGCATCCCCCAGACACAGACTTTCGTCCACTTTCATCTCGAACGTTTTTTTGCCTTTTTTCTCGGGACTGAGCGCGCAGGCCTGGCGCAGAATGAGCACCTTGAGCGAATCTTTTTCAGCCAGAAAATCCGTCAGTACCGACCCGGTTGCCGACAGGTCAAACGGGTCGCAGACCGCCACTTTCGCGCCGATGGCCCGGCAGACGGCGGCTATATCGACGGCCGGAACGCTTTCTCTCAAGGCGTTCACTTCATTGCCCGGATGCGGCTGAAAACCCGTCATAGCCGTTCCCTGATTGTCCAGAACAATGAACGTGATGTCCGCGCGGTTGTGCCGGGCGTTGATGAGCGCCGGAATCACCGCGTGATAAAAGGTGGAATCGCCGCAGACCGTCAGAACGGGCTTTTTAAAACCGAAAGGCGCCAGCCTGGCAAAGCCGCTTGCCAGCCCCGTTCCGGACCCCATGGAATGAAGCGTCGGCATGGTCCCAAACCCGTTGGCCGGCGTGAGAGCCGCCATCGAATAGCATCCGATGTCGCCGCAGACGAACCCCCCGCGGCCGTCCAGAGCAATGGCGTTGTGGATGCTCCAGAAGGATGCGCGATGCGGACACCCGGCGCAAAACGTCTGTTCCCGCGGCGGAAGCATCGCCGCTGTTTTCCGGGCCTCTTCCTGATAGGACGACGAAAGCCCGCAGCGCCTGATGTTGAAAATCTTCACCAGGGCATCCGCCACGATGTCCGGGTTGAGTTCCCCGGCAAAAGGGAGCGTCCCGTCATATTTGCCGAAGAACGTTTTGTCTTCCGAAAGCTTCGGGTTGCCCGCGGCCAATACCTTGACGTTTTCTTCCAGAAACGCCATCACCTCTTCCACGATCAGAATTCTTCGGGCTTTCCGCAGGTATTGGGACACCAGACGCGGCGGCAGGGGCCAGGTGGTCCCGAGCTTCAAAATGCCCACCTTCTTTTGCAGGCCCAGCATGTGAACCGCCTCCGCCGCGTAGAGCCAACAGGCGCTGGCCGTAATGAGAAGCAGATCGGGACGGGCGGGACCCGTATAGCGGTTGAACGGACTTTTTTCAAACAGGGCGCAAACGGCCTTCAGCTTTTGCCGGCGGAGCAGATGCTTGGCGACCACCGGCGTGCTGATCATCGGACCGGTTTGCGAATCCATGATCGGCCCTCCGTATTCAAACGCCGCTTTTCGGGCTTTTGCGGGCAATGTTCCGCAAACCACGTTTCCGCTGGCGTGCGACATTCGCGTGACGGAGCGCAGCATTACGACGTTGCCGATCGCTTCGGAAAGCTCAAAAGCCCATTTCGTCATGTCCTTGGCTTCCTGAAAATCCGCCGGCTCCAGAAGCGGCATCTCCAGCATGCCGGCAAAGTAGCGCGACTCCCCCTCATTGACGCTGGAAAGCGCCCCCGGATCTTCGCAGGAAACCAGCACGAGGCCGCCGCGGGTTCCCGAGGCCGTCAGGTGCAAAAGAAAATCGGACGCTACATTCACGCCGTTCTGCTTCATGACCGCCATCGAGCGCAGCCCCGCGAAGGATGCGGCCGCCGCCACTTCCAGCGCAACCTTTTCGTTGACCGACCACTCCACGTAAAGACTCCGTTTGGAGGCCGCCGGCGCGAGCGATTCGATGACCTCGGAGGAAGGCGTCCCGGGGTAAGCGGTCGCCACAGATACGCCCGCCTCCAGTGCGCCGCGGGCGATGGCTTCATTTCCCAGAAACAAAACTTTGGATCCGGCCGGTGCAAGCAATCGGGTCATCGGTCGCCCTTCTTTTTCAACAAAGGTTTTGCCTTGTCTTGAAGCACTTCATTCAAGTATTTTCTTACCGCCGGATCGTCAGGATTCAAATACAGCAACTTCTCCGGCGACCGGCTTTTTTCGATGATTCGGGCAAGCGCTTTTTTCTTTTTTTCCGCGGCGGCGCTCATCAATTCCGCAAGCGCCCTCCGCGGCGCCTCACGACATTCCAGAATACCTTGATCCCGGGCCAGCGAAACGAGATTCTTCCCCTTCTCGCTGCGGACAATCACCTGGTTCCAGCCGCTCATTTCCACGGGATTCCCTCCGAATCGGGCGGCGCCGACGGAGAGATCGGCAAATTCTGCGGTCGAATCGATGCAGTAGCGGCAGGCCTCCCGCACGCATTCATCCACTTCGTCCATCGGCACATTGACTGCGCCGCCGGCCGTTCTGAGCTCGAGAATATTTTTTCCCGCGGGAATGTCCATCCCGGTAAGATTCTGAGCGGGAAGATGATATTGATTCAGAAGATTCTGAAAACGATCGAGGGCAAGCGTCCAGCCGCAAAACAACCCGATCACCAGCGAAAGCGTTCCGCCCTTTTGATATCCGTCGATTTTCGCCGTCCTGATTTTGGCCAGCGCGAGCGCCTGACAGGGCGTGGCCACGACACCGACCCTGCCCGCGCCGTTTTCCGGCATGCGGTGAAACGCAGCGACGGTCGGCGCGGCCCAAAAACGGCTTCCGGCATAGTCCGCCGGCTCTTCCCCACGGTCGATCAGACGGCCTTCAGGTTCCCGTCCGTCCAGACGACCGGAAACGATCGCCGCGTCGATCCATCCTTCGGACATCGCCAGTCTCAAGAGCGCCGTCACGGTGCCGCCGTGCTGCGCGCGGGCCCGCAGTCCCGCGTCCTTCGCGCGCGTGAACCAGAATTCCTTCACCGGCCCGATTTCGTCGGTCGCATCCGCGGCGTCAAAAAGTCCATCCCGAAGAAGCCGCCCGTCGGCGGGCGTCCGGGGGCAAAAGGCGCGGCATTTGCCGTCGGAAAGGTCACAGTCGAACAGTTGAACGGTTCTGTCCCTGTAAACGACCTGATAAGGACAGAGCCCCACGCACGCACCGCAGCCGGTGCACAGACTTTGTTCCAGAACTTCTTTTTTCAGCCTGGACTGGCTGCTTTTTTTTCGTTTCATCGCCTATCCAACTTTGGCCGTCCCGCTTCCCGTCTCACACCGAAGGATCCGGCAGAGTCCTTAAGAAACGAACGCTGTGCCGCATCAGTAAATCCCCCGGGCCGCGCTTCCGTCCACCAGCAAATTCACGCCGTTGATGTAGGCGGCCTGCTCCGACGCAAGAAACGCCACGGCGCTTCCGATTTCTTCCGGCCGTCCCAGCCTGGCCGCGGGAATGGAGGCGGCCGTTTCGGCAAAATACTGCTCGACGGAAATCCGCCGGGCTTCGGCGCGCACACGGGCCAGCTCCTCCTGTCTTTGGGTTCGGATATGACCGGGGCATACGGTGTTTACCGTAATCTGATGTTTCGCGTACCGGTTGGCCAGCACCTTGGTGAGGCCGCCGATGCCCGGGCGTATCGCGGAAGAAAGCAGCAGTTCATTGATGGGCTGCTTGGCGACGATCGAGTTGATCGTGATGATCCGGCCCCATTGCTGGCGTACCATCATGGGAAGAACGGCGCGGGTCAGGCGCACCATGCTCATCAGCGTCAGTTCATGCGCCTTTTGCCAGTCTTTGTCGGTCAGCGTGAGCATCTCTCCCGCCGGAGGCCCTCCGGCGTTGTTGACCAGAACATGAACGGTGCCGAAGCGCTTTTTGACTTGGGACACCAGATTCTGAACGTCTTTCGGTTTTGTGACATCCGCCCGAACGGCAACGACGACCGATCCGCTTTCCTCCTCGATTTCCCGTGCCGCTTGAGTAATTTCCTTTTTGCGCCTCGAGCAGATCACAACCGTCGCCCCTTCCAGCGCCAGTTGCCGCGCCGCCGCTCTGCCCAGCCCCCGGCTTGCCGCAGCGACGACGGCTATTTTATTTTTCAATCCAAAATTCATGATCCCTCCGGTCTTTCCGATGCCGACCTTACCGCAAAAGGGGATTACACGATGACGCGGGAGACGGTCTCGCTCAATCCTCTGGCGGCGGTGTTCAACTGCTCCGTAACGGCTTTAAACTGGGACAGGGAGCCGGTCAACTGCGCCGCGCCGGCTTTCAGCTCGGCCATCGCTTCGCTGATCTGGCGGGATCCGAGAGACTGGAAACGCATGCCTTCATTGACCTTTTCGAATTCCGGGCCCAGATTGGCCACCCGGGCAATCACCTGTGAAAGCTGCATCGTGGCATCTTCGGCCGAACGGACTCCTCTGGTCACCTCTTCGCGAAAATGGTCCATCTCCCGTACGCCGTCGGCCACCGACGCCTGCATTTCGCTGATGATGTCGGAAATATCCAGCGTCGATATGGCGGTTTCATTGGCCAGCCGCCCGATTTCCCGCGCGACCACGGAAAAGCCCCTTCCGTATTCTCCCGCTTTTTCCGCTTCGATGGCGGCGTTGAGGGACAGGAGATTCGTCTGATCGGAAATTTTGGTAATCGTCGCAATGATGCTGTCGATGCTTGCCGCCTTATGACGCATCAAATCGAGTTTTTCCGAAATGCTTTCGGTTCCCGCGGAAAGGCTTTGCATGGCGCCCTGAAGTCCGGAAAGGCTTGCCTGGCCGGCATTGGCAAGCCTGGACGCCTCGCCTGCGGAATTTTTCACACCCTCCATGGTGCCGGCCAGCTCCTGAGACGTCGCCGAGATCTGCCGGGAGGAAACCCCCACCTGCGCCACGTTTCCTTCCAGACTCTTCATCGCCTCTTCCTGACGGCCCGAGGCCGAAACGATGGAGGCCGTGGTTGCGTTAAGGGTATCGACCGCCTCCCGAATCCGGATCGTCTGTTCCCGAATGCTCCGGGTCATGTTGTTGATGGAGCGGCTGAGCAGCCCCACTTCGTTGCGGCGGGTGCCGGGATCAATCTGAACGCGCAGATCGCCTTTGGCGACGCTGTCCGCCGCACCGGTCAGCTTTTCCATCGGTTTGCCGACCAGATTCCGCGTCAGGAAATAGACGAGCAGCGCGACGGCGACGGCCACCAGGAGCATGCTGATCAGCAGCTTCTGCAGAAAGGCGAAAATGTCGGAGAGAATCTCGTCGTATTGCCGGCAAAAAATAATATACCAGGCGTCCTCCATGTGAAACTGCGCCGTGGTCAGTTTTTCCACATAATACGCCTTGTAAATCCCCGCGAATTCGGACAAAAAGTAGGACTCGCCCGCGGCGATTTTGTCCATCACCGGCCGAACGAGCTCCGGACCCTTCGGGTTGAGGATCAACGATTTTTGCGGATGGGAAATGATCATGCCGTCGTGATCGATCATCAAGAGATAGCCGGTTGTGCCGATGACGGATTTTTCAACAAAAAATTCCGTGAAATAATCCATTCTCGGGGCGACAATGGTCGCGCCCACAATCTCTCCGTTGTGTTCGATGGGAGCGGCTACGACAAAAATGGGGTTTCCCCTGAGGATGCTCGGATACACTTCACTGATGAAGTAAGGTTTCCCCCCGAAGACATTCTTGATGTAACTGAACTGGGGTCCGCACTTCCCGATCGTTTTACCGCCCACCGTATCGATAAAGAAATTTCCGTTTCCGATGATTTTCTTTTCGCCCTGGACATCGAGCGTGATCGTCTGGTCCGGGGCAAGTTTTACGGCCAGGGGAATATTTTCATAATAGGGGTATCGTGCTTGCATCTCGGACAGGAATTTCTGCGCGTCCGTCCTTTTTTGCGGATCCGCCGGGGAAAGCGTGACGGCAATAATTCTCGGATCGCGGGCAATGGTCTGCGCCGTGCGGATCTGCTCCTCCAGCCATCGCATAAGCGCCTGATTGGTTTTTTTCGTAACAACCTCGGCAAGGTCGCGGTTGGTTCTCAGGGCTTCCGGCTTACCCAGATAATACGCGACAAACCCGAAGGCAAGAAAAAGCAGCAAGATGGCGGGAATCAGCAGCAGAAGATACTGCGTGGATATTTTCCGCGAATTGTACTTTCTGATCAATGTGTCCAGCATCGGCGCCCTGCTTGATCCGTGTTTTTATGCTTCGGTTCTATATGGATGAATTGGATACCCTATTGGCGATAATTTATCAACAACTTCCGCTCACAAAACCGGCTTCTTTACCGATGCGTTTTTTCTCGCCGCACCGGATGATTTCACTTGAAAGGATGGAGCAGGCCATGTAAATATACGAACCGGCTTACGGATTCGGTGTCATCCCGAGCCTGTCGAGAAACGACAAACGCACCATGAAAAACCAGATGGCCGCTCTGAGCCTGTCGAAGGGCGACGGGAACGTGAAAATGGTCGGTTTAGCACAGCAGTACCGGGAAAAATTGACGACGTTTGACCTCGCGGCGAAAGCCGTTCAGGACGGGGACACGCTGATCCACGGCGTCACCATTGCCGAGCCCCCGGGCATGCTGGCGGCCATCGCCGACCGGGCCCGCCGCGGAGACCTGCACCACCTCAAAGTCTACACGTTTAATGCCCAGAAGCATTTTGCGGAAACGCTGGGAAGTCCGGATATCGCCGACGTGGTCGACTCCTACAGCTGGTTCGTTAGCGAAAGCTCCCGCAACATGGTGCAGGTCGGATTGACGCAGTTCGTCCCCGCCTATCTCCATCAGGTCCCGAAAATCGTAATGGAAACCATGGATGTTGATGTTGCCGTGGCCACGGTCGCCCCGATGAACGAAGACGGTTACTTCAGCTTCGGCCCCTGCAACGGCTACATGTCCGTGATGGCAACGCTGTGCAAAACCTTGATCGTCGAAGTGAACGAAAACATGCCTTTTGTTTACGGCGATGCCCTGATTCACATCTCGGACATTGAAATGATCGTTGAAAATACCGTCCCCTTGCTGGAATTGCTGCCCCTGCAACCGAATCCGCTGGATCCGGCCATCGGCAAGATTGTCGCCGAATACATCCCGGACCGGGCGGTGATTCAACTGGGCATCGGCACCCTTCCCAACGCCATCGCACCCTACCTGGAAGGACACAGGGATCTGGGCATCCACACGGAGCTCCTTTGCCCCGGCATGGTGGATCTGATTCAAAAAGGCGTGATTACCGGAGCGCATAAGAATGTCCACACGGGCAAACACATCTTTTCGCTGGCCTACGGGGGCAAAGAAACGTTTGAATATATGAACGGGGACAAAAGTTTTGAAAATTACCCCAGCTCCTACGTCATGAACCCGGGCGTCATTGCCCAAAATCACCGCATGACGTCCGTCAACGCCATCCTTCAGATCGATCTGCTGGGGCAATGCAACGCGGAATTTCTGGAAGGCCGCCAATACAGCGGCACAGGAGGGCAGCTGGATTTTGTCCGGGGGGCCTACGATTCGCCCGACGGAAAAGCCATCCTGGTTTTGTATTCCACGGCAAAAAACGAGGAAGTGTCCCGCATCGTGGGGCAGTTTCCCACGGGAACGATGGTCACGACGCCCCGAAACGACGCACACTACATCGCGACGGAATACGGTATCGTCAACCTGAAAGGCAAATCCACCAGGGCAAGGGCGCTGGCGTTGATCAGCATCGCCCATCCCAAATTCCGGGAGGGGCTCATGCGGGAGGCCGAAAATATGTCGCTCATGTGAAGATGAGTTCCGGCCGGTCAACGGGAAAAATCCCGGCGGACCGCAATCCCATAACCTTTGAGGACCCTGTAATGACCCAGGAAGAACTGCGGAAAGAAGCGGCAAGGATGCGCGATTCACGCAAGCGCCTTCAGAAACCCGAAGCCAACAACCAAGAAGCGGCGGAAAGGTACCGAAGGTGCGAGCAGGAATACCGAGAGATGGTCGAACTGGCCAACAGCATCATCCTTCGCATGGACCCTTCCGGAAGAATTACCTTTGCCAATGACTTCGCACTCCGCTTTTTCGGTTTTTCAAAAGAGGAGATCCTCGGGAAAAATCTGATCGGCACCATCGTTCCGGAAATGGAATCCTCCGGACGCGATCTCGCGGCCTTCATGGAACAGGTCTGCCGAAAGCCCGGAGAACACACCGTCAACGAAAACGAAAACATCAAAAAAGACGGAAGCAGGGTCTGGATCCTGTGGACGAACAGGCCTGCTGTGGACGAACAGGGACGAATCTCCGAAATTATCTGCATCGGCAATGATGTGACGCAAAAAAAGGAAGCGGAAAAAATTCTGCGCAACGCCCGCGATGAACTGGAGCAGGAGGTGCGGGAAAGGACAAAAGAGCTCCGGAAGCTCAATGAAGATCTGCTGTTTGAAATGGCCGAGCGCAAAATTTCCGAAGAGGCCTTAAAGGAAAGCGAAGCCAGGTACCGCAGCATCGTCGAGAACGCCTTCGAGGGCATCTTTCAGACCACCCTGGAGGGCAAGTGCACGATGGTCAACTCCGCCATGGTGGCTTTGCTGGGCTATTCCTCCGCCGAAGAATACATCGAGGCAACATCCCGTCCGGAAAATCTGTATGTCGATGCGTCCTGCCGTCAAGAATTGATCAGACTTCTTCTAACCGACGGCTATGTGAAGGGATTCGAAACGGAATTATACCGGAAGGATGGAAGCAAACTATCGGTTTCCATGAACGTCCGGGGCGTTTTCGATGAGCGGGGCAATTTCATCCATTACCAGGGAACCGTCATCGACATCAGCGCGGAAATCACCCTGCGGCGGGTTCTGGACGAAACCACCGGCGCGCTCTCCATGGCCGTGGAAGTCCGGGATCCCTATACCGCCGGACACCAGGAACGAGTGACCCGCCTGGCCGAAGCGATCGCCGCCGAAATGCATTTCAGCGATGAACACATCAGCGCCGTGCATACGGCGGGTATGCTTCACGATATCGGGAAAATTTACGTGCCCGCGGAGTTCCTCAGCCGGCCGGGCAAGATCACCGACAACGAATACAACATCCTGAAGCAGCATGCCCGGGAAGGTT
>DAOTJI010000026.1:0-34400 GCA_035448625.1 Smithellaceae bacterium | reverse complement strand
ATGTGATTTCCTCGTCTCTTTCGATGTCCCGCATGGCGACCAGCAAGACATCCCTCACGATGCCCGCATTGGGATCGCATGAATGGTTGGTATACACACCGGGTTCCCGGACGATGAGATACTCACCGAGACCGATGTTGAAAAGGTGATCTTGAACCTCGCGCGGGATGCCGGCCAGCGATTCGATTTTAACATACGGGCCGTTGAACTCTAAGATGACTTCATTTTTTCGGATGTCCCCTGCGGCATAGACTCCCCGTCCCTTGTCCGAGCTTTCCTTTACATAGACTGACTCCTTCATTTGGTATTCCTCCGATAAATGCCCAACGAAAAACTCAGCCGGAGCGGGCCACGAGTCCGCTGGAGCAACAGGTTGTCTTGTGTCTAATTCTTTTCTAAAAAGTACTTTGGGGTTGTCTTTCCCCAAGTAATCCAATGTCACAGGCACGCCATCAATCATTCCATCACCAGGTTCGATTGTGAACCCCATTTTTTGATGAAATGCAATCGATAGCTTATTTATTGGCGAAGTGCAGGACTTAACAATCGTTCTGTTCTTTGTTTTGCACACCTTATAAAATTCTTCGACAAGCAGACGTCCGATACCTGCCTTTCTGAATTTGGGATGAACTCCGGCAAAATGAACATATCCCACCTTTTCTTCTGATTGCGACAGAAAGCCTACCAAGAAACCCACCAACTGATTATTTATCTCCGCAATAAATGTCGTGCTGGTAAAATGTATGAAGAAAATTTTTAAAACAGAAGAGGATAGATCACGGCCGCCCCACCATTCAGGCATAACCGAAATGACTTTTCCATGATCAGAAGGCCGTGCATTTCTGATCCTGACTTCATTTAAATTATTCAAACAATGTCCTTTTTTCATCGCCGGCAAGAAGATAACAATTAATCTACCTGGCTTCTTCGATATTCCGAGGGATTATTACTCTTTGCCGAAAAGAATGCAAACAGGAAATTGCTTAAATATCGATCAACATGAGATTATGACGCTTGGTATTTTATGGCAATATGCCGCTTGAGCCCCGGTCGGCATATTATTAAAAATTTGTCAGATGAAAAAACGGACATTCATGAATGCCAATTGAGAGAGCGCATCCGGATACCGCCTTCTTTCACCAGCCCGGTGCAGTTCACATGGATGTATCGCCTGAAACCCGGCACAGATCTCAGAGTGATCTCGCCGCTGCAAGAAACAGCAGGATGAAGATCGACTATTTCGGTTTCCAGCGCTTGGGTGCTACTGTGCCTTGCTCTTATCTGGATGGTTTCGAATCAGAGTCCCCGCCTGGAAAGCCATGGTTTGGCCAATTCGAAGTTCCTGCGGGCAATGCCGGTGCGGGCGAAACCGCCATCATCAGGTTTGGCTGCCGAGTAGGCGCCGAGTCCGAGCATGAGACAGAAGCTTGCATAGGCGGTTTCAATTTCAGTGCTGAACCCCATGGCGTCCTGCATGTGATTGATGGATGCTTTGATCGTTCCTGTCCATGCGGGGGCCATCAGGCAATTGTCGGCCACGCGTTCGGCATAGGCGAGGGCTTCTTTCTCCACCTGGTCCGCCGGATAGATCCGATTGACGAACCCGTAAGCAAGGGCCTCGGCCGCCGTAATGAACCGATGCTCCAGGAGGATTTCTTTGGCCTTGCGCGGACCCATGTCCCAAGGGATGGAAAAGTATTCGACCATGCCGGGAAGGAACAGGGCATCCTCGGCGGCAAAAATGACATCCATCGCCGCGGCCAGCATCCATCCGGCATAAATACAATAACCATGCACCATGGCCACGGTCGGTTTTGGACAGTTGCGCCAGTCCAAAGTTTTTTTCACAAACCATTCGTGCATATCCGCCACTTTCTTCGGCAGATCTGCATCATTGGGCACCGTCAGGCCGTGTTCCCGGCAATACTTGATTTCTTCCTCCGTTCCCAGATCGTGGCCTGCGGAAAAGGACCGCCCCGCTCCGGACAGGACAATTGCTCCGCAATTCTTGTCGGAGGCGGCTGCCGTGAAGGCCTGGTCGACTTCGGCAAGCATTTGATAGCTCTGGGCGTTGAGATATTCGGGCCGGTTAAAGATGATCTGCGTTACCTTGCCGGGCTTATACTGCACCTGTTTGTATTCCATGAGACTCCCCCTTTTGGATTTTCAGGTTCTTCACCCCTGTGATTTGACCCTTGCCGCCTGGACCCGCGCATCTCCTCCAGCAGCCCCTGTTTGCCGACGATGCCCTTCCTGTCCGAGATGTTGATCAGATCATCGGACTGGACGGCTTCGGACAGGAGCAGTTCCTTGAATTCGATCGGCTGTTTCTCGTCAAGTTTCTCCGCCATGATTGTTTTACCTTCCGTATGGGAATGTTAGGGACGTCCCAACGAAACGGAGGCCGGGCGTCTGGAGAAGCGCCCCGATCAACCGGACTTTCCGGCTGTCCGGTATTTTCACACCACGGGCTCCATATCAAATGTCCGGTGGTCGCCGGTGTCGGATAAGATCCGTGACTTTATCCGGCAACTGAATGTTTTTCATGTTGCCTAGAAAACCCAGTCTATTTTGGGGAATGTTCAATCCAACCGGATCCGCCGGTAGTGAGTCGCCTCTCTGTCGTACAGGGCACAATCGTTGTTCGCCACCGCCCCGACGACGACAATGTAGCGTTCCGAATCTTTCATCAAGATCGTCGTATCCCGGGGAATCTCCTCCCGAGTCACTCTTTCATTCCTCCAGCGGAACAGGACCGGGGTGTGGGAGTGGCCGCAAAAGATGATGCGATGCGCCGTCTGACGAAAAATATTACCGGCCTTAACCGTTGTGCCGTCATCAACGGGTTCATAGAACGACCGGAGGGAGTCATAGGGCAGGGAGTGCGCAAAACAGAGACCATCCATGACTATCGTCGTTTGCAACGACTTGAGATACGCCAGCAGTTCAACTTCCGCCTGATCCTGCCCCGGACGACGCTCATGGAGAAGCGTCTCTACCTGGAAATCATTATTCCCCTTGACCGTCACCATCCGATGCCGTTTAAGGACCTGCATGGTGGTTACCCAGGAGGATTCCTGCAACGTGTCGCAGAAATCACCTAGATGGATCAGTCGTTCTGCGCCGGAAACCAGGAGAGTATGGGCGGCCAACTCCGTTCGCTCAAAGTCGCCGTGGCTGTCGGCGATCAGGCCGATTCGTCTGACCTCCCCCAACGATTTCTCCCGCTGTTGTAGAAAAACATTCTTCATTTTCTTCCGGTTTTCAGGAGCTGCCACATTCTCTTAACCCGTTATCCGTTCCATTATTTAAAAGAACGCCTTAACCATAACATGAGTGCCGAAAAAACATCATCAATGATTACGGGTTAATGTCAAGTATTTTTACTGAGGAAATTGCCGGTGTTTCTGGCAGGAAGAACGTAAGCGGATGACCCAAAAAAAATACCGGGTCTGCAGGGAAACCGACCACGGCCGGACGGCGGCTTCCCGATCCTGTGTCCCGGCGGCAGACACCGGGCCGGGCGTCGGCGCGCCAAGCATAACCCATGCGATGAGCGGCAGAACGCGGGAACGAATCGGGTCGGATGTTTTCATGACAAATCGGGGTGACGGTTGCCGGGTTGCTGTTCCTGGCGCAAAAGGCGCCGGGCAAATCGGGAAAGACGGCGGGCAAAAGGGAGGGAAGAGCCGATTTTTTCCAAGGACGCCCGGGCGGCGTCCTCTCCGACTTTGATCAGGTGTTGCGACCGGCTGAAATCCGACCAGTGAAGGTCACCCACGGCGGGGCGGATGACGACGTCCGCGTTTTGAAGTTCGGCGGTTTCCAGCGCGTTGGCGGTGATCTCTCCGGCCCGGTACAAAACATCCTTTGCCGTTTCGATGTCCGTGTCTTTCGGCAGATCGCGGTCCACCGTTACGGCGATGACGACATCCGCACCGGCCGCCCGCGCCGCGTGGACGGGGACCAGGCTGGTCACTCCCCCATCCGCCAGCAGCCACTCGCCCAGGCGGGTGGGTTCGACCGCTCCGGGAACGGAACTGCTGGCCAGCACCGCCTGACGCAGGGAGCCTTCGTGCAGGACGACCTGCCTGCCGGTAATCAAATCCGTGGATACGGCATAAAAGGGGATGCGTGTGTCGCGGATGTCCACTTCCGGCAGCAGGTAGTGGATGAGGGACTGAAAGTCCTCGGCGGGCAGGATGGAGGGACGGAACAGGGCCTTGAGCAGGTAGTACTGATTCCGGGCAAAGATTTGCGCTCTCTCGAAAAAATTTTTCGGTCCCGTGGAAAACGACAGGCCCATCGATCGGATGGCGGATTCCTCGAATTCCGAACTCTGCAGGTAGGATTCCACTTTCGCCGCGATCTCGCGGGGGGTCATGCCCGCCGCGTAAGCGCCTCCGATGAGCGCGCCCGCGCTGGTTCCCGCGATCAGGTCGATTTTGATGCCCTCTTTTTCCAGAACCTGCATCACACCGATGTGAGCCAGGCCGCGGACACCGCCGCCGCCCAGGGCAAGTCCAACTTTTTTTCCGGTCCATCTCATTGCAGGCTGCTTTCGTATCTCCCGTCGGATGGTTATCCGTGAACATTCTGCCGCCGTCGTTTTTCCGTGTCAACGGAATTTTCCGCCGCCGGGATCAGGCCATCAGTTTGATGAGAACGGTTGCCAGACCCAGGTAGCACAGGAATCCGAAAGCGTCGGTAAAGGCCGTCAGCAGGATGTTCGATCCCAGCGCCGGATCGAGCTTCATGCGCTTGAGGGCCAGCGGAATCAGAACCCCCACCATCGTGCCGGCAAACACGCTGATGATCATGGCCAGGCCGATCACCAGGCCGAGGATGGGAATGCCCTTCCAGAAGTAGGCGATCATCGCAATCACCAGCCCTACGGCGACGCCGTTGGTCACTCCGACGGCGATCTGCCGGGCCAACACGCGCTTGGCGTTTTCAAACGTAACTTCTCCCAGGGCAATGCCGCGGATGATCAACGCCAGCGTCTGGCCTCCGGCGTTGCCGCCCAGGCCGGCGATAATCGGCATGAAAAAGACCAGGGCGACCATGAGCTTGATGGTGTCTTCAAAAAATCCGATCACCAGAACCGATGTCAGCGCCGTCATGAGATTCAGGTAGAGCCAGGGCAGGCGCTTCTTGACGGAATCGACGGTCTTGTTGAAAATGGTATCGTTGTGGCCCAGACCGGCGATGCGGTATATGTCCTCCGAGGTCTCCTCCTGAATGGCATCCACGACGTCGTCGATGGTGATGCGGCCCAGCAGGCGGTTGTCGGCGTCCACCACGCCCACGGAGACCAGATCGTATTTCTTGAACAGGCGCGCCACCTCCTCCTGGTCCATGTCCGCCCTGACGCTGGGAATGTCTTCGTCGATGACGTCCACGATCGGCGTAAAGCGCTTCATGGTGATCAGGTTTTGCAGGGGAACCGTTCCGACCAGTTTGTTTTCATGATCCACAACAAAAATATTGTGGATGTTTTCCATGTCGTCCTTGGCGTCCACGACCGCCTGAAAGGCGTCATTGATGGTGGCCTGTCTGCCGACCGAGACCAGCTCCGACTGCATGATGCCGCCGGCCGTGTCTTCCGCGTACCGGAGCAGTTCTTGGACTTCCTGGGATTCCTCCGGCTCGATGGCGTCGAGAACGGCCTTGGCCTGATCGTCCGACAGTTCGGCGATGATGTCCGCCTTGTCGTCCGACTCCATTTCTTCGATGATATCGGTGAGCTGTTCGTTGGACAGGTCTTCGATGAGCTGCTCTCTGGAGCTGTCCGACAACTCCAGGATCACGTCCGAAGCCTTGTCGACGTTCAGCAGCGTGAACAGATGCAGGCGGTCTTCTTCTTCGAGTTCGTCGATCAGATCGGCGATGTCGGCCGGATGCATGTCGGAAAAGAGATCGATGATGTCGAACTCGCGGTTGCGGCTGATCAGGTCCTTGAGGGTTGCCAGCGATGTCGGTTTCTTTTTTTTATCCTCTTGCATGGGTCGGCCTGGCGTATCTTGGGTTGAAGAGTTTCCGATGTTGAAGCGGTTCAGCAGGAAGGGCATCCTGATGTCCGTCCGGCGAGGCAGGAAGCTTTTTGAAAAGCGGCAGGCGCGATCGAAAGCTTCTTCCCGGCGACGGGAATATAGGAAAGTTCCCTCAGCATGTCAATGTTTTTCTTTGAAAATACGGATTCAAAGCCGCCGGAAAGGGTCCGGGGGTTACGGCAGATAAACCGGCGGCCGAATGTCCGCCGGCCGCTCGCCTTCATACAGGACTTTTTCCAGAAAAAGTCCTGAGGGCGGGGCCGTGTGTCGGGCGGGAACGTCGGAAAAGTTTTTCAGCATCCCGGCCAGGTCGCCGGCCGTTGCCCGGCCGCGTCCAACCTCAACGATCATGCCGACGATGCGCCGCGCCATTTTCCACAGAAAATGAGAGGCGACCAGGCGCACCGCGATGATTTGTTCGAATTCCTCAAGCCGTGCGGATTCCATCTGCACGGTGGTGGAAGCGCCCTTCTCCATTCTTTTGTCGGCGAAGGAGGAAAAATCGTGAAAGCCCTCAAAAACCTGAAGCGCCTGCCGCATTTTGCCGATGTGGAGGCTGTCCTTAACCCACCAGACGTATTTTTTGGCGAAAGCGGTGCGCCTCGTCGCGATCAGATACAGGTAACTGCGGCCCACGGCCGAATGGCGGGCGTGAAACCGCGGGTGAGCGCTCTGTGCGCTCAGAATATTGATGCCTGCCGGCAGCAGATCGTTCAGTCCCATCCGCAGGGCGTCTCCGTTCACCAGGCGGGCGCATTCCAGATGGGCCACCTGTCCCAGTGCATGGACACCGGCGTCGGTGCGCCCCGCTCCCTGCAATTCCACCGGAACGCCCAGAAATTTACGGGCCGCGCCGATTACCGTTTCCTGGATGCTCCTGGCGTTCTTCTGTGCCTGCCAGCCGCTGTAGTTGGTGCCGTCATACTCAAGAACGATTTTGTATTTGTTCATGGCGCCGGAGCCTCCCGAACGTCCGCGGAAAGGATGTTCATGGCGGCGATGTTGTCCAGCAGAGAACCGGCGGCCGTGTCCATATCCGAAAGCTCCCGTCCCGGCGTCAGACCGGTGATCACCGCCTGTCCGATGATCTTTCGCCCTTCACGCCCCTGCAGATCCTTTGTCCGAATGCCCCAGATATTGTGGAAGATGAGCGCCCGGCCTTGCGGAGCGCCGATATACAGCATCACGTGCCCCTTGCGCCACAGGAGGCTCAGGTACGGGACGCCTTTTTCCATGATGATTCTTTCCTTTTCTTCGGGCGACAGGCCCCGCAGGTCGATATACGCGCCCGCTTCCTTCACCTGATCTTCCGAGTGCCGCGGCAGCCAGATCCCGAAGACGGTGAAAAAATCACGGGTCATGGCCGAGCAGTCACGGTTGCCGTAAAGACCGCCCCATCCGTAGGGTTCGCCAATCAGTTCATTGGCGACCCGGGCCGCGTTGGCCGGGGTGAAGCGCAGCGGCTTGGCCGCGGCCGCTTCCGCCGGGACAAACCCCTGCCGGATCACTGCCCGTCGGTTTTGATCCGCCATGGCGACACAGAGTTGAACCTTTCCGTCCTTTATCGCGGTGAAAGGGAAAAGATGGCCCACGGACGCCTTCACGAGGAACCGTCCGTTCTGGTCCAGAACGGACGTGGCATCACGCAGAATCACCGCGTAGCGCCCCGATTCCCAGGTTTTTATAAAATCTTCATTGACCCGGGCAAAGTCTTCAACCGGCATCCAGCCGTAGGTAAAGGAGGTTTCCACCAGTGCCCAGGCTTTGTCCGCACTGACGTGGGCGATAAAAACCGGCGTGCCGGTTGGCACGGACGACCGCTGCAGGTTGTCGAAAGGCCAGGCGGAACTGTCCCCGTTTGCGCTCGTGAAGTGGGGGGAATTCGTGGGCAGCTCCCGCAAATTTGTGTTTCGGATCGTGATCCCGCGGGTGAGTGCGTTGGGGTAGCCCTCCAGGTCGGCGTTTTGCTGCATTTTTTTCAGCCACGAGGAGGGATGCGGTTTTTTATTTTCGCCGTAGCCGGGCCTGAGCGCGTATCTTTTAAAATCATGGCGGACTCTTTCCTCCCAGGCGTGAAAAGGACGGCTCTGGTGCCACACGGAAAAATAAATGGTGTTGTAATCCCCGTCCATCCGCGCCTGCAGGGCCGCAGGGAGCGGATCGGCCCTGTCCGTCAGATAGAAGGCGTGGTCCTGGCGGAGTTCCCGTACATCCCGAACGGTGTCGGGCGCGGATACGCAACCGGATAAAATGAAAAAGAAAATGATGGCCAGCCCGTACAATCGGTTCATGAGAACACCCTTCCCTTAAGATCCTGTTCCCTATAATCTTTTTTTGCGTTTCAGGCAAGATAAACGGTCCCCCGGCGTCCCCATCATTTTCTTTTGCATTCTTGAAAATTTTGTGTAAATTACGGCCATGATTTTCATGGTATTTGATCCATGTCCCGGAGGCACCACATCCCACTCAAAAGGAGACATCGATGCAGGATTTCGTTCCCAAAAAAATCTTTTTCACCAAGGGCGTAGGCACGCACAAGGATGAACTGCATTCCTTTGAGCGCGCCCTGCGCAATGCCGGCATTGAAAAATGCAATCTGGTTCAGGTGTCCAGCATTTTTCCACCCGGCTGCAAGATGATTCCCAAGTCACAGGGGCTCAAATCGCTGACGCCGGGCGCCATTACCTACTGCGTAATGAGCCGCTGCTGTTCCAACGAGCCCAAGAGGCTTCTGGCCGCGTCGGTCGGCTGCGCCATTCCCGCCGACAAATCGTCCTACGGATACATCAGTGAACACCACGCCTTCGGCATGACGGAAAAACAAACCGGCGACCACGCCGAGGACCTGGCCGCCGCCATGCTGGCTTCCACGCTGGGGATCGATTTCAACGTGGATGAGAGCTGGGATGAAAAAAAGGAAATTTTCAAGATCAGCGGCAAGATCGTCCGGACGCTGAATGTAACCCAGTCGAAAATCTGCATGGATAACCATTACACGACGGTGGTTGCCGCCGCCGTGTTCGTCTTCTGATAAATGTACCCCGGCCGCGCCCTGCGAGCGGAAGATTCACCAAAGAAGGATTGGATTGCCGATGAAAAGAGACATCCCCGAATTGAAGCACCAGGATGTGGGCGGCGCCGAACTGCCCTACCTGCATTACCCGGGAGGCGAAAAGCAGATGCTCTTCTGCCATGCCACCGGTTTCCTGCCCTGGCTCTGGCACCCGATTATTGAAGCATTCAGCCCCGAATATACGATTTGGGCGCCTTACATCTGCAATTACCGGACGTGCGACCCGCATCAGGGCGGCCTGAAATGGAATATCATCGCCGAGGACCTGGGCGCGTTCTGCCGGGCGCAGAAAATTGAACATCACGTGCAGGTCGGTCATTCCATGGGCGCCACGGTGTCGACGATCGCCGCTTCGCTATTCGGCGTTCGTCCGCGCGGTATGGTCCTGATCGAGCCGATTTTTCTGCCCGAGGAATTTTACAGCCTGACCCCCAGCGTCGAAGGCCACCCGCTGGCGTCCAAGTCGATCAAACGCCTCAACTACTGGCAAAGTGAGGAAGACGCACACGCTTATTTGAAATCCCGCTCCTTTTTTACAACCTGGGACGACGAGATCCTGCAGCTTTACAAGCGCTTCGGCATGGAAAAAATGCCGGAAGGCGATATGCGGCTGGCCTGTTCGCCGGAAAGCGAAGCGGCCATGTTCATGGGCGGCTGGTGCTGCAATCCCTGGCCGCTTCTGGAAAAGATCGGTTGTCCCGCGCTGGTGATCGAAGGGGAGCAAAGCCCCAATGTCGCTTTCGTGGATCTGAAACGGGCCGTCTCGCTCCTGCCGCGCGGGGAGTTCGGATCCGTGCCCGGCGCCGGTCATCTGATCCCTATGGAAAAACCCGGCGAGATCACCGCCATCCTAAAGAATTTTGTCGCGAAGCTGAACGGAGCATAACGTGAGCGGTCCCCGGTCTCCGGGGTAGCCGCTGGAGGCGCAAAACATGGCCGGTCCCGACATCATCGCTTTTTGCAATCAGAAGGGAGGCGTGGGAAAGACAACCTGCGCCCTCAATATTGCCGTGGGGCTCAGCCGGATGAACAAAAAGGTGCTGGTCATCGATTTTGACCCGCAGGCGCACCTGACGTACTCGCTGGGTATCGACGCACAACATCTCCCGGGCACGGTTTATTCCGTCATGAAGGGGACGGCGCCGATTTCCCAGGCGGCCATGCCCATCCGGGGCATGAGCGTTTTGCCGGCCAACCTTGAGCTCACGCGCCTGGAGACGGAAATGGCCGGACTTCCCGAAAAGGAAAGCCTTCTGAAAAAACGTCTGGAGAATGCGTCCGACGCGCAGTACGTCATCATCGACTGCCCCCCGGCCTCCGGCCTGCTGACGGTCAACGCCCTGGTGGCCTGTCGGGAGGTTTTTATCCCGCTCCAGATGGAATTTCTGGCGCTCAAGGGCATGAGCAGGCTTCTTGCGCTGATCGAAGACGTAAAAAACCGATACAATCACAACGCGCCGACGTACCGGGTTATTCCGACCCGCTATGACGCGAGAAAGAGGCTCAACAACGCCATCATGGACAAGGTGCGCGAGCGCTTCGGCGACCGGGTTTTCAAGGCCGTCATTCGCGAAAACATCGCCGTGGCCGAAGCCCCCAGTTTCGGTCTGTCCATTTTTGAATACGCCCCCAAAAGCCACGGGGCAGAGGATTATCTGGCGCTCTGCAAGGAAATCATCCGCAAGCGGCCGGCCGGCTGAGCGGGTCATGAAGGAAAGCGACGGGAAAAACCGGTAAACGGTTGACCGCCGAAAAAAAAGAAAAGGAGATCGTATGAGACTGAAAGACAAGGTAGCCATTGTAACGGGATCGGGACGCGGCATTGGAGAAGGCATCGTGCTGCGTTTTGCCGAAGAAGGCGCAAAAATCATCGTGAATGACGTCAATGAAGCCGATGCCAGAGGCGTGGTGGAAAAGATCAGGGCCAAGGGCGGTCAGGCGGTTGCCGTTCTGGGCAGTGTGTCCGACCGGGAGGTGGTCCAGAAAATGGTCGATACCGCCGTGGCCGATTTCGGCACACTCGACATCATCGTCAACAACGCCGGCATCACCCGCGATGTGATGCTGCACAAAATGACGGACGACCAGTGGAAAGCCGTCATCGACGTGAACCTGACGGGCGTCTACTACGGCATCCAGTGTGCGGGTCGCGTCATGCGCGAGAAAAAGTACGGAAAGATCATCAACATTTCCTCGACCAGCGCGCTGGGCAACGCGGGCCAGCTCAACTACTCGGCTTCCAAGGCGGGCGTCATCGGCATGACCAAAACCGCGGCCAAGGAGTTGGGGCCGAAAAACGTGAACGTCAACGCCATCGCGCCGGGAATGATCTGGACGGACATGATGAAAGGCATGCCCGCGGACGTCCTTCAGCAGATGGACATGATGCTGCCGTTCATTGTTCCGCTGAACCGGAAAGGCTCCCCGCAGGACATCGCCAATCTGGCACTGTTTCTGGCCTCCGACGAAAGCTCCTTCATCACCGGGCAGATCATCTTCTGCGACGGCGGAATGAAGATGTAGGCGGCAAGGCTGTCGGGCGCCGAATGCCCTGGTTTCCAAACGGCCGCCGTGAACTGGCTGCGGCGGCTTTCCGCATGAAATGAATAAAGGAGGCGAAGATCATGAATCCTGTTTTCAATTTTGCCGGAAAGACGGCGATTGTCACCGGAGCGGGCCGTGGGATCGGCCGTGTGATCGCTCTGGGCCTGGCCCAGGCCGGAGCGAACGTGGTGCTGTGCAGCAGAACAAAAGCGGAGATCGACGCCGTTGCAGCCGAAATTTCCGGAAACGGCGGCAAGGCGCTGGCCGTGGTCACCGACCTGACGGTTCATGAACAGCTGGAGAATCTGGTCGATGCGACGGTCCGCGAATTCGGCGGAATTGATATTCTGGTCAACAACGCGGCCCGCAGTTTTCTGAGGGGTCTTCTGGAACTGCGCGAGGACGGCTGGGACAAGTGTTTCAACACCAATGTGAAGGCCGTCTGGCTTTTAAGCCGCCTGGTCGCGCGAAAAATGACGGAACAAAAAAGCGGGAAAATCATCAACATTACCACGGTCGGCGCGGAAAAAGCCGAGGTGGGCATGGCGGCTTACGGCTGCAGCAAGGCGGCGCTCAAGCACCTGACCCGCTGCATGGCGAAGGAATGGGCGCAGTTCGGCATCAATGTGAACGCCGTCGCGCCGGGGTTCACCCGAACGGATTTCAGCCGGCCCATCTGGTCGAATCCGGAGGTGGAGGCGCTGATTGCCCGGGCCATTCCCAAGGGAAAGATCGGCGAACCGGAAGACGTCGTCGGCGCGGTGCTTTTCCTGGCGTCCGGCGCCGCGGACTACATTACGGGAGATACCATCTATGTGGATGGTGGAACCATGACCGCGTAGCGACCACACGGGAGGTGCTCCATGAGCAACCAGGGCGTTGTCAGTCCGGTCATTGCGGATATCCGCTCCGGGATGAAGCGAGGGAAGGTGGTGTCCCTGGAGGATGCCATGCGGGTGATTCGGGACGGGGACACCATCGCCGTCAACGGCTTTGTCGGCTACTCCCCCGAAGAGTTGCTCCAGGGTCTGGAAGACCGCTTTCTGAAAACGGGCGAACCGAAAAACCTCACGATCATCGTCGCGGCCGGCATCGGGGACGGCAGGGAAAAGGGCGTCAACCGGCTGGCGCATGACGGGCTGGTCCGGCGCGTCATTGCCGGGCATTGGGGATTGATTCCCAAAATGCAGAAGCTTGCCCTCGCGGGAAAAATTGAGGCCTACAACTTTCCCCAGGGGGTGATTACGCGCATGTACCGGGATGTCGCGGGACGTTTGCCCCGGACGATCACGCATGTGGGACTGGGCACTTTCGTCGACCCCCGGCTGTCCGCGGGCAAGGTCAATGAGATCACCACGGAAGATCTGGTCGAACAGATCACCTTTGACGGCAAGGAGTATCTGGCCTACAAGACGATGCCGGTTTCGGTGGCGTTTCTGCGAGGCACCACGGCGGACATGGACGGCAACATTTCGATGGAAAAGGAGCCGCTGACGCTGGAAGTGCTGCCGATGGCCATGGCGGCAAAAAACTCGGGCGGATTCGTCATTGTGCAGGTGGAGAGAATCGCCGACCGCCACGCGCTCAACCCCCGCCACGTCAAGGTTCCCGGGATTCTGGTGGACTGCGTCGTCGTGGCCCGCCCGGAAAATCACCGGCAGACCTATTCCACGTACTATAATCCGGCTTTCAGCGGCGAATTCAAGGTTCCCACGGCCACCGTGGAGCCCCTGCCGATGGACGAGCGGAAGCTCGTCGCGCGCCGCGCCGCCTTTGAGCTTCGGCCGAACATGGTGGTGAATCTGGGCATCGGCATGCCCGAAGGCGTGGCCAATGTCGCCAATGAGGAAGGCATTTTCGATTATCTGACGCTCACGGCGGAGGCGGGCTCGATCGGAGGCATTCCCTCCGGCGGCGGGGATTTCGGCACCGCCACCAACATGGATTTTCTCAACGACATGCACGCCCAGTTTGACTTTTACGACGGAGGCGGGCTGGATCTGGCCTGTCTGGGGCTGGCCCAGATGGATTCCCACGGCAACGTGAACGTCAGCAAGTTCGGTCCCAAGCTGGCCGGCTGCGGCGGCTTCATCAACATCACGCAAAACGCCAAAAAAATCGTTTTCGCGGGAACGTTTACCGCCGGCGGGACCCAACTGGCTGTGGAAAACGGCAAACTGAAAATCGTTCAGGAGGGAAGCCTGAAAAAAATCGTCCGGGAAGTGGAGCAGATCACCTTCAGCGGTAAGACCGCCCAGCAGGGCGAACAGCAGGTGTTTTATGTAACCGAAAGATGCGTATTCCGGCTGACGCGAGAAGGTGTGGAGCTGACCGAAATCGCCCCCGGCATCGACCTGGAAAAAGACATTCTGTCGCAGATGGAATTCAGGCCGATCATGAAGAACGTCCGCCCGATGGACGAGCGGATCTTCAAGCTCCCGCCGATGGGGCTCAAGGATGATCTTCTGAGCATTCCGATCCCCGATCGCCTCACGTACGATCCGGCGACCAATATCTTTTATGTTAACTTTGAAGGCCTCCACGTCCGCAGCTCGGCCGATATCGAGGCGATCCGCTCCCGCGTGGCGGAAGTGTGCGCCCCGCTGGGGAAGCGCGTCAAAACGATCGTCAACTACGACAACTTTTCCATCGTGCCGGATCTGGAAGACGAATACGTCAAGATGGTCAAATATGTGGTGTCCGAATACTACAGCGACGTCACCCGCTACACCACGAGCGCGTTTTTGCGCATGAAGCTGGGCGACGAGCTGAAAAAACGGAATCTGGCGCCGCATATTTTCCAGTCGAAGGAGGAGGCCCGGGAGGCGCTGGAATAAGAAAGACTATAAAGACCGAAGGCTGCTGGGCTGAAGGTCAAGCATGAACGGAAATAGGGGTTGAAAAACTTTCCGCAAAAAGATAAGGGTCCTCAGGCATCCGGAAAAGGGTTTGCACAAACGGTCCGGAGCCGTTAAAAAAAACGATGAAGAAAGAAGAAGAACTATGCCGATTGAAGTCAAGTTGGAAGGCCATGTGGCCGTTGTGACGCTGAATGAGGGGGAAAACCGGTTGAATCTGGATTTCCTGCAGAAATTTATTGACACCCTGGATCATGTGGAAAAACAGACCCAGGCCACCGTGCTGGTGGTTCGGGGGGCCGATGCCAAAATCTTCAGCAACGGCATCGACCTCGAATGGCTGATGCCCATCATGCAGAAAAACGACACGGCCACGGCCAAGAAATTTATTGAAACGATGATGGCCCTGTTTCGGAAAATCGCCCTCTATCCGCTGACCACCATCGCCGCGATGACCGGGCACGCCTTTGCCGGCGGCGCCATCATGTGCTGCTATTTTGATTTTCGCTTCATGCGGTCGGACCGGGGCTTCATGTGCTTTCCCGAAGTCGATCTGGGCATCCCGTTTTTGCCGGGCATGATGGCGGCGATGAAAAAAGCCGTTCCCCGCTATAAGCTCGACGAGATGGTCCTGACGGGAAAGCGCTGCACCGCACAGGAATGTGAAGAGCATCACATCATCACCAAAGCCTGTCATATCGATCAGCTGATGGACGAGGTGATGAGCTTTGCCAACCTTCAGAACAAAAGACGCCCGGTCGTTGAACTGATCAAGGCGGAAATGAACAAAGACATCGTTTATGCGATCGATCATGAGGACCCGCCGATCATCGCATCCGGTCGCTTCTACGTTTGATCCTATAGACGGTTCAGCGGTGCGGGGAACGCGTCGTTCCCCGCACGATCATCTTTTAACGCTTTTACACCGCACCTGCACCGAATTGGCGTGCGCGTCGAGGCCTTCCATCCGCGCGAAATGACTCGCCGGATTGGAGAGGTTTTCGAACGCCTCCCGGGGAAAAGACAGGACGCTCATCCGCTTGTAAAAATCATACACGCCCAGAGGCGAAGAGAAGCGTGCCGTGCCTTCCGTGGGCAGAATATGGTTGGCGCCGGCAATGTAGTCGCCGAGGGCTTCCGGCGTGTAAGGCCCCAGAAACACGGAACCCGCGCTGCGGATTTGCCTGAGAACGTTCGTCGGATTGTCCACCAGCAGCTCCAGGTGCTCCGGCGCAAAAAGATTGGTCAGCGCCGCCGCCTCGTCGATATCGGCCGTGATGATGATCGCGCCGTAGGAAGACAGTGCTTTTTGAATGATTTTTTTCCGGGGCAGGGTTTTCATCTGCCGTTTGATTTCTCCGGCGACCTCCCGCGCCAGACCGGGATCCGGCGTGAACAGCACGGCCGCCGCTTTTTCATCGTGTTCGGCCTGCGCCAGCATGTCCGCCGCCGCGAAAACGGGGTCAGCCGTCTGATCGGCGATGATCGCCACCTCGCTGGGGCCGGCGATCATGTCGATGGCCACCTGTCCGAACACCAGCTTCTTGGCCGCAGCGACATAAGCGTTGCCCGGCCCCACGATTTTGTCCACGCGCGGAACGCTTTCGGTCCCGTACGCCAGGGCGGCGACGGCCTGCGCGCCGCCGATCTTGAAGATGCGGTCCACCCGGGCGGCTTCGGCCGCCGCGGCAATGAGCGGGGAAAGCCGGCCGTCCTTCACGGGGCTTGCCAGTAGAATTTCCCTGACGCCCGCGAGATGCGCGGGGATCGCCGCCATCAAAATGGTGGAAGGGTAAAAGGCCTTTCCGCCCGGAGCGTAAATGCCCACCTTCGCCAGCGGCAGAATCCGCTGGCCCAGTTCAGCGCCGTCTTCCTCCTTCATCGACCATCCCCGGACGATCTGCCGGCGGTGGTACTTTTCAATCCGTTCGGCCGAAAGCCGGATCACGTCGAGGTCCCGCGGTTCGACGCGCGACAGCGCTTCTTTCTTTTCCTCATCCGTCGCTTCGACGGTTGCCGGCGTCAGGTCGTGGCCGTCGAATTTCCGGGTGTAGGAAAACAGGGCTTTGTCCCCCCGCACGGACACCTCCCGGACGATCCGGGCCACGTCCGAAACCAGTTTTGGTGAAAATGCACCGCCCCGGGTTCGCAGGGCGGTAAAAAAATCACGGAATACTTTTGCGTCGGCTCGAAGAATTTTCATCTTTTTATTTCACCCTTTGGATGTCCGCGCCCAGCGCGGAAAATTTCTTCTCAATGTTCTCGTAGCCGCGGTCAATGTGATAGACCCTTGAAATCTCGGTGGTGCCCCGGGCGACCAGCGCCGCCAGGATGAGCGAGGCGGAGGCCCGCAGATCCGTGGCCATCGTCTGGGCGCCGTACAGGGCGGGAACGCCGCGCACCACGGCGCTGCCCCCCTGAATCGTGATGTCCGCGCCCATGCGCAACAGTTCGCTCACATGCATGAAGCGGTTTTCAAAAACCGTTTCCGTGATGACGGAGAGGCCGCTTCCGACGCACAGGTAGGCCATGATCTGCGCCTGCAGATCCGTCGGAAAGCCCGGGTAGGGAAGGGTTTTGATGTCCACGCTGGCGATTTTGCTTCCGGCGGCGACGTGCAATCCGCCTTCCATGGGCTGGATGCTCATGCCGGTGTCCCTGAGTTTGTTCGTCAGCGCTTCCAGGTGCTGGGGGATGCAGCCCAGCACGTTGATTTCCCCGCCGGTGATTCCGGCGGCGATCATGAAAGTGCCGGCTTCAATCCGGTCGGGGATGATGGCCGCCTCGGTTCCGGAGAGTCTGGGCACGCCGGTGATGGTGATCACGTCCGTTCCCGCGCCGCTGATTTTGGCGCCCATGCCCCGGAGCACTTCCGCCAGATTGACGATTTCCGGCTCCCGCGCGGCGTTGTTGAGCACGGTGGTGCCTTCCGCCAGGGTTGCCGCCATCATGATATTTTCCGTGCCGGTCACCGTGGGCAGATCAAAATAAATGTCGGCGCCTTTCAGCCTGCCGGCGCTGGCTTCGATATAGCCTCCCTTCAGGTCCACCGTCGCGCCCATGTCTTGAAGCGCCTTGATGTGGAGATTGACGGGGCGCGCTCCGATGGCGCAGCCGCCGGGCAGGGAAACGCGGGCTTTGCCCGTTCGGGCCACCAGCGGTCCGAGCACCAGGATGGAGGCGCGCATCGTCTTGACCAGATCATAGGGGGCGACGCTTTCGGTGATTTTTTCGGCGCTGAGGCTCATCGAGCCCGCGCCCTCGATTTTCACGCCCATGTTTCTTAAAAGCTTGCAGGCGGTTTTAATGTCGACCAGGTCGGGAATATTGGAAAATGTGCAGGTCTCTTCGGTCAAAAGCGCGGCGGTCAGCACCGGCAGGGCGGCGTTTTTCGCGCCGCTGATCCGAACGTCCCCGTAGAGCGGCCTGCCTCCGGAAATCACGATTTTATCCACTTACCTTCTCCTTCCTTTGACGACGCGCGGCAATCCCGCATAGTCTTCGCGCACATCGATGTGTTCGTAAAAATCCTTATGGGCTTCGAAGATGGCGCGAACTTCCTGTTTTTGTCTAGCGCCGATTTCGAGCAAAAGCCAGCCATTTTCCGCGAGGTATCCGTGTGCCTGATATATCAACTTTTCGTAAAATTCCAGGCCTGTTTGACCCGCCCGCAGCGCTTCTTCCGGCTCGAAATTTTTCACGCCCGCGGGCAGGGATTCATATTCATCCGCTCCGATGTAGGGGGGATTGGAGACAATCAGGTCGAACCGGCCTTTGACCGGTTCGAAAAGGTCGCCCCGAAGAAACACGACCCGATCCAATTTCAGCGCGGCGGCATTTTTTTGCGCTGTTTCCAACGCCGTCTTCGAGATGTCCGTGGCCGTGACGGCCGCGCCGGGGACTTCGCAGGCGAGCGCCAGCGCGATCGCGCCGCTTCCCGTGCCGATGTCCAGAATGCGCGGGTTGCTCCAGGATTCCTGCCGCAAAACGGCCAGAGCCTCTTCGACGATCACTTCCGTGTCGGGGCGGGGAATCAGAACGCCGGCGTGGACGTCCAGGGCAAAGGACCAGAAATTCTTCCGGCCCGTAATGTAGGCCACCGGCTCTCCTCCCGTTCTTCGCTCGATCAGCCGGTCAAAGGCGGCTCCCTGCTCTTCGCCGACGGCATTCTCCGGGTTTTTGAAAAAAGCCAGACGGTCGCAACGCAAAAGAAAGGCCAGCAGAACTTCCGCATCGAGGCGGGCCGAAGGAATCCCCGCCTCCTCCAGCCTTTGTGTTGCCTTAAAAATGATTTCCCGGACGGTCATTTTTCCCCTTTGCAGCGAGGCGCTCCACCCGGCAGCCCCGTCAATGTTTCAATCTATATCTTATTTAGGCCAAATATCCAAACGGCCATTTTTTGATGGTACCGCCCGGTATTAAAAAAATATTGACAAAAACCAAAAAATGAGTGATTACTCACTCAACAAGGCGGCAATGGGGAAAAGTTTTTTAAATGTATGAAATTACTGGATTTAATGGAAAAGGTCTTCGTCATGCAGGAAATTGATTTAAAAATGTCGGAAAAAGAGAAAAAGATCCTGGACGCAGCGATTGCTGTCATTGGGGAAAAGGGCTTCAGCGCGGCCAGCACGAGCGAAATTGCGCGCCAGGCCGGAGTCGCGGAAGGAACTATTTTCCGCTATTTTAAAACCAAAAAGGACATCCTGCGCGGTATTCTGATCCATTTAGGCAATGTCATCGCGGAGCCGCTGGTGGTGTACGGCCTCAAAAAAATTCTTTATCAGGAGGGCCGGGAAGACCTTCGATCCGGTATCCGGCTGGTATTGAAAGACCGCATGGCCGTCATCAATGCCGTTTTCCCCATGCTGCGCATTGTGATCACGGAGGCCATGTATCACGAAGACATCCGCCAGATCCTCTATGACAAAATCATTTCCCGGGCCGTAGAGGTATTCGAGGAATATCATCGGGAGATGGTTGAAAAGGGGCTGATGAAAAAGGAAATCGACGCGGTCGTCGCCGGCCGCAGCATTTTGGGCAACCTGGTTCTCTTTTTCGTTTACCGCAACCTGTTCGGTCCCATGATTCAACTGGACGATTACGACCGGGAGCTGGATCAGGTCATTGACGCGGTCATGCACGGAATTGCGATGCCGGCCGACCGGGACAAGCCATAGGGAAGCGGTTTTTTTCGAGAGGGTGTTTATGAAAATCAGAATGTCGCTTTTATTCTTTTTGTTGCCTGCGCTTTTCCTGATGTTCGGCTGCGGCGACCGGCAGACGGCCGGGCCGGAAACCGCCCCCGTTTTCGTGATCGCCAAAAAGATTGAAAAGAAACCGGTGGCCAGAGTGATTGCCGTCAGCGGAAATATTGAAGGATCGAAAACCGTCCGGCTGGGCTTCATGGTTTCCGGAAAGATCAACTATATCGCGGTCCGGGAAGGGGACATCATCGGCAAGGGGCAGCTTTTGGCGAGCCTCGATCCCGAAAATTACCGGATCGCCAAGGAGATTGCCGACGCCCAAGTGGCCCAGATCGAAGACGAGTACCAACGGCTGAACCTCATGCACGAGCGGGGGAGCATTTCCGAAAGCGACTATTCTAAGATTTCCAACGGGCTGAAAACGGCCAGAGCCCAGCAGAAACTGCACACGAAAAATCTGGCCGAGACCAGACTGTATTCGCCTTTCCGGGGCGTTCTGCTCAAGCGCGGCGTGGAGGTGGGGGAAATCATCGGCGCCGGCTTGCAGCTTTTTGGAGTGTCCGATATTCACCCCGTCCATGTGAACGCCTCCGTGCCGGAAAACGATCTGAGATTTATTCGCAAGGGAACGGAAGCGAAAATTTACGTCGCCTCCATCGATTCGGCGTTTTCGGGCAGAGTGATCGAAGTCGGCTCCCTTGCGGAGCCGACCACACGGGCCTTTTCGGTCAGAATGGAAGTACAGAATCCCGGCGAAATCCTTCGGCCCGGCATGACGGCCGAGATTCAGATCCCTTCCGACCGGAAAGAGGAGGCGATCACCGTTCCGGGAGAGGCGGTTTTGCGGGACACGGACAACACGGCCTACGTCTTCGTTGTGGACAACATCAAGCGGCAGGCCTTCCGGCGCAAAATATCGCTGGGGAAAATCGATGAAGACGGCATCGAGGTGGCAGCGGGGCTTGCGCCCGGCGAGTTGGTCGTCGTCGGCGGCCAGCATAAACTGCAGCATGGATCATTCGTCGCCCTGAAGCAGGTATTATGAATTTTGTCAAAAAATCGCTCAAATATCCGCAGGTCACCCTGTCCGTTCTGGCCCTGACGTTTCTGGTCGGAGTGTATTCCCTGATGGAAATGCCGCGCCGCGAGGACGCCAGGATCCGGATCCGCGTGGGCCAGGTGATCGCTCTTTATCCCGGGGCCAACGCGCTGCAGGTGGAGGAGCAGGTCACCCGGAAGCTGGAGCAGCACCTGTTTCAGTACGCAGAGGTGCGAAAGGAAAAAACGACCTCCGTGACGTCGGACGGCATGGTGGTGATCACCGTCTGGTTGAACAATGACGTCAGGAACTTCGACTCCTTCTGGAGTAAGCTGAACCATCAACTGAATGTTCTGAAAGCCTTGAGCCTGCCGCAGGGGGTGTACGGCCCCATCGTGAATTCGGAGTTCGGCGACACGGAAGCGCTGATCATCGCCGTTGAAATGGAACAACCTCAGTATGCCCAGCTTCGGGAGTACGCGCAAAAACTGGAAGACACGCTCCGGACGATGAAAGAAGTGTCGAAAATCAAGCGCATCGGCGAACAAAAGGAGCAGATAGTCGTTTTTACCGACAGTGCGAAGCTGGCGCTCTACGGGGTCCGGCTGGATCAGGTGATGAAAATCCTCCAGTCGCAGAACAGGATCGGACCGGCCGGCGACCTGAAGACGTCCGATGTTCGCGTTCCCCTGTACACGCAGGGATACTACCAAACGGAAGCCCAGATCGGCGATCAGATCGTCGGCTTTGCGAAAACCGGCGAAGTCGTCCGTCTTCGGGACGTGGCCCGCATCGAACGCCGGTACGAGGAGCCTTCGTCCAAAATCATCGTCAACGGCAAAAGCAGCCTGCTGCTTGCCGTTCAGACGCACGAAGGATACAACATCGTCGCCTTCGGAAAGGCAATGGACCGGAAGCTGGCCGAAGCGTCCCGGTGGCTGCCGGCCGGTGTTCAACTGACCACCATCGTCAACCAGCCTAAAATCGTTGAGCGGAATGTCGGCCATTTTTTGTTTGAATTCGTCCTGGCCATTACCGCGGTGATCCTGGTCATCCTCCTTCTGCTTCCTTTGCGTGTCGCCGCCGTCGCCGCCACGGCGATTCCCATGACGGTCGCGATGACGTTCGCGCTCTTGCACTTCTTCGGCATTGAGCTGCACCAGGTTTCCCTGTCGGCCCTGATCGTGGTGCTGGGCATGGTGGTGGACGATGCGGTCGTGGTCGCCGACAATTACGTGGAGCTCCTGGACAACGGAGTCCGCCCGACAACCGCCGCCTGGAAAAGCGCGACCGAATTGGTGGTGCCCATTCTCACGGCCACCCTCACCATTATCGCGGCCTTTTTGCCGATGGTCATGCTGTCGGGCATGGTGAAGGATTTCATCATCGCCTTGCCGCTGACCGTCTCCATCGCTCTGGCGGCCTCCTTTATCGTCGCCATGGTGCTCACCCCGGTGCTGTGCCTCACCTTTGTACAAAAGGGCCTGCGGGACCCGGCCGGGGAGGCCGCTGGGCAGCCGCCCCGCGGATCCGTCCTCCGCCTCATGCAGTCCGGCTATGACCGGGCCATCGTCTGGAGCATGGCGCATTCCCGGCTGACCATTCTGGTTTGCCTCGGAGCCATGGGGATGGCGGTTGTTCTGTACCAGATCATCCCGCAGAAATTCTTTCCGGAAGCCGAGCGCAACCAGCTGATCGTGGATTTGTGGATGCCCACCGGAACCAAACTGGAGAAAACGGAGCACGCGATCGGCGGCATACAGGACTTGATTCAGCGAGACCCCGGTGTCGTTTCCTATGCGACGTTTGTCGGATCCGGCATTCCGCGTTTTTACTACAATTTCGTTCAGGGGAATCCGGCGGCCAATTTCGCGCAGATCCTCGTCAATACGCACCGGGATGACGATGCGAGTCGGATGTGCCGTGAGCTGAACCGGCGGGCCGACGAGGTGGTTCCGGAAGGAAAGGTCCAGGCGCGGCTCCTCCAGCAGGGGGTCCCCGCGGACGCCTCCGTGGAAATCCGGATCATCGGCGACGATATCGCGGCTCTGAAGGAAGTCGCAAAGCGTGTCGAGGACATCCTCCGGCAGACGCGGGCCATCGCCTTTCTTCGTCTGGACAGCCGGGAGGATCATTACGGCGTTGCCGTCCGGCTGAAGGACGGCGCCGAGCGCCTGGGGTTCACCACCGAAAGCGTGGCCAAATCCATTTATGCCGGATTTACCGGCGCTCCCGTATCCACGCTGTACGAAGGGAATGTGGCCGTGGACATCGTGCTTCGTCTGGATGAAAGAAGCCGGCGGCATTTCGGTGACGTGGAAAATCTGTACCTGACGTCTCCCGTAACCGGGGCGGGCGTGCCGCTGCGCCAGATCGCCTTCCTGGAACCGCAGTGGCAGACCGGCCGGATCAACCATCTCAACGGACTGCGCACGCTGACCGTCCAGTGCGAGCCGGCGGACGGCTATCTGGCTTCGCAGGTATTGAAAATGATCGGTCCGCAAATCGCAGGTCTTTCCCTGCCCACGGGCTTCAGGATCGAATACGGCGGCGAGTATGAGAACCAGAAAGAAACCTTTTCCGAAATGCTCAAAGCCCTGGCTGTGAGTCTGCTGATGATTTTCCTGATTCTGCTTTTTCAGTTCCGTAATCTGAAAGAAACACTGATCGTCATGCTGACCATTCCGCTCAGCATGTTCGGAGCCATGCTGGGCCTGCTGATGACCGGCAACCCGTTTGGATTTACCGCATTTGTCGGCCTGATCAGCCTTTCCGGCATCGTGGCCCGAAACGCCATCATCCTGCTGGACCATGCCGACGAACTTTGCCGCGGCGGCGCATCCGTCGCAACGGCCGCGCTCGAGTCCGGAAAAAGGCGTCTGCGTCCCATCTTTCTCACGGCCAGCGCGGCGGCCATCGGCGTGATCCCCATGATCCTTTCCGGTTCGCCGCTGTGGAGTCCGATGGCCAGCGTGATCGCAGTGGGGATCATGCTCTCCATGGTGACGTCCCTGTTTTTAGTGCCGGTGCTGTATGCCCTTTTGATGAAACCTGCCGGTCAGGAACAAAAAACGCCGGCCGGGCCGCAAGCAGACGGCATTGCGGGCGCGGGCGAGAAGTTGATGCTTCTTGCCCTTGCTTTCGTGTGCCTGCTGTCTTCTCCTTCTGGCGCGCAGGAACGTCCGGAAGCTCTGAATCTTCAGAAAGTGACGGAACTGGCCCTTCAAAACAACCGGCTTTTAACCATCAAGCAGCTCCAGGTGCAGGAAAAGCAGCAGAAGGTCAATGAAGACAGGGTCAAATATTTTCCGGCGGTGATCGTCGGCGGTTCTTATCAATACAACAACAACATCGGTAGTGTAACGCTGCAACAGGGAGCTCTCGGTCAGGCCACCATCGGCACGACCAGCATTCCGATTCCGTCGGCCGACACGACGCTGAAAATGGGGCAAGCGGACACGTACACGGCGGGGGTGCTGATGTACCAGCCCATCTCGCAGATTCCGAAAATCATGGCCGGGGTCAACGTGTCCAAGACGGATCTGGAAATCGCCAAAACCGATCAGACCAGGGCGACCCTGCAGGTGAAGCAGACCGCCGAAAAACTCTATTTCGGCCTGCTGATTCAGGAGAAGCGAAAGGAAGAGGCCCAAATCCGGCTGGAGTTGGCCCGCAAAAAGCTCTACGATGTGGAAAGCGCCGTGCTGGCCGGCAAGACCACCCCTTCCAGCCTGACCGGTCTCAGGGCCAATGTCGCCGACGAAGAACAGAACCTTCTCAAGACCAACGTTCAGATGGAGGATTATTTTGACGATTTAAGGCGGCTGACCGGTTTGAAATCCGCTTCCTTTGCGCTTGCGCCCGTGCCCGTGGACGACTCGGATTTCAGCATTGCACCGGCCGGCGTTTCCGGGCGGCAGGAGAACCAGGATTTGAAAATCGCCGCGCTGTATCAGACGAAGGCGCAGCATGCGGTGGATGCCGGACGCTACAGCTACCTGCCGAGTTTCGGCATTCTGGGCGGTTATGTGTATCAGGACGGATCTACGGGTTTAAGCGGAAGCATGCCCAATCCCCTGATCAGCGGGGATATCGGTCTGGATCCCCGGTGGACGGTACGGGACGCGTTTATCGGCGTGGTGTTGAACTGGAATCTTCAGGATTTGGTTGCGAACACCTATGTGACCCGCCAGCGTCTCTTTCTGAAAAAGCAGGCCGAGGAGAATCTGGCCAATACACGGGAACAGGTCCATGCCGACACGGAAAAAGCGCGGCGCAAGCTGATGCACGCCGCCGAATTGATCGGCGTTGCCGAAAAAGTCGTCGAATACCGCCGCGAAGATTTCAAAATTCAGACCGACCGGTTTTCTGCCGGGCTGAGCCTGGATGCGGACCGGCTGGCGGCGAAGGCCGCTCTGGCGAAGGCCGAAGCGGATCTGCTGGCCGCGCGGCTGAACTACCGCATGGCCCAAACGGATCTTCAAATCCTTACCGGCCGCTACTGAGGGGGATGGCGCCTTTCTCCGAAGATCGCGCGGCCGACGCGGATGATGGTCGCTCCTTCCTCGACGGCCACTTCAAAATCGTCCGTCATCCCCATGGAAAGTTCGTCCATCCGGACATTCGGAATGGCCGCGGCATGGATTTCATCCCGCAGTCCGCGCAGCGCCTGGAAATACGGACGGGAATGTTCCGGGTTGTCGGAATAGGGCGGCATCGTCATCAATCCCCGGATCGTCAGATGGGGAAGCGCGGAGATCCGGCGGACCAGCTCCGGAACACCGGACGGCTCTATGCCGTTTTTCGAGGCTTCGCCGCTGACATTGACCTCGACCAGCACATTCAGCCGGCGGTTGTGTTGGAAGGCCCTTTTGTCCAGCTCCTGAGCCAGTTCCAGTCGGTCCACGGAGTGAATCCAGTCGAAAAGATGGACGACGTATTTGGCTTTGTTGGTTTGCAGGTGGCCGATCATGTGCCATTCGGCGCCGCGCCCGACGGCAGGGATTTTCTCCCGGGCTTCCTGGACGTAATTTTCGCCCAGCAGCGTGATTCCCGCGTCCAGCGCCCTTTGGATGCGCTCCGGCTCCACGGTTTTGCTCACGGCCATCATCCGGATGCCGGCCGGGTCGCGATGTGCGCGGGCCGCGGCAGCGGCGATCCTTTGCCGGATGTTCTGAATGTTGGCTTCGATATCCTCGTTCATACGGGTTGCCTGAAATGAAGGGCGTCCAGGGACTTCAGCGCTTCCATGACCTCGCAAAGCGGAAGCCCGATGACATTGGTGTAGGAGCCGCGGATGGACCGGATGAAAGACGCGCCCATGCCCTGGGCGGCATAGCCTCCCGCTTTGTCGTAGGGCTCCCGGCTCTTGGCGTACCAGTCTATTTCTTCGAGGCTGATCTGCCTGAAATATACGGCGGACTGCACAACGCCGGTCCTGACGGCTCCCGTCCGGCTGCAGGCGATTGTAAAACCCGTGAAGACCGTGTGACGGCGATTGCTCAATTGCCGCATCATCGCGCGGGCCTGCTTTGGATCGCGGGGTTTGCCCAGAATCCGGCCGTCGATCACGACGATCGTGTCCGCCCCCAGGACCAGGGCATTCGGGTGCCGGCGGGTGATGACGGAGGCCTTTTCGGCGGACAGCCGCCGGACATGCGAGCGCGGACTTTCATCCGGAAGGCCGGTTTCATCCACATCGGCCGGCCGGACTTTGAACGTCAAACCGACGGAGCGCAGCAGTTCTTTGCGGCGCGGCGAAGCGGAGGCCAGAATCAGGGGAGACGACAGGGACAGAACCATCATCATATCTTTCTTTTTAAAGTCGGGTTTTTTTATTCCAGAATAATCCGGGCCTGTCAATTCGAAATTGCCGTTGCGTTTTTCGGAGACGTGGTTTAGTGAATCGTGAACGATGGACGGTGTGATGAGAAAAATCAAGCGATGGGTTGTCATCTTTTTGTTTTGGGCCCTGTCGGCCGGGACGGCCGGAGCGGCGGAGAGATTCGTGCAGTTGACGGTGCCCGGATGTTTTTCGTGAGGCGCCGAAAGAAGGATAGGGGCTATCCTCCAGAACATTGACGGAGTTCAAAAATATCAAACGCAAAGGCCGAACCGTCTGGTGATTGCCTTTGACGACGAAAAAACGGATTCCGACGCGATCATCAAGGCTCTGCGGGCGGGCAATTTTTTTGCGCAGGGCAGGCCGGTTTATCTGAAAGCTTTTCCCGCCGAAATTCAGATCAACTGACGCTTTCCCTTCGCCTCCAGCGTGTCCACGATTTTCTTGACGTCCTGCGACCGCCCTCTTCGGCAGACCAGCAGGGCGTCTTTCGTTTCTACCACCAGAACGTCCTTTATTCCGATCAGCGCCACCAGTTTGTTCGGGCTGTATACAAGCGTGTTTTCGGCCTGTTCGTAGAGGGCCTGCGATCCGCCTGCAAGCGCGTTGCCTTCGGGATCTTTCGAAGAGATTTCCCAAAGGGTGTCCCAGCTGCCCACGTCGCTCCAGCCGAAGCTGGCCGGAATCATGAAGACGTCCCCGGCTTTTTCCATTACGCCATAGTCGATGGAGACCGAGGCGAGGCTCCTGTATATTTTCGACACCGTACGGGCCTCGTTGGCCGTTCCCAGGGAAGCGCGGATTGTCATCAGTCCCGAATACAGATCCGGCAGAAATGTTTCAATTTCTTTCAGAATGACCGAGGCTTTCCAGACGAACATGCCGCTGTTCCAGAAAAAGTTGCCGCTTCGGAGGAAAACCCGGGCCTGCTCGAGATTCGGCTTTTCGCGAAACGCTTTGACCCGAAGCAGCTTTTTGCCCGCAATCTTTCCCGCCGGCGCGCCGCCTTCCATGTAACCGAAGCCGGTGTGCGGGCTGGTGGGAGTGAGGCCGATGGTGACCAGGGCGTTTTTCTTTTCGGCGGCCCGGGCCGCCGCGGCGATGACGCTGCGGTATCCGGCAGGATCGGCGATGCCGTGGTCGGAAGGCAGAACGACCATGACATCGTCTTTGGCTTTTTCCTGAATGTGGAGAGCGGCGAGTCCGATGCAGGCGGCCGTGTTGCGACCGACCGGTTCGATGAGGATATTCTTTGCGGGAATTTCCGGAAGCTGCCTCATCAGCTCCCGCGCGTGTTTTTTCCCCGTTACGATCAGAATGTTTTTGGGTTTGATGAGCGGTTTGATCCGATCGACCGTTTCCTGGATAATCGTCCGGTTGCTGACGATATCCAGCAGATGCTTCGGCTTCTTCTCCCGGCTGCGCGGCCAGAACCTTGTTCCTCTTCCCCCGGCCATAATGACGGCGTGCATGCGGTTGCTCCTGTATTTCCGCTATATTTTTGGCGACTCCCGCGCTCATTCCTCACGCACGGGGTCGCCCTTTGTCAGGTGGTATAATACAAACCGGCTTGCAAATTCAAGCCCGAAACGCTAAGGAAGCCGCATGATCAAAAACCATTACCCTGAAATTATGCTGAAAAGCGGCAGAGAGGCCGCGCTTTTGCGCGGTCACCCCTGGGTTTTTTCGGGCGCGATCGCCAATATACGCGGAAACCCCTCCGACGGCGAGGTGGTTCTGGCCCGCGATGCAGAGGGGCGGGCACTGGCCCTTGGATTTTTCAACAGCCGCACGGATATTTCCTTCCGGGTGGTCAGCCGCGACTCGGGCAATGCCGTTGATGCATCCTTCTGGAACCGGAGAGTTTTGGACGCGCTGGAATTGCGCAGGCGAATCATCGGCGAGGGGACAAACGCCTATCGCCTGATTCATGCCGAAGGAGACGGCTTCCCCGGCCTGATCGCGGACGTTTACAACGACACGCTGGTTTTGTCCGTCACGACGGCCGGCATGGAGCGGCAGAAGCCGGTCATTCTGGACGCCCTGCTTGCCCACATGAAGCCGGCGCGCATCTACGAGCAAAGCGCAGGGCGCTCGCGGCAGCTGGAGGGCCTTGCCGATTTCAGGGGTTTTCTCCACGGACCCGATCAGGAAGGATGCGCGCGCGTCACGGAAAACGGCCGCCGGTTTGACGTGGATTTTGTCCACGGCCAGAAAACCGGATTCTTCCTCGATCAGCGCGTGAACCGGGAGAAAATCGGCTTTTTGTCTAAGGGCAGAAAGGTGTTGAACTGCTTTTGCTACACCGGAGCGTTTTCCGTTTACGCCGCGGCGGGCATGGCGAAAAAAGTCGTTTCGCTGGACATCTCCGAATCCGCCTGCGCTGCGGCCGCGCAACATCTGCGTCTCAACGGCTTCAACCCTGAGGACCACCCGGTCATCGAGTCGGACGTGTTTGATTATCTGAGGAACCTGCGGGAATGTTTCGATCTGATCATTCTCGATCCGCCCGTGTTCGCCAAAAACAAAAGAGACGTCGCCCACGCCTCCCGCGGCTACAAGGACATCAATCTGCAGGCCCTCCGTCATCTGGAACGGGGCGGCCTGATGGCGACGTTTTCCTGCTCCAATTTCATCGAGGAAGATTTGTTCGGCAAAATCGTTCTGGGCGCGGCCCGCGACGCGCGCGTGGAACTGCAACTGCTGGCCCGGCTGGAAGCGGGGCCGGATCACCCGCTGGCCGCGGGCCATCCCGAAGGCCGGTATCTCAAAGGTTTGCTGCTGAGAAAGCCGCTCTGACGGGCGCAAACGGTGACGCTCCGTCGGCGTCGCCGCTTGGTCAGGGCTTTACGATATTGGCGGCAATCCGGTCCTGAATCATTCGCGAAGCAATGTTGCTTCCGCCGATACCGCACATCACGGAAACATTCGTAACATCCTTTTCGACGTATTCAACCAGAATGTGCACCTTTTCATCCGAGATGACGGCCTTGATCGATCCGCCGGCGATTTTGCGGTCCTTTTCGATCTTGCCGCCCTTCAGCTCCACCACGGTTTTTTCACAGGCCTGCCACACCTGATCGACGTTGGCCTTGTACTGCGTGGACAGGTAGCCGTCCTGGTAGATGAATCTTCCGGAGCTGACGCCCATGACTTTTCCACCCATGACCATGGTGGCGTCGCAGCCGGACAGCAGAAAAACCAAAACGATCAGCGCGCAAATATTTTTTTTCATGTATTTCCCTCCTGGCGATCGGCCGTGTCCGCCGGACGAACCGGGGGCGCGACGCGTTCAGCTTACCTTATGAATTTGAAAAACACCGCCGATCCGGCCGCCCAGAGCAAAACGGCCGCGGTGATCAGCACGCAGGCGTACGCGAGAATTTTGCTCCAGGCGCTCTCCGGCCTCTGGTCGCTGTAGCCCAGCGCATAGGACAAAAGCAGGCCCGAAAGAAGCCCGCCGCCGTGCGCCCAGTTGTTGATGCCGCTGAACAGGAACCCGAAGATGACCAGTCCGACGACCCAGCCCAGCGCCTGCTTGAAAATGTTTTCCCCGTAGGAGCCTCCGCGGCTTTTGCCGAAGTAAATGATCGCGCCGATCAGCCCGCAGATGGAAGCGGAGGCGCCGATGGTGAACGGGACGCCCGCCGGCACCGAAACGGCAAAGCCGGCGACGCCGGACAGCAGGTAGATGCAGGCGAAGCGGTGGAGCCCGAATTCACGCAGCACGAAGGGACCGAGCTGGTAGAGCGCCATCATGTTGAAAACGATATGCAGTATGCCCCCGTGCAGAAACGAGGCGGAAACGACGCTCCAGAGATTGTGGTAAACGATGACGGGAACGGCGCCGCTGGCCCCGAGCGCGAGCAGGCTCTGATTGGAAGGGGAGAGAAACGCCAGCGGGCTACCCCCTGTAAAGATGCCCCGCAGGTCCAAGAGCAGCGCCAGGACGAAAAAAGCGATGTTCACGTACAGGATCGTCTGCACCGGCTCAAACGCGAAAAGAATGCTCCGCAGCTTTCCGGCCGTTTCATGCAGGCCGGGACGCACCAGTCCGCAGTAAGGACAGGCCGGTTCATCGAGGCTGATCAGCTTGCGGCAGTTCGGGCAGAGAATGGAGTTTCTTTGAGCGGACATCATGAGTTCCTTCGTTGTTTTTGTGGGTAAAATTCATAACAACAAAAAAATGCGTTGTAAAGAAAAATGCGTCCGCCCGGTTGACTCAAGTCCCGCAATATAGGATAGTGCCCCGCATCAGGAGGCTTATGCACATCGGGGATCGTTGCCGTTTGAACATACAGTCGGTTGCCTTTGGCGGCTCCGGCGTCGGGCGGGCCGCCGGTCTGGTGATTTTTGTGCCCTTCACCGCAGCGGGGGATGTTGCCGACGTTGAAATCGTCGAGCACAGGAAAAATTATGCCCGGGGGCGCCTGCTGGGCCTTGTGGAGCCCTCTGGGCAGAGAACGGAGCCGCTCTGCCGGTACTTCGGCCGGTGCGGCGGATGCTCGTATCAGCACATTGCTTACCGTCATCAGTTGAAAATCAAAGAGGCACAGGTGCGGGAGGCATTTGTCAGGATCGGGAAAGTGCAGAACCCGCCGGTGAAAACCGTCATCGCGTCGCCGCGCGCCTACGGCTACCGGGGAAAGGCGCAACTGCATGCGGCCAAATCGCGGGAAGGCTTTCGTCTGGGATTCATGGACATCTCCGGCGGCAGGCTTGTGGACGTTGAGCGCTGCGAGATCATGGATGAATCGATCAATCGTCAGATCCTCGAGGCAAGATTGCGCATTCGCTTTGAACAACATGACAGCGATCTGGTCCTCTGGGCCGATCCTTCAGACGGTGCAGGCGAGGTCGTTGTGCGAACGGTGAAGGGTCGGGAATTTCTGGTTCCGTGTTCGGGATTTTTTCAGGCCAACTTGCATCTCGCGGACGCCATGGTGGACGAAGTGTGCCGCCTGGCCGGCCTGGAAAAAAGGGCTTCCATCCTGGATGCCTGTTGCGGATCGGGCCTCTTTTCCATCTTTCTGGCACAGTGCGCCGAACGGCTGACCGGCGTTGACATTCATGAAAAGTCCGTTCAGTGCGCGCGGGAAAATGCCGAAAGAAACGGAATCAAAAACGCGGACTTTATCCGCGCCGACATCGGCGAATATTTAAGCCGCACGGCCCAAAGGCACGATACGGTTGACCTGATCCTTCTGGATCCCCCGCGCGCCGGCATGGACCCGAAGGCGCTCGACGCCCTTGGCAAGGTGCAATGCCAAGATATTATTTATATTTCCTGTAATCCGGCCACGCAGGCGCGGGACATACAATATCTGGCCGGGCACGGATATGTTCTCACGAACCTTCAACCCCTCGATATGTTTTCGCAAACCGAGCATATTGAAACGGTCGGCCTGTTGCGGCGAAAATCGCCGTAAAGGGCAGAAGGGTGAATCGCGCTGTTCTTTAAAAAATGGTGGCTTTCTGATGAAAATATTGCTACTTACCACGGCAATTCGAGATCATTGGTCAATTTTCAAGGGAGGGTAAAATGGCATCAAAAAGCAGGGAAGTCAGAATGGAACAGCGCCGGATCCTGGAAAAGAAACTGGAGCTCCGACTGCAGAAGTTGGAGGCGCTCGGGGCCGCCAAAGAAAAAGACCCCATGGTGAAAAATCTTAGATCGCAAATTCGTGAAACGAACATCCGCATTGCCGCTTTTGATAAAAACATTGCAAAAACCGAAGCATTGAAACAGGCCAAAGCCAAAAAGCTGGCGGAAAAAGACGCGCCCAAAGAAACCGCGGCCGCACCGGAAAAGGAAGCCAAGGCAAAGAAGAAAGCCGCGCCGGCTGAAAAGGAACCCAAAAAGAAGGCTGCTCCGGCCGAGGGGGAGGCCCCGAAGAAGGCAAAGAAAAAGAAAGAAGACGCTCCTGCGGAATAGCCAAAACACAACCGCGAATTTTCAACGCGCGGCGTCGGGCATTTGATCCCTCATCCCACGTCACGGCGCAATCAACAGGCTGACCTTCTCAAAATTAAAGGAGGAATGGGACGGATGGGAAACGAAGTTTTGAAGGAAGTGTTGAATCCGCCTGCCTGGAAAAAGCCCCGCGGATATTCGAATCTGATCAAAACCGGCGGAGGATCTATCCTGTTTGCCGCGGGCCAGGGAGCTTCCGACCTCCGGGGGAACTTGGTCGGCGAAGGGGATATTTGCCGCCAGTATGAACAGATACTGGCCAACATTCAGGATGTCATGGCGGCCGGGGGCGCTAAGATGACGGATATCGTCAGGCTGACGATCTATTGCACCGATCGCGATGCTTTTTTGGCGAAGGCAAGGGAGTGCGCTCAGATTTACAAAAAGTTCTTTGGTGATTACTACCCGGCCAGCACGCTGGTGGAGGTTCAGAGGCTCTATTTCGACGGCATGCTGCTTGAAATCGAAGCCACGGCGGTGATTTGAGGGTTCGATGAAAACGGCGGGCTGTATGAGGCTGCCGGGGCCTGTTCGATTTTGCCTGGATGACCTTTTAGCGGACGCCGGCGGAATTTTTCCCGGCGCGTTTTGCGTGGTAACGGGTGAAACGGCTCAGGGCCAGCACCGCGCGGCCGATGGAGGGAAAAACGGTGATCCCGGAAGCGGCCAGCTCCGCTTCCGCTTGATGCGCCAGCGGCTTCATGTTTGCGGAGCTGTAACTGTGCAGAATAACCGCCAGCGGTTTGGTAAGTTCCTTTTTGAGCCGGCCGATCAACTTCAGATACGATCCCACCCAGAATTCCTTTTCCGTCTTTGAAACCAATCCGAAATGATCAAACGCCACGTGGAGGATCAGCAGGTCGGCCTCCTCGCATTCGTCCAGAATTTTCATGGTGCTGAAGAATTTGTCGGGCGTTTCAAAATTATTGAGGTCGATCGGATTTTTGAAAATCCGCCCGGCTTCCGTGGGAAACACGTTGATCAGCTTTTGCCGGATGTCGTCGCCGAGCCGCGGCAGCACGAGTCCCGCGTGGGAAAATTCGTCCGCAAGGATCACGCTCGCGCCGCCCCCGATGCCGACGATCACGATCCGGTTTCCCGCGGGCGGCGTCATCTGCTGAAACGTCAGCGCAACGTCCATCATCTCTTCAATGCTGCCGGCCCGGATGGCGCCCGCCTGTTTTAAGAGGCCGTCCCAGATCTGATCGGAACCGGCCAGGGCCGTCGTGTGCGAAACCGCCGCCTCGGCGCCGGATTCGGACGTTCCGACTTTGAGTACCACGACGGGCTTGCTTTGCGCGGCTTTTTGCAGGCCCCTGAAAAACCGCGGCCCCTGGCGGACGCCTTCCAGGTAGGCCGTGATGATTTTTGTCTCTTCATCCCGGGTCAGATATTCCAGGAAGTCGGACTCGTTGAGGTCCGCGCCGTTGCCCATGCTGATCACTTTGCTGAAGTATACGCCGCGCGCGGCGCCTTCCTGGATGCAGTGCGCGGCGTTGCCTCCGCTTTGGGAAATCATGGCCACCGGTCCCGCGGTCCGGGCGAAGTCGCCGTTAAAGCTGATGCCCGCCGCCGGACAGTAAATCCCCAGACAATTGGGTCCGATCACGCGGATGCCGCCTTTTTTCGCCCTGGCGATGACCTCCGCCTGCAGGCGTTCGCCTTCGGCGTCTTCAATCTCGCTGAAGCCGGAGGTGAAGAAATGGATGGCCTTCACGCCCTTCTCAGCCGCTTCATCGACCAGCTTCGGCGTATAAGGGGCGGGAATGGCGGAAATGATGTAATCGACCTCGCCGGGAATCTCCCGAAG
>DAOTJI010000025.1:0-34430 GCA_035448625.1 Smithellaceae bacterium | reverse complement strand
AGCGGAAGATTCTGCCCCGCGGCGGCGGCAAGATAGAGCCAGGAGGGAAAGCGGCTGTTGATTTCCATGAGATAGTGGCGGCCTTTCTCGTCTCTGAGGAATTCACACTCGGCGGGGCCAATCCACTTCAGGCTTTTCAGGATCTGGCGGGTCAATTGAACGGGCTTTTCGTCTTCGACGGTAATGCCGGAGAAAGCCTTGCCTTTGGGCGTTAATCCGAATTTTTTCATGACCACGGCGCCGGTAAGCTGCGATTTTTTGTCCGCAAGCGCAATGACATCAATTTCTTCTCCGGCGATGTACTGCTGCATCAAAATCGGATAGCCCCACTGATGGAAGAGCTGCCAGTACTGATACTCCCCCTCTTCAACCGTGTGGCATACGGCGGCGTCGCTCAACGCACCCTTCAGCACGAAAGGCGCTCCGCCGAGATCTCTACACCGGGCGGATACTTCCCCGACGTTGTTGAGCATGAAGGTTTCCGGACACCGGAACCGGTGCCCGCGGCAAAATTCGTAGAGCTGGTTTTTGCTCCTCATCTTGATGCTGCCGACCGGCGGCAGGAGCGTTTGAATGCCCAGCGACGCAAGCTCCCGGGCGATCTGGGCATAAAGAATCACTTCAGAATCCAGCGACGGAATCAAGACATCGATCGGATCCGCGCGATGGATTTCATGAATGCGCTCCAGGAGAACCTCCGCGCCGGCGGCCGGGTAGGGAACCAAAAAAACGCGTTCAAACACGCCTTCACAGAAAGCGCCCGTCGAAAGGGGATCGAAGACGAATCCCGAGATTCTCCCACGGAATTCGGGCGCGTCGCGCAGACAACGGGCGATCCCCAGCCCGGGATAAGGATTATCGGTAGCCATGAGGCCGGTGATGACGACATGAGCCTGGAGCATTTTACACTTCTTCCGCCGTGATGACGCTGGATTTCTTCAGCTCTTCGACAAACAGACGGTAGTCCGCGACCATTTCAGAAATATTTTCCACATCAAACCGGCTCTGGGATTCGGCAAGGATTTCGCAGAATGTTTTTCCGGCCAGGATGGCTTTGAAAATGAAAGTGCCGGTGGCGTTCAGGGAATACACTCCTCCGTTTTTCGGATTGAAGATGATGGACTCGTCCCCCTTTTCCATATAATTGCCGCGAATGTCGTCGTCAATGCGGCAGCGCGTCAGTCGGTTCAACTCTCTTTTGTGTTTTTCACACAGAGGAAAACCGGCATTCTTTACGGGCGGGCAGTTTTTCTTCTGCCCGCCCGTAAACACGCAGCGGATGGTTTTTTCTTGCGCTTTTTTCAGAGGGTTCATCCTATTTCTTAATTTCTTTCATGCCCGCTTCCGCGGTGTAATTGTAAGGCACGATCTTCAGCGACTGCTGGAACAGCTTTCGGGCTTCGTCCTTGTTGCCTTTTTTCAGCTCACACCAGCCCTTCCCGTTCATGGGAGCGATGTAGGGAATGTCCGGATGATAAGCCTCCAGTCGTTTAAAGGTCTCCAGCGCATGATCATACTGCTTCTGGTAATAGTAGCTCCAGCCCAGATTGTTGAGCATGTAGCTGAACTTGTCCCAGGCAGGCGCCTTCGAGGAAACCTTTGGCAGCAGTTTGTTGTAAGCGTCGATGGCGCCGTTGAAGTCGCCCAGGACATAGGCAACGGTGCCGATGCCCAGAAGCGCATCCGGATTGCCGGCATCCGCCTTCAACGCTTTGTTGAAGTGGAATTTGGCCTTGTCATAATAGTACTGGTAATAGTAGCCCCAGCCCAGGGCGCCGTAAAGATCCGTAAGCTTGGGATTGGAATCGAAAACATTATACAGATCCTGGCCGTCCATATAGCCCGGATACAGATACACCGCGGAGGCGAAGTTTTCTCTGGCCTTGTCGATGTCGCCCAGCTTCGCATAACAGAGCCCCAGGCCGTAGTAAGGCTCTCCCAGGTACCGGTTGACGCGCAGGGATTCGTTGAATTTGACCACCGCTTCCTTGAATTTGTTTTCCTTGTACAACGCCCAGCCCTGGTTGTTGTAAGTGTCCACCGCATAGGGCTGCAGATCGGCGATTTTCTTGTAAACGGCTTTGGCTTCCTCAAACCGTTTGGCGCGGAAGTGAATGGCGGCAATCGTTCTCCAGGCGTTCACGGCTTTGTCGTTGTTCTTCACGGCTTTCTGCAGGTAGCCCATCGCCTCATCGTCTTTGCCGCGGATGTACAGCACCCAGCCCGTGCCGATCAGCGCATCGGTATCGTTGGCGTTTTCCTGAAGAATTCCCCTGAAGCCCGCATAGGCCGTATCCAGCTGGCCGATCCAGTAGTTGGACCAGGCCATTCCGCCCAGCGCGCCGACGTCACCGGGTTCAACGGCAAGGTATGCTTTGAAAGCCGACGCCGCGAGACCGTACTGTTGATAGTTGTAGTAACTCCAGCCCAGCGTTTTATAAAGGTCATTCCACTTGGGATTGGCCTTGATCAGGCCGACCAGCTCTTTGGTGTGGGAATAGTACGGATACAGATTGATGGCCGCGGAAAATTCATCTTTGGCGCTGTCCATTTCTCCGGTTTTGGCAAGACCCATTCCCAGTCCGTAATGCGCCTCGGCCAGGTAGGGATTGATCCTTTTGGATTCCGAAAAAGCCTTTACGGCCGGGTTGTATTTTCCGGCGTAATAATTGGCCCACCCCAGCAGATTCCAGGAAGCCGGCGCCGACGGATCGATCCGGACCAGCTGGTCGTATTCCTGGATCGCCTGATCGTATTTCTTTTGCCTGAAAAAGAGATTGCCGATAAACGCCCGCGAATCATAGTAGTCGCCCTTCAGAGAAACGGATTTTTGCGCCGACTCCAGCGCCTTGGCTTCGTCTTTCCCGTACAGGTAATAATAGGCCAGACCGTTGTACGCCAGGGCGCTTTGGGGATTGATGGTGAGGGCCTGCTGATAGGCCTTCAGCGCCTCGGTTGGTTTCGGGTAAGCAAGATAGGACGAGCCGATGCCGACATAGGCTTCATCGGCTTTCGGATTGATCCGGAGTGCGGCTTCGAAAAGCTGCATGGCTTTTTCCGAATAGCCCAGGCCGAGATAACTCCAGCCGTCCGCGAGCAGTGCCTCGACATCGTCGGCTTTCACGACCTGAAGATAACCGTCCAGTTTGTAAATCGCGGCATAATAATTGGTGAAACGATAGGCCAGTCCGAAATTCTTCCAAAGCTTTTTCCACTCGGGCTTTTTGGCGATCATGTCATGAACGACGGCGTTGTCCATGTAGTAGGGATTGACGGCAATCGCTTTGACAAGATTCCGGTAGGCCGAATCGAATTGATTCTGCCGGTAGTCGCAAAGTGCCATTCCGTAAAGGGCTTCGACGGATTCCTGCCGGCTGGATACGGCCAGGGCCTTTTCAAAAGACGCCCCGGCGGCGGGGAAATGGTTGTTGTAGTAAAGAGACCAGGCCTGTTTGAGTTGCGCCGAAAGATTGTTCTTGTCTTCCCTTACGGCTCTTTCATAAACGGGAACCGCCTCCGCATATTTGGCCTGATAATAATACACGTCTCCGTAGGCCGTCAAAAGATCCGTGCGGCTTGTGAAGGAGTTTGGGTATTTGAGCGCCGTTTCAAAATACTTCGCGGCAAGGGGGAAATTCTTTTGGGCTCCCGCCAGGGAAGCCAGGCCGTAGTTTGCGTCGGAATAGATCGATTCGATGTATTCCTTGTCGGAAGGACCGTAGAAGGTCCAGTTGTCTTTATTGATATGATCATTCGCCCACTTGAATTCCGTTTTGAAAAGTTCTTCGCTTTCCTCAAACTTGCCCAGCGAGAATTTCGCCCAGGCCAGACCCTGGACGGCTGAAATATCGGCATTGTTCTTTGCGTATTTCTTTGCAAAAATCGCTTCCGCATCCAGCGCCCTTCCCGTCTTGATATAGTCCCACCCCAAAACTCCAAGCGCTTCCGGGTAGTCCGGTTTCAACTGCAGAGCCTTCTCCAGGCTTTGCATGGAAAAATAATAATTTTTCTTTTGAAAATGATTTAAGCCTTCCTGAAAATAATCCTTGCTTCCTTTGGAAAACCAGGCGGCCTGAACAGGGATGCCTGCCGCAAAAATAAAAGCCGCCGCAAGGAACGCCGCAAATAAAGTAATCCGTAAACTTTTACATTTCATACATCGCCTCCCTTTTTATCCTTTCCTAAAACGTTGAACATCCGTGGTCATCATGGTTTCGCGCCGGCCAGGACCGACATGATGATGACGTGGTTGAACTGCCCGCCGGAATAAATGGCGTCGCGCAGAACCCCCTCGCTCTGAAAACCGCATTTTTCAAAACATTTGATTGCCGGTTCATTGAAGGCCAAAACCGTCAGCCAAATGCGCCGGAATCCGAATTCGGCAAAACCCTGCTCCAGCATCCTTCGCGTGACGTCCGGTCCGATGCCGGCTCCCCTGTGCTCCGGGTCTCCGATAAAGATCCCGTATTCCGCGGAACGATTTTGCCAATCCATTTTTCGAAAGAAGGTGTTGCCGATGTAAAGGTTGGTGTCCACCGTTTGAATGGCCAGTTCGTACAATCCCGTGGACAGGGTCGAATACGTGGAAAACAGGATTTCTTCCTCTACCTGCCGGTACGATGTGAATAAGGGACGGCCGAGATAAAGCCTCGTAAATTCCGGATCGTTGAACCAGTGGTAACGCAAAGACGCGTCGGATAGACCGGATGGCCTTAGAATGATTTTCACATTTCCCATAACAGACCGAATAAAATCCTTAACGATCAAAGGCATGTAATGTTTCAATGCGTCAATTAATTCATAGCATTGGCCGTTTTAAATGTCTATGGATTATTTATATTTTTGAATCATTGCGAGGCAACTCAAAAAACGGGCTGCTGGCCCGCATGGAGCGTCAAGCCGCCGAATAAACAAGCGTATTTTCCGCCATACCCTCACGAATCGCGCCTTCCCGTTTGAGCGCTTGAAGGTAAACATAGGTTTCGTTGAGCGCCATGAATTTTTCCCAGCCGTCCGCGGCCGCTCCGATCATTTGCTTGCAGATGCCGAAAGTGGTCTGCGGGCGGGCGCCGATCTTTTTGAGCAACAGGTCCTTTTTCATCGTGTGATGCTCCCGGATTTCGGAAATCCGCTCGTGAACACCGCCGAAAGAATTTCCATGGCCGGGATGGACCATGACGACCGGCAGCTTTTCTAGGACGACCAGCGATTCCAGGTAGCTCGCCAGCGGCTGAAAAACGTCATCAGCAATATTCGGGCTCAAGCTCGGCGCAATGTAGGGCAGAATGTGATCGCCCGCCAGCAGCAATCCCTCGTCGCGGAAAAAGAAGCAGGCGTGCCCCGCCGCGTGTCCCGGCGTGAAGATCACCTCAAAAGATCGTCTGCCGAAGCGCCGGGTTTCCCGGTCCCGCAAAAGCGTGGCGACCACGAGGCGCGGAATCCGTCCCCGCAGGTCCTCAATTTCCTCCACGATGGCTTCCACGTCTTCCGCGGGAAGGCCTTGCCGGGCGTAAAAGAAGCGGGCCCGCGCGATCAGGTCTTCTCCCTGCCGAAAAGAATCATAAACCTGCCGCGCTTCCTCCGACAGATGAAGTCGGGCTTTGGATGTTTCCTGGATCCGGCCGGCCAGGCCGCAGTGATCGGTATGCGTGTGGGTCAGATAAATGTCGCGGACATCCGCCGCGGAGAGGCCGATGCCCGCCAGATCGGCTTCCAGTTTTTCAAAGGCGCCGGGCATGAGCATACCCGCATCAAAGAGGGCCGCCTGCCCGCCTTCCACCAGCACGTAGGCGTGGACGTGCCGCAGGCGAAACGGCATGGGCAGGGTGATGCGGTAAAAGTTTTCGGAAATTTCTGAAATCATCAAAGGCAGCCTTATGGTTTGCCGGATGCTTAACAAATAAAGTTCCGGGCCGCAATCAAAACTTCCAGGAGATACGCGGCAACCATGGCGGACACCGTAAGGGCGTGGACTTTTATCATCGCCAGATTGGCCGGAGCCATCGCCAGCGGATCATTCAGATGGCGGCGAAGGACGGCCAGAGACCGGAAGGCCAAGGGAAGACTGACGAGGCCCAGCCATACAAAAGGGGACAAAACCCCGGCCAGAGCCGAGAGAACCAGAATGCTGTAAGCGCACGCCAGGCCGGCCCCGTACAGGCACGCGCCCGTTTTTCTTCCGAAGCGGGCGACGAGGTTCCATTTTCCGCCGCGCCGGTCCGCCTCGTAATCGGGAATTTCGTTGATGAGGATCATCGACGCCATCAGCAGTCCAGGTACCAGTGAAGCGATAAACGGTTCGATGGCCAACGTCCGCGCTTGAACAAAATACGCCCCCAGAACGATCACGGGGCCAAAATTAATGAGCAGGCCCAGCTCGCCCGCCCCCCGGTAGCCGAAACGGATCGGCGGCGCCGTGTAAAAAATGGAGCAGGCCATGCCAAAAATTCCGAAAACCAGCACAAACCATCCGCAGGTCCACGCCAGATAAATGCCGATGAGGGCCGTGGCCGAGAAAAAAAGAGCCGCCGCCTTCAGCATCTGCGTGTCTTTCAGCAGTCCTTCCGGCAGAACGCCGCTGCCCCCGGTGAAAAAATTTTTCTGGTCGCCGGTCTGCTGGTCAACCGTATGCCGGTAATCCAGAACATCATCCACCAGGTTGAGCCCGAAATGGTTGACGGTGACACCGATCACGACCAGGGCGAAATGAAGACCGTTCAGGGGATGCCCCGCGGCCCAGGCCATGACCCCTCCCAACAGGGCCGGAAGGATGCTGGGCAGGACAAAATGGAGACGCAGCGCCCGAAGCCAGACCGCCGGGGGGGCTGAGCTCCGGCCTGCCTTTCCATGCCGGGACTGTGGTTTTTGAATCCTCATGACGGGTTTTCATCGCTTCGGTGCGGCGGCTTTCCGTCCCGATGGTTCTTGAGCAGCTCCAAAATTTTCTCGTGATACCGCCAAGCCAGAAACGAAACCACCGCGGCCGCGGCGACGACGAAGGCCAAAAGCACGTACTGCTCCCTGGCGGCAATATTGCCGCTGATGGACAGCATGGCCGTGCCGAAAAAGCGGCCGACCGTGGAGATGATGATAAACGTCAGCACCGGCATTCGGCTCATGCCCATGATGTAGCACAGATAATCCTTGGGAAACCCCGGGATCAAAAACAGCAGAAAGGAAACGAGCAGGCCCCGGTGTTCCATGAAATAGTTGAACCTCTCGAAAACTTCTTTCTTGACCACCTTCTCCAGCAGCGGTTCGCCGAAGAAATGCGCCAGGATGAAAGCCAGCCAGGAGCCGATCGTAAGCCCGATGGTGGAATACAGGGTTCCCCAGAACGGGCCGTAGAGATAGCCGCCGATGAAACCGGACACCTCTCCCGGAATCGGCGCTGCGATCACCTGGACAATCTGCAGAAGGATGAACACCGCTTCGCCGTGAGGATACGACTTGATGAAGGAGATGATTTTATTTTTGTCTTTAAAAAAAAGGTACAGGTCGAAGTGAATAAAAAGATAGCCGCCCAGGGCAATCAGCGCGAAAAGCAAAAGAATCCGGAAAGCCAAATTTCTGTTCATGGGGGGTCTCAAGTTTCCGATCTGCCGCGCAGCCGTTTTTAAGCCTGTAAAACCCGCGGTGTGCCGGGCGGTGTTGGTACGTTTTTATAATATTAATATCGGTTTTCGTCAAACGGTTTCGGCTGACTTCTGTGCGCCGGCCGGAAAGGCGAACGGCCTTAATCAAAGAGTCCCGCATTCTTCAAAACAGTTGACTAAATGAAAGCGATGTGCAAGAAAAACGCATCTTTAAAAACATCCGCGCATTTTTCCCGCGCATCCGGAAAAACCAGCAACGGGGAGGAATCATGTCAAAAACGCCGCAAAAACTGACCCGAAAAAAGTCCGAATTTTATAAAAACGCACCCATCGCCGGGTTCGGCGAAAGAAAGCCGGACTTCACGACCATGGGCAGAAAAATAAAGAATCCTCACCGGAACTTCCGCGAAGTCGTTTGCGTGGAAGCCTGCCGGACGCCTTACGGAAGGGCCGGCGGCGCCCTGAAAGAATTTTCGGCAATGGAGCTGGGCGCCCTGGCCATTCAGGAAGTCCTGCGTCGGACCGAGGGCAAGGTTAAACCGGCGGATATCGACTATATTTTCATGGGCCAGGTGGTTCCCGCCGGCTGCGGCCAGATTCCCGGCCGTCAGGCTACGATTCTGGCGGGCGTTCCGGAATCCGTTCCATCCATCACGGTCAACAAAGTCTGTTCTTCGGGCATCAAAACGATCGATCTGGCGTTTCAGATGATTTTGCTGGGGCGGGCGGAAATCTGTATCGCGGGCGGTCAGGAAAGCATGAGCAACTGCCCCTTCGCCCTGCCCGACATGCGCTGGGGAATGCGCATGGGCCTGCCCGACGCCCGCGTGGTGGACACGATGGTCTACGACGGCCTGTGGGATGCTTTTTACAACCGCCATATGGCCATTCACGGCTCCGAAGTGGCCGACGAGTTCGGCTTTTCCCGCGAGGAGCAGGACGAATGGGCGCTCAATTCCCAGCAAAACGCCGTCAAAGCGATGAAGGAAGGAAAACTGGACGACGAAATCTTTCCGGTGGAAGTCAAGCAGGGCAAAAAAGTCATCATCATGGATAAAGACGAGGGCCCGCGGCCGGAAACAACGCTTGAAGGACTCGCCAAACTGCCCCCCGTTTTCGGTCATCTAAGCACCGTCACCGGAAAACCCGGTTCTGTTACGGCGGGCAACGCCCCCGGCGTCAATGACGGCGGCGACGTCTGCCTGCTCATGAGCCGGGAAAAAGCCGACGAACTGGGTCTTGCGCCCATCTTTACCATCGTGGATTACGCCGAAGTCTCGCAGCCGACGAAGGATATCGCCACCGTGCCGGGTCTGGCGATCAAAAAAATACTGGAACAGAACAACATGACGCTCGACCAGATCGACGTCATTGAAATCAACGAAGCCTTCGCCGCGGTGGCGCTGGTGAGTTGCCGGTCCATTCTGGGGATGTCGAAGGAAGAGATGTTCAAAAAGGTCAACATCAACGGCGGGGCGGTGGCGTACGGCCATCCCATCGGCGCCACGGGGGCGCGCATCGCCATGACGCTGGGCTATGAACTGAAAAGGCGCGGCGGGGGCTGGGGCGTCTGCGGCATCTGCTCGGGCCACGCCCAGGGAGACGCGATGCTGATCCGCGTGGACAAATAGACTTATACGGTAGGGAACGACTCGCGAGCGTTCCCTGCAAAGTTCCCTGCAAAGTTTACAGAACGATTCTTTGTTGCCTGTTAATAATTATTCAATATAACAATATATTAACTTTTATGTTGCACATTAACTAACGTTATGTTATTGTGCGCATCAAAGGTTAAAATAAATGAAAAATCAAGTAATCGAAGAACTAGAAAGGTATGTCCAGGGCACGCTGGGCGTTCCTTTATCGATTCAGCCGTGGAGTGGCGGTCGGAACCTGCCGTTTTTTTTGAAAGACCAGTATGCTTTCTTTCAGGCAAAGATTGCAGACCTGTCCTGCATTTTGATTGTCGCCGGAGGCGAACAGGAATCAACGCCCGCCATGATCCGCAAGCACGTTGATCTTGTGCAACCCAGGGCAGGCGGTGAGGCGCTCATTTATATTCAAAAGCAGATGAGCTCCTATAATAGAAAAAGGCTGATCGATCAGAAAGTCAGTTTCATTGTTCCCGGCAATCAGATGTATTTGCTTCCCCTTGGCGTTGATCTGCGTGAGCGCTTTAAACGAGCCCGGACACAGGCGAAATCACTGAGCCCGTCTGCCCAGGTCGTTCTGCTGCATACGCTGCTGAAAAGTCCGCAGAGAATTTTAGCCCCCAATGATTTGGTTTTGCAGTATGGTTATTCCGCCATGACGATTTCGCGGGCCTTCAGCGAGATCGATTCTCTGGGGCTTTTTGAAATTTCTATCCGAAAACGCAAACGGGAACGGATTTTAAAAGGAACAAAACTAGAAATCTGGGAGAAGACGCTGGACTATCTGCGCAGTCCGGTGATCCGGCGTTTATATGCCGATCCGTCGATTAATTTGCCTGACGGCGTCTGCGCTGGGCTTTCGGCCCTTGCCCGCTACTCGACCCTTGCAGAACCGGGTAACAAGGTCCTGGCTGTCGGAAACGTCACAGGAAAGTTGTTGATTCAAAAATACGGAAGGGAGGCGCTGTCCCGAAAAGATGTGCAGGATTATGAGATCGAAGTTTGGAGCTACGCGCCCGCTTTATTTGCGGTGGATGGCGTGGTCGATCGCCTCTCCTTGTTTCTTTCGCTGCGCGATGAAGAAGACGAGCGCGTGGAAGCGGCCTTGGAACAAATGATGAGAGAAATGCAATGGTAAAAGGTCTGGACGTGTTCCAAAAGCATTTTCAGGATTACGCGGATCGTTACATTCTTATCGGCGGAACCGCCTGTAACCTGGCACTGAAAGAAGCCGGTCTGTCCTTTCGGGCGACAAAAGATCTGGATATCGTTTTATGCATCGAAGCCATTGACCGGCCTTTTGTGAAAGTCTTCTGGGCGTTTATCCGGGCCGGAGGGTATCAAATTCAGGAAAAGGCGTCCGGTGAAAAGCAATTCTATCGTTTTACAAAACCCGCGGATAATTCATTCCCTTTTATGCTGGAGTTGTTTTCGCGAAAACCGGATACGTTATCCATTGACGCTGAGGGTCATCTGACGCCGATCCCTATCGATGACGAAGCCGCCAGCCTGTCGGCAATTCTTCTTGACGCAAGTATTCTTGCCCGATAACATTACCCGCGATTTGCAGACCTTCTTTAAGGCCATCATTGCAGAGCCGACGGATTTGGCGGCACTCGGTCTGGCGTCAACGACTTTGGAGGCAGTGATTGCCGATTTGAAAAAAATGTATGGAATGATCTGATACTGACAAAAAGCCATTTATGGATTGCCGCAAAAACGTGGTGTCTGCGGCATCTGCTCGGGCCATGCCCAGGGAGACGCCATGCTGATCCGCATCGATCAATAACCGCTTGATGCAGGGAACGCTCGCGAGCGTTCCCTACTGAATTTTATCCAGCAGTTTGATGAAGTTTCTCTTGGCTTTGTACCTGGTCCGAAGCTCGTCCACGTAAGCCGTAAACGCTTCATCCTTGCGCTGCCGAAGCATCAAGGGCTGAATCTTTTTGATCAACATGACAGCCTCTTCGTACGCCTTATTGTTCGTCTGCTCGATTGTCGGATGGACATATTTCATGTACACTTCCACGGCGTCCAGCGGATGATCCTGCGCGCGCAGCGCCGCCAGTTTCATCCAGAGAGACTGCGAACACCCGCCTTCCAGGGCTTCCTTCCAGGCGGCCTCAGGTTCTTTCTCCCATAGAAAAATTTCAACCAGCAGGGAATACCCCGGATTCCAATGCCATCGATTGGTTTTTCGATCCTGCTTCGTAATGTGAGAACGAATGTGCGAGAGAGCTTTTTCCCGCCAATCGGACCACTGTCCGGTTTTGTCCGCCTGTTTTTTTAAGCGCTGATAGCTGTCCAGGCCAAGCTGATCCGTAAAATTTGCCCAGATCAAATTTAAGGCTTCCGCGGAGCGCTTTCGGCGATGATATTCATCCGCCAGGAATTCGCGCAGGCGGGAATCGGTTTTGGCGGGAAACGCCTTGAGACCTGCTTCGGCCCATTCCAGTGCTTTATCTTTATTGCCGGCTTTCTTGTAAATTTCAGCGATTTCTAAATAGTGATACGCATAAGTTAAATCCCGCTTTTTGATGTCCACCAGCTCTTCAATATCGCCGGACATCTCGGCCAGCGTCTCTTTGATTCCGATGAGATTGAGCGCTGCATTGGCATTGCTCCGGCGAAGTTCCTGCTTCGATGCGGAAGGCGCGAATTCCTTCCAAGCCTCGTCGGCCAGCTGCCGATAAACCGCCAGGCCCTTGTCGCCCAGAATGGAGGCGTAGGTCTTCGCCGCGCCGGAAAAAATATCCCATTCGCTGTTCAGTTCCAGTTCAAAAAGATGCGCCGCCAGTTTTGCCGGATCCTGCTTTGCTTTTTCGCAGGACTTCAGATGAAGCTCCTGCAAGCGATACATGACGTCTCCCATGCCGCCGTCGGAATCGTCCATATATTGAACCGCATCGGCCGCCTGCTGAAGCGCATACTCCGCAAGCTCCGCCACGTCCCCGGCATACGGTCCGTCCAGTAATTCCTCGACGGAATCCACCATGTCATTGATGCCCCGAATATAGCGATAGGCCTCCCGGTACGACACAAAATCAGGAGTGTCAAAAGCATTGCGAATCATTTGCTTCCAGGCTGTACGATTAACCCCCCCGGACCGGGCCTGTGACGTCTTAAGATAAAGCTTTTTCCTCAGCAGTTCGTCTTCCTGGGCCTGTTCCATCATCATCTCTACCAGCACAGACTTGTCCACAGCATGCAGATAACTTTCAATGTCCTTGAGATTCACTACAGAGGAGGCTCGGGTATTTTTCAATTTGCCGGCGGCGATCCAGGCCAGCGCCACGGCCACACAATGTTTGCAGAATTCACCATCATCACCCATCGGGCAGGTGCAGGAGTAATCGATGTCATTTCCCGCGGCAGGTTTCATTTTAACGGTGTAAGTCCGGCTGCCGTCGACTTTGGCGAGGATGGTGCCGTTGTACTCGGCAAGATCGCGCACCTGACCGTTTTCATAATAATCCCGCCCCCGCTCCAGCGCACGGCGTGGAGCAAGTGTTGCGATTGTTTTTTCAATCAATGAATTTTTCATTTCGATTCAAACGGGCTTCTTCAAAAGTCTTTTGCTGTGTCAAACCCGTGCGAGTTTTATTTTCTTCCGTCAAGGCGGCAAACCATCCGGAAAGAAGGATAGAGGATTTCTCTTAAGTTGGCAATGTCGGATTTCATGTTATCCATTCCGTTATCGGAATGGTTTGATGCTCTGTCAAACGTGTCCGGTCCGGCGACGATAGGAACGTCAAAACCGGGATCCATACATACCCGCAAGGAAATTAATGATTGCAGCGCAGTTTCAAACGTTATCTTGACTTACGGCCTTGGCCGTGTTTTACAAAAAATCGCTTTGCCTTGTTCCCCGTAACGCGGCAAACAAGATTGAGAATGTGAAAATTTATGCTGTTTACCCTGTTCACCATTTTTGCCTCCTCGTTTGTCGTCGCACTTTCCGGCGCGCTGATGCCGGGACCGCTGCTGACCGCGACGATCAGCGAAAGCTCGCGGCGCGGATTCATCGCGGGGCCGCTGTTGATCGCCGGACACGCCGTCCTGGAACTGGCGCTGGTGATTGCTCTTTTCCTGGGGTTGGCCCCGTTTTTTCGGATGCCGGCGGTTTTTGCGGCCAGCGCGCTTGCGGGCGCGGTCATTCTGTTGTGGATGGCGGCGGGAATGCTGCGGTCTTTGCCCACCCTTCGGCTTTCCTGGGAAGCCCATCAAAGCAAAATGAATCATCCGGTGGTCAGCGGAATTCTGATGAGCGTTTCCAATCCCTACTGGATCATCTGGTGGGCAACGATCGGCATCGGGTACATTTTCTACGCCCGGCAGTATGGCCTTGCGGGAATTGCCTTTTTCTTCGTCGGCCACATTTCGGCGGATCTGGCCTGGTATTCTTTCGTTGCCGGCGCGGTCTCCCGGGGCAGGAGCCTGCTGACGGACCGGCTGTACCGCCGGCTGATCGGCCTTTGCGCCGTTTTCCTGATCGGCTTCGCCGGTTATTTCGCCGTTGCGGGCCTCGTCAAACTCAAAGGCCTTCTGTCATAACCGCGATTGAAAACGACCAGAACGTTTTTGTGTCCGGCATAATCGGACAGGGACAGGCTTTTGCCGTTGAAATCGTTCAACGTGAAGGCGGGCGCCTGTGCGTCGAGCTCCGCTCTCGGCATGATGAAATCCTCCCTTACGATTCAAAAATATTTCCCTCCTGTCCTTCCGGCAGGATTTCAAACAAATCTTTGACTTCCCTGGGAATCGAGCGCAGTGATCCTTTCCGGGCGTCCACAAAAACCCACTCCGTTTCCCCGTGGGCCAGCAGAGCTTGGTCGTTCTTTCGAAAAATTTTATACCGGCGCAGCGACTGGACCCGTCGGAGATTCACCACCCACGTACAGACCACCACCCGGTCGCCGGCGAAGGCCGGTTTCAAATACATGACTTTATGCGTGCGCACCACCCAGGTGGCCCCTATGGCGTTGGTGGCGGCGGTGCAGCCGGATGCTTCGGAATGCCGCATGGCGGCGTCCTGCATCCAGCGCAGATATTCCACATTGTTGACATGTCCGTTGAGATCTTCCGCTTCTTTGGGCACCAGAAGCTCATAACGAAAAATGGGGTTCATCAAGGTCCGTTTCCCCTCACATCCATCGTCATTCCCATGGTCCTTCGGCGTTTTTTCCATTCCTCAGACCGGCACAAAATCGGATGACCTCACCTCCTTGAGTTTCAGGGCTTCCGTCGGGCAGACGACGGTACAGACCCCGCACCCCAGACACCGATCCGGATCGACGGCGGCGAGATCATCCTGCATCGAAAGAGCTTCGAAGAAGCACCGGTCGATGCAGGTTTCGCATCCGCTGCAGAGATCGGCATCTACAAAGGCCGCGAAACGGCTGGGCGCCACCCATTTCTTCGGTCCCTTCATCAATGCCCAGTTCAGGCAACAGTCATTGCAGCAGTTGCAGATGACGTGGCCTACCGTCTGACGATTATCCACAACATGAACCAGCCCTGCCTCCCGGCATTGTTTCAGAATGGCCATGGCCTCTTTCGGGGATATGGCGCGGCCGGTGCCTCGTTCGATATTGTATTCGGCGGCGCGATCCACCTGCATGCATACTTCCAGCGGCTTTTCACAACGGCCGGAGATCACGCGGCAGGAGCAAGGGGTGACCGAAAGCGTTTTTGCGTTCTCCACAATCTTCACGGCATCGTCATAAGCCAGAATTTTGGATTGCGGCTCGATGCTTTCATTGACGGGAATCACCCGCATGACGGGTCCGGGCAAGAAATCCATGATCATCCGGCCGTAACCGGGCCATTCCTGATCCATGTAATCTTTCCAGAGGTCCAGCACTTGCCTTGAGATTCCGGGCGTCAGGCTGGTGGAATCATGCATCTGCGGAATATTTTTCACGCGATAAAATTTCTTTTCACCGCCCTTGGCGGCCTTAAAGATCAATCCGCGGTGAAACAAGGAGTCCATCATCGCCGCGATGGCCTCCCTGGACAATCCGGACTTTTGCGCCAGCTCTTCTGCGGTTGCGGGCGGTGACGCAAGAAGCATCACCTTTGCTTCGTCGTCATTGACCAGCGCCTCAAATATTTTTGGAATCAATGGAGATTCGCCCGCCCCCACGGCCTCGGCCAGTTGTTTGCACAATCCCATGTCCGCCATGTGCCTTTCCTCCGTTTCCAAGAATTGGGAAAAGTATCGGGAAATAAATCTTTCCTGTCAAGAACAAACAAAGGGGGGCTGCCGGGCCGGGCGCGGGTTGCTTCTCCGACTTTCCAGGGCGGAAATTACGGCAGATAGAAAGGCGGCGGTTCGCCGCCTTCATGCTGTGCGGACGGTCATTAGCCTTCCCGGTACATGGACTCGATGACATCCTTGAACTGGGCGTTGATCGCTTTTCTTTTGACCTTCATGGTCGGGGTCACTTCCCCGTCCTCCGTATAGAGTTTCTTGTCGAGGATACGAAACTTACGGATGTTTTCCACCCGCGCCACCTGCTCGTTGACCTTGTTGATCTCCGTCTGAATCAGATTCACGACTTCCGGCGTCTTGGTCAGGCTGGCGAAGGTTGTGTACTGGACTTTGTTGTCCTGTGCGAATTTCACGACGTTCTCCTCGTCGATCACGATCAGCGCCGAGATGAATTTCCGCTTGTCGCCGATAATGACGGCGTCGTTGATGTAGGGTGAGAACTTCAGCATATTTTCGATATACTGCGGGGCGATATTTTTTCCGCCCGCCGTAATGATCAGATCCTTCTTCCGGTCCGTAATCTTCAGGTAGCCTTCTTCGTCGATTTCTCCCACGTCGCCGGTGTGCATCCAGCCGTCCACCAGAGCTTCTTTCGTGTTTTCCTCATCGCGGTAATAGCCTTTGATGATGCCCTTGTGTTTGACGAGAATCTCCCCGTCCTCGGCAATTTTCACCTCCGTTTCCGGCAGAGCCTTGCCGACCGTACCCAGTTTGAAATTGACCACATCGGACATGTGCGTGATGCCCGTCGTTTCCGTCATCCCGTAACCTTCGCGGATGGGAATGCCGATGCTCTGGAAAAATTTCAGAATATTGTGAGAAATGGGCGCGGCGCCCGAGAAGCCGAGGCGGACCCGGTCGAATCCCAGTCGTTTCTTGAGCTTGCGGAAAACGACAAAATAGGCGCTCCAGTAAGCGAGCTTTAAAAACACCGACATGGACTGGCCGCTGAGTTTCTTGCTATTGTATTGCGCGCCGACTTTGAGGGCGATTTTATAACACGTCCGTTTAAACCACGTGGCATCGTCCATTTTCAACACAATGCTGGAATAGTACTTTTCCCAGATCCGCGGCACGGCATGAAACAGCGTCGGGGAAACATCCTGCATATCCATGGTGACCGTATCGGTATTTTCCGTGAAATTGACGATGTGCCCGACCGTCAGGTGCACCATCATGTCGAAGATCTGTTCATAGACATGGTTCAGGGGCAAAAACGAGATGGTTTCATCATCTTTTTGGGTCTGGGTGATCAGGCTGGCCTGCTTGCCGACCCAGAGATACCCCTCATGGGACAGCATGGCGCCTTTGGGAGGCCCGGTCGTACCGGATGTATAAATGATGCCGCCGATATCTTCGCCCTTGCCGCCGGCGACCAGTTCTTCAAAGAGGTTGGGATTTTCCTCTCCCGTTTTTTTGCCCAAGGCGAAAAGATCGTCCAGGCTCATCAGCATGGGATCTTCAAAATGTTTGAGCCCTTCCATATCCCAGACAATCAGCTTGCGCAAATGAGGCGTCCGTGACCGAAACACCAGGGCCTTGTCGAATTGTTCTTCGTCCTCGCACATATAAACCACGGACTCGGAATGCCCGACCACGTATTCGCACTCCGCAGGCGGGTTGGTCGTGTAAACCCCCACAAAGGTCGCCCCCAGGGACATGGTGCCCAGCGCGCAGTAAAGCCATTCGGGCTTGTTTTCACCGATGATGGAAACATGATCGCCCCGTTTGACGCCCAAGGCATGAAGTCCCAGCGCAACCTGTTTGACTTTTTCCAGGTATTCCGACCAATGGATATCATGCCAGATGCCGAAATCCTTGCGTCGCAGGGCGATGCGTTCGGGCTGTTTCTTGGCGATATTCATCAACGCCTTCGGAAGCGTATCGATCGACTCGGGGTGCGGACTTGTAGAGGGGGTCATCTGAACCTAACCTTTCTGCGATAGCGTTTGAATCCCTTCACGGAAACTTCTTTTGCGATTCCCAGGTAGAACTCCTTCACATCCTCGTCTTCCCGCAGAACCTCCGGCTTGTCGGCGCGCACAATTCGTCCGTTTTCCATCAGATAGGCGAAATGGGAATACTTCAGCGCCATATTGACGTTTTGCTCGACCAGCAGGATCGTCACGCCGTCCTTTTCGTTGATTTCCTTGATAATGTGGAAGATATCATTGGTCAGCAACGGGGACAGGCCCAGCGACGGTTCATCGAGCATCAACAGCTTGGGGCGGCTCATCAGCGCGCGGCCGATGGCGAGCATTTGCTGCTCTCCGCCGCTTAAATATCCCGCCTGCTGGTTGCGCCGTTCATGCAGAATCGGGAAACGCTTCAGGATGCGTTCCGCATCTTCCTTGATGCCCGACCTGCCTTTGCGCGTGTAGGCGCCCATCTGAATGTTTTCCATGACGGTCAGTTCGGGAAAAACTTCGCGGCCTTCCGGAACGTAGCTGATTCCCATTCGGACGATTTCTTCCGTATCCTTCCGGTCGATGCGCTGTCCCATAAACTCGATGGTTCCTTTTTCCGGCTGTTCTTCCTTGAGGTCATACAGGAGGCGGAGGATGGTCTTCAGCGTCGTCGTTTTGCCCGCTCCGTTGGAGCCGAGCAGGGCGACGACGTCGCCCTGCGTAACCTGAAAGGAAATGCCGTGCAGGGCGCGGATCAGATCGTACCAGGTTTCGATGTTGTTCACTTTAAGCATGGAATATATCCTCCTCCCCGAGGTACGCCTTAATGACTTCCGGATGATTCTGAACTTCGGCGGGAAGGCCCTCCGTGATCTTTTCACCGTGGTTGATGGCAAAGATGCGGTCGGAAATCCCCATGATCATGTTCATGTCGTGTTCGATGAGCAGGATCGTGACCTTATAATCCTCGCGAATGTCCTTGATCCAGATATTCAGATCTTCTTTTTCTTCCGTATTCATTCCGGCGGACGGCTCATCCAGAAGGAGAATCTTCGGCTGCAGGGCCAGGGCGCGGCCCAGTTCGACCAATTTCCGTTTGCCGTAGGGAAGGCTGCCGACAAATTGATCGCGAAGCGACTGCAGATCCAGAAAATCGATGATATGTTCGACAATCTCGCGATGTTTGATCTCTTCCTTCGCCGCGAAGGATCTCCGTCCCCACATGGTGGCGCCGGTGAATATTCCCGTTTTCATGTGGATGTGACGGCCGAGCATCAGATTATCCATCACGGTGGCTTTGGCAAACAGCTCGATGTTCTGGAAGGTGCGGGCGATTCCTTTCTTGGCGATGCGGTCGGGCGTCTTTCCGACGATATCTTCCCCTTCCAGGATGATGCGGCCTTCATCGGGATGATAGATGCCGGAGATCAGGTTAAAGATGGTGGTTTTTCCCGAACCGTTCGGACCGATGATGGAAAAGATGGTGTTCGGCTCCACGTCAAAACTTACATTGTTGACGGCTTTCAAACCGCCAAAACTGATGCTCAGATTTTCAACCCTGAAATGGTCCATGGTCTCTTTCGGTTCCTTTTTTAGGAAAAGTTATGCCACCTGAAAATCCCGACCGCTTGCGGGCCTGCCCCGGCAGGCCATCAGCCCGCAAGCGGTGAAGGGATGAACATTATTTCCGGAAGCCGATCCCTCCGGAATCCGCCTTACTTCTTTTTCCAGGTCGCCAGCTCATTGGCGGTCCAATCCTGCAAAACGATCGTGCTGCCGCCCGGTCCGCACTGCCAGATCTGGATGGAATCGGTGCCCTGGTGCTGCTTGGCCGTCCAGTTGACTTTCGGGCCGATCCCCTGGAAGTTTTTGGTTGAATTCAACGCTTTGAGGGCGGCTTCCGTGCTCAAATTCTTTCCGACTCTTTTCAAAGCGTCGATGAGGGGTTCCGTAAAGAGGATGCCCGCGAAGTAGAAGAGACCGGGCCGTTCTTCCGGCGTATATTTCTTCATGGCGTTGCGATACCGGACAATCCGCGGATCGTTGGAATCCGGCGGAAGCATGAACGCGCCCGTGATCACGCCTTCCCACAGCCCGCCGGAAATTTTATTCATCAGCGCGAAGTCGGACAGCGTATTCGAAGAGAGCCACTGGGGTTTGTAGCCGATGGTGGCCGCGGTTTTCACGAGGATAACGCCGGTGGTCGGATTGACCCACATCACGACGGCCTTCGCTCCGGCGTTCTTCAGTTTTAAAATGTGGGACGAAAGGTCTTTTTCCGTCGATTCCACCGGGATCTCCGCGACCGGCTTCATATTCAATTTGGACAGCCGCTGACGAACGCCGTCCAGACCGTTTTTACCGTAGGGGTCATTCTGATAGATGACGCCGATTTCCTTGATTTTCATTTTTTCCACGACGTATTTGGTCAGAATGCTGCTTTCATCTTCGTAAAGCGGATAAATACTGAAAAGATAGGGCTGCACGGGGAAAACGTATTCCTTGATGGAGGTTGCCGGCCCCACCCAGATGACTTTGTGTTCCGCCAGGTAATCCTTCACGGCCAGGCCGCCGGCGGATCCGGTTCCGCAGACAAAAGCAAAAATGCCCTCCTTCTCCACCAGTTCTTTTACGACGACTTTGGTTTGCGCGGGATTGTACATGTCATCCCGGACGAAGTGCTTGATTTTTCGTCCGTGAATGCCCCCTTCATCGTTGATCAGACTGGCCAGCACGGAAGGACCCCGAGCCACACTTCCCCATGCCGCGGCAGGGCCCGTCTGCGGTCCCCATGCGGCAATCCGGATTTCCTTGTCATCAAAACCGGGCACCGCGAAGACCGGCGTGGAGCATACGAAAAACGACATGACGACAACGAATAAAACAATCCATAATGTTCGCTTCTTCATAACCTTACCCTCCTCATTCTTTTCTTTGACCAACGATCAGCCTTTATACCACTTCCCTTTTTCCTTCATGAACGTTAAACCGAAATTGACATCCGCTTTTTCATTCTTGTCCGTGTAATGAACAACCATTTCGACTTCCACGTAGGCAAATTTCTCCACTTTGGGAAAACTTTTGAAGTCTTCGTTATTTCTGATGTGGTCGATCCGGACAACTTTATAGGCCAGAATCCTTACCGGCGAGGCGTTCGCTTCGGCTAGAAAAGCTTCATAGTCGTGGGTGGCGCTATAAACGGAGGACGGCGCCAGACAGCCGTACACGGCGGGCAGATCCCTGGCCACTTCCGCGTCGAAATACTTTTGAGCCGCCGCCAGAACGGCGGGCTCTTCCGCAGAGGCCGCCTGCGGCTCCCCGCAAATTCCCGGCGAGGCGAAACCGGAAACGCTAAGCAGGATTGCCGCCGCCATTCCCAGCATCCATTGAAAACGGTATTTCAATCCCTTTGTCATCCGCAACCGCCCGGTTACACTTTCTTCACGTAATGTTTTGCAAAAAGGCCGCTGGGCCGGACGCACAGGACGACCACAATGACCAGAAAGGCGACAATGGGCTTCCACTCCGGCCAGAAATAGCCGAATCCGTTTTCCAGCAACCCGAGAATGGCGCCGCCGATCACGACGCCGGGAATGCTCATCAGACCGCCCAGAACCGCCGCCGCAAAGGCGCGGAGAAACGGCTCCATCATGAACGCGGGATCCACCGTCGAGCGCGCGGCAAAGAACATCGCCGCCAGGGCGCCGATCATGGAGCTTGCGCCCCAGGCAAAGGAAAACACCCGCTCCACGCGGATCCCCATGATGCGGGCGGCGTGCTGGTTCTGCTGCGTGGCCCGCATGGCCACCCCCAGCTTGGTGAACTTGAAGAAAAGATACAGAAAAAACATGAGGCAGACCGCCGTGATAAAGACGGCGATGGTCCAGTCATTGATGATGATGCCGCCCGCCAATTCATGCGTTTTTGAAAAAGAGAAGGGAAGAGAAAACTCTTTCTGCTCCGCGCCCCATTTCCAGCCGGCGACGCCCATGAGGAGCATTTCCGCGCCGAGGGTGATGACGATGAGCCCCAGAAGACTCGGGTCCTTGGCCGGCCGGAGGAAGAAAAACTCGATGAATACGCCCAGCAGAACGGCAAAAACCATCGTTCCGATGAAGGCCAGCCAGAAAGGCCATTGATAAGCGGTCAGGATATGAAACGCCACAAACGTGGAGAGCATGGCCATTTCACCCTGCGCAAAATTGACCACTTCGGATGTTTTGTAAATGATGACGACGGCAATTCCGAAAATAGCATAGCAGGCGCCAATGGCAAGCCCCTCCATGATCAGTTGACCAAACATGCACCCTCCCCTATGATTTAAATAACGATTAAAACGGCCACGTCCGCCAGTATTTCTTCATCCGTAACCAGACGCCGTACATTCCCAAAGGTTCGAAGATGACAATTCCGATCATGATCAAGCCCAGGACAATGCTGCCGAAGTTTTCCAATCCCAACACCGTGAACCAGCGGGTCGAAATGTTGACCAGAAAGTCGCCGACATACGGCACTTCTTTAATGTTTTTCAACAGACTGAATTGGAGCACCGTAATCAGGCCGGCGCCAAGAATGGCGCCCAGGATGGAGCCCAGGCCGCCGACCACGACCATGACGAGAAAAATAATGGAGAGAATCAGGTTGAACGGTTCGGGGTTGAAATAGCCGAGGACAAAACCGAAAAGGCCGCCGGCAATCCCCGCGTAGAAAGCACTGACGGCGAAAGACAGGGTTTTGTAAACCGTCAGGTTGACCCCGATCACTTCCGCGGCGATATCACTGTCCCGAATGGCTACGAAAGCGCGTCCGACGCGGGTTTTCATGAGATTGCGCGCGCCGATCACCATCAGAACCGTAATGATGAGAATCAGATAATACTTGTTGATGTCGGTTTTCAGGATATAACCGAAGCCGATATCGAGAGGCGGCACTTGAAGGCCCAGACGTCCGCCGAAGAAATTCCAGTGGCCGATGATCTGCATGATCGTCAGCCCGAACCCCAGCGTGGCAATCGATAAGTAAGGTCCTTCCAAACGCAGCGCCGGCAATCCGAGAATAAAGCCAAAAAAGGCGGCGATGAATCCGGCGAGCGGCAAGGCCAGCAGGAAAGGCATGTTCAATTTCAGCATCAGCAGGGTTGTGCCGTACGCTCCGATGGCAAAGAAGCCGGCATGGCCCAGCGATATCTGCCCCGTGTAGCCGACCAGAATATTCAGCCCGACGGCCAGAATGATATGGACGAGCATAAGGTTCAGCAGGTAAAAATGATACTGGGGAACGTATAAGGGCAAGGTGAAAATAAAGATCAGAAACGCAACAGACCAGACTAAAACAACATTACTCTCAAATAACTGGATATCCTCATAATACTCCCGCTTCATGTCCATAGAATCACTATGCCCCTACTACTGCCGGCTTGAGGGTTAGATGCATCTGCTTCCATTGACGTAAACTGGATGCAGAGCATATAGAAACAAAAAAATCCTGTCAAGAAAATATCGCCATCGAAAATAAAATTTCATGAACGCGCCCGCGAAGCAAAGAAAATTAAAGCGATACGGGATGATGGCCGTGAATTTTTCGTTTCGCTGTGATATGATCGCCGGGAAATTTGAACGGAGGTTCGGGCGGAATCAACCGGGCAGCCGGACACAGAATCAACATAGGCCCGTGCCGTTCGGCAAAGCGCTTGAAAAAATTAAAAGGCTGTGGAGAAAGCATGAAGTATATCGATCACGGAAAAGGCGGTCCCCCTTCCTGCATGATCCTGAAGGAAGGGCCTTCGCCGCAGATCAAGGCCGGAGAAGTGCTGATTGAAGTCGCCTATGCCGGCGTCAACCGTCCGGACGTCTTCCAGCGCATGGGGGCATATCCCCCGCCACCCGACGCGTCTCCCATCCTAGGCCTGGAGGTCGCAGGCCGGATCGCGGCCGTCGCGGACGATGTGACGGAATGGACTCTCGGAGATTGGGTTTGCGCGCTCACGCCCGGCGGCGGATATGCCGAGTATTGTACAGTGCCCGCTCTCCATTGCCTGCCCGTTCCGCGGGGGCTTTCGCTTGCCTGCGCGGCGTCGCTCCCCGAAAATTATTTCACCGTCTGGTCGAACGTCTTTGATGCCGGCCGCCTGCAGGCAGGAGAAAATTTTCTGGCGCATGGCGGTGCCGGAGGCATCGGCTATACCGCCATCCAACTGGCCAAAGCCTTCGGCGCCTCCGTCTTTACAACCGTGACCGGCGCCGAACAAATGGAGGCCGTAAAAAAACTCGGAGCGGATGTCGTGCTGGATTATGAAACGCAGGACTGGTCGAAGGAAATTGAAAACCTGGTTGGAAGGCGGGGCATCGACTGCATCCTGGATTTCGTGGGCGGCCCTTACATTCAAAAAAACCTGAGGCTGCTGGCCCGCAACGGAAGGCTTGTGCAAATCGCCTTCCTGCAGGGAGCGAAAGTGGAGCTGGACTGCCTGCCGATCCTGACCAAAAACCTGACCTTCACCGGCTCGATGCTCCGTCCGCGCTCTCTGGAAGAAAAGGCCGCCATCGCCCGGGCTCTTCTCCAAAACGTCTGGCCCCTCTTTGAAGCGGGAAAGCTGAAGGTTTTGATCTCCGCAGTCTTTGAGCTGGCCGAAGCCGCCCAGGCCCACGCCCTGATGGAATCGGCCGCTCATATCGGCAAGCTGGTGTTGAAGGTTCGCTGAACGCGGCGCTCAACTTATGGTCTTTACAGGAGGCGTTTTTTCAGGTAGCTTCTCACCTAAGGAAAGCCAACTCCACAGGACTCGAAAAACCTCGACACAAGGCGAGAACCATGAAAGCAACCTCTGCAAAAGCGAATCCCCGAAAGCCGTCCAGGAAGACGACCGCATCCAAAGGCAAATCTCAAGCGGCGGGAAAGACGCCCCGGAAGTCCTCCGGCAAGACGGATCTGTCGCATCTGGCCGATGCCCTGATCGCCAACTCCGGCAACGGAATCTATATTGTCCAGCAGGGCAAATTTGTCTATGTCAGTCCGCTCTACCAGAAACTGACCGGATACTCCGAAAGCGAACTGATCGGCACGCCTTCCCTGGATCATGTTCATCCGGACGACCGGGACAGGGTCCGGCAGGAAGCGATCCAATGTTTAAAAGCGCCGCGCCGCGAACCCTACGAGTACCGGTTCATCAGCAAGCAAAAAAAAATCCTGTGGGTTCTGGAGACCGTCACTTCCATCATGTACCGCGGCAAGCGCGCCGCGCTGGGAAACTTCATGGATATCACCGAGCGCAAACTGGTCATGCAGGCCATACTGGAAAGTGAAGCGCTGCAGCGTCAGTTGCTGGAAGATCTGCCCATCGGCATCATCATCGTGGATCCGGGGACGCGCGTCATTGAGCATGCCAACCAAACCGCTTCCGTGATGTTCGGCGCCCCGGTGGATCAAATCGTCGGACATCGTTGCCACGCTTTTATGTGCCCGGCCGAGGAAGGCGCCTGTCCCGTCTGCGACCTGGGCAAAGACGTCGACAATGCCGAACGATGGATGGTCTGCGCGGACGGCGGGCGCCGCCCGGTTCTGAAAACCGTCAGGAAAGTCAAAATTCAGGGCAAAGAAAAGCTGCTGGAATGTTTTGTGGACATCACCGAGCGCAATAAGGCGGAAACGGCTCTCAAGGCCAGCGAAGTGCGCTTCCGCAGCATGGTGGAATCTCTGCCCGACCCCTATTCCGAAATCGATCTGGAGGGAAGCATCACGTTCGTCAATCAGGCCTTTCTGCATGAAACGGGATACCGCCACGACGAACTGATCGGGAAAAAATTCGGCATGCTCCTGGACGAAAAAAACGCCCGTCTGGCCAAACGAGTTTACGCCGAAATCTACAAAACGGGCCATCCCGTGAAAAATCTAGAAATGGAATGGATTGCGAAGAACGGCCGCTCCGTGCTGTCCGAAGTCTCCGTCAACCCGCTCGTCGAAGCGGACGGGAAAGTGACCGGCTTTCAATCCGTCTATCGCGACATCACCGAACGCCGGCAAATGGAAATCGCGCTTTCCCGGGCCAAGGAGGCGGCGGAAACGGCCAGCAACGCGAAGTCCGAATTTCTGGCCAGCATGAGCCACGAAATCCGCACGCCGATGAACGCCATCCTGGGCATGGCGGATCTCCTGACGGAGACGCCCCTGAACAAAGAGCAGCAGAAATTTGTGCAGATTTTCCGGGAGGCCGGGGAAAACCTTTTGAACATCATCAACGATATTCTCGACATTTCCAAGGTGGAGGCCGGGCATATCCATTTGGAGCATATCCCGTTCGACCTTGGCAAACTGGTGGAGCAGACCGGGGATATTCTGTCCGTCCGTGCCCATAAAAAGGGGCTGGAGCTTTCCTGCCGGGTCGCGCCGGGGGTGCCGACCAAACTAATGGGCGATCCCACGCGGCTGCGCCAGGTGCTCATCAACTTCATCGGCAACGCCGTCAAGTTCACCGAAGCCGGGGAAATCCTCCTGGACGTACGATTGGCGAATCCATCCGCCATCCACAAGGAACAAAACACCGTGGATCTGACGTTTTCCGTAAAGGACACGGGCATTGGGATTCCCGCAGACAAAGTCCATCACATCTTCGAGCGGTTCACACAGGCCGATTCTTCCACCACGCGCAAGTACGGGGGAACGGGGCTGGGGCTCACCATTTCCAAATCCATCGTGGAGCTCATGGGCGGAACGATTTCGGTTGAAAGCGAACAGGGGAAGGGGAGCGTTTTTTCCTTTACCGCGCCTTTTGCGATGCAGACAGAGATGACGCCTGGAGAAGACGCCTGCGCGCTGGTCGATCTGACGGGGCGCCGCGCCCTGGTGATCGACGACAACGCCAACAACCGCCTGATTCTCCGGGAGATGCTGACCCAGTGGGGAATTGTTGTCTCTTCCGCGGACAGCGGGCCGTCGGGCCTTGAGACCTTGAGGGAAGCGCAGCAAACCGGCATGCCCTATGATTTTGTCATCCTCGATTATCAGATGCCGGGGATGGACGGCCTGATGACGGCGGTGGAAATCCGCAAAGAGCCGAAGTGGTCGTCACTGGCCATCATTATGCTCTCCTCCGGCTATCCGCAGGAGGACATCGCGGCGGCGAAAAAAATCGGCGTCGACCGGTTTCTTTACAAGCCCGTCAAACGCAATGATTTGCAGGAAGCGATCTGCGGAGAGCTGGGAAAGAAGGAGACGGCACCGCCGCAGGCCGAGAGCGCACCCGCGGCTTTCACCACGCAGAAGCCTTTGAAGATTCTTCTCGTGGAAGACAACCAGGACAACCGTTTGCTGATTTCGACCTATCTGAAAAATACGCAGCACCGGCTGGACATGGCGGAAAACGGCGCTGTCGCGGTCGAAGCCTTTAAAGCCGCAAACTACGATCTTGTCTTCATGGATATGCAGATGCCCGTGATGGACGGCTACACGGCCACACGGGAAATCCGTAAGTGGGAAAAAGAGCGGGGAAGGAGAGCCGTTCCCATCATCGCCCTGACGGCATACGCTCTGAAAGAAGACGAAGGGAAAAGCCTGGACGCGGGATGCAACGGACACCTGACCAAGCCGATCAAAAAAGCGAAACTGCTGGAGGCGCTGGCCGAATACGCCGGCACTGAAGCGTGAGCCGCTGCAAGGCGTTTTGAAGGATGAACGCGGAATAACGTCTGTTGGAACAAAAAAGGGGCGGGTAAAAACCCGCCCCTTTTTTGCAATTCTGTTCCCGAGATCTTACTTCGCTGCGGGAGCTGCTTCTTCAGCCTTCTTTTCGGCCTTCTTTGCCTTCTTTGCCTTCTTCGCTTTCTTCGCGGGCTTCTTCACATCAGCCTTCTTGTCGGCATCCGGGGTTGCCTTGTCGGCGGCCACGGCCTTGTCGGCGGGGGCGGCTGCGGGGGCGGCCTTATCGGCGGCGACCGCGGTCATGCTCAATGCAAAAACAAATGCGACAACTAACAATACCAAACGTTTCATCTTAAATTCCTCCTTTGTAATCTTTTTTAGTAAGCCCTGATTCAGAGCCTCTTTGTTGCCCGCCATACAGCAACGAACATGCCATTGTGGAAGAAAAGCCGCGGCGCCTATTTGCTCGGAATGATGAAAGGTTTTTTCCTGTAGCCAAAATCGCTTCCCGCAACGGACATCCGGAGGGGCATATCTCCTCACCGGGTGGAGAATAATGCACCAACGGCGGCGCAAAGCGGCTTCTTCGGACCCGCCGTAAAAAGGAAGTTGAAAAATTCAGGAATCCGCCATAGAAGGACTCAACACATCGGCAAACGCCGCATCGACCGACGAAAGAAAAGGATTGTATGATTTCAAAACGCGCTTCCGAGTTCACGTCTTTTATCGTCATGGACATCATGGCCGAAGCCGAAGAGCTGGAAAGAAAAGGTGCGCATATCATCCACATGGAAGTGGGCGAACCGGATTTTCCCACGCCCAAAGCGGTCGTAAGCGCCGCCATTGCGGCGCTGAAAAACAACAAAACCCGCTACACGCACGCCCTGGGACTCCTCGAGCTCAGACAGGCCGTCTGCGATCACTACCTCAGGGAGTACGGCGTGTCCGTCACGCCCGACCAGGTCCTCGTCTCCACCGGAACATCGCCGGTCCTTCTGTTTGCCATGCTGGCCCTTCTGGATCACGGCGATGAAGTGATCGTCTCCAACCCGCGCTATCCCTGCTACCAGAATTTCATCGGGGCCGCGGGCGGGAAACTCAAGGAAATTCAAACCTACCCGGAAGAAGGATTTCAATACCGGCACCGCGACATTGCCAAAAAGATTTCCAAACGGACAAAGGGGATCATGATCAATTCTCCGTGCAATCCGACCGGTATGGTCATGAGCAGGGAGCAACTTCAGGACATCGCCCGGTTTGACGAGCCTTATATTATTTCCGATGAAATTTACCACGGGCTGGTGTATCGGGACAAAGCGCATTCCATCCTGGAGTTTACGGAGCGGGCCTTCGTCATCAACGGCTTCTCCAAGCTCTACGCGATGACCGGCTGGCGGCTGGGCTACCTGATCTTCCCCAAAAAATTCAGCGCCGTCATGCAGCGCATCCATCAGAACTTCATGATCTCGGCCAACGGCTTCATTCAGTGGGCTGGAATCGCGGCGCTTACGAAAACCAAAACGGCCGTCCGGACCATGATCCGGACCTACAATGAACGCCGCCGCTACATGCTCGCGCGACTGACGGACATGGGTTTTGTGATCCACGTGGAACCCACCGGCGCATTTTACATCTTTGCCGACGGGCGAAGGTTTTTCGCCGACTCGTACCGGGAGGCTTTCCGGATCACAAAGCAGGCGAAAGTCGGCGTGACCCCCGGCATCGACTTCGGCAGCGGCGGGGAAGGATTTTTGCGCTTCTCCTACGCCACGTCTCTGGAAAACATCAAAGAGGGGCTGGACCGCCTGGAGCGGTATCTGAAAAAGAGAAAATGAAATAGACAAATAAACACATTTGTCGTATTTTACCGCCCGCATTGGAGAAATATTCCCAAAGGAGGATAGAAAATACATGTCGTACAAATACATTGATCTGAAAATTGAAAATTATGTGGCCACGGTGGCCATGGCGCGCGTGGATGCGCTAAACGCCCTGAGCCTCGAGTTTGCCTCGGAAATCGCCTCGGTGTTTCGAGAGCTCGGCGCCAACGACGATGTCCGAGCGATCATTTTCTGCAGCAAGGCGCGGATTTTCTGCGCCGGACTGGATTTAAAGGAAGCAGCCGCCGGCGCAAGCAACCAGGCCAAGGTTGTTCTGGACGTGATTCGACAATCTCAGCCCTTGTTTGACTGCTGCAATTTTATTGAAGAATGCCCCAAACCGGTCATTGCCGCCGTGCACGGCAAATGCATCGGGGGCGGCCTGGACATGATTTCCGCCTGCGACATCCGCCTGGCCACGGAAGACGCGGTCTTCTGCCTCAAGGAAGCCGCCATCGGTCTGGTCGCGGACATGGGCGTACTGCAGAGACTGCCCAAAATCGTCGGCCAGGGCTTTGCCCGCGAAATGGCCTATACCGCGGCCAACTACACGGCGCGGGACGTCGAGAAAACGGGGCTTCTCAACGGCATTTATGCCGATCAGGCAAGCCTCATGGCCGCAGCCGAGAAACTGGCCGCGCAGATCGCCGCCAATGCGCCGCTGGGCATCCGATACACCAAAGAAGTCCTCAACTTCAGCCGTTACGTGAATGTTTACGAGGGCATGGCGCTGGCCGTCCAGAAAAATGCCATCCTGCTCATGTCGGACGATTTGAAAGAAGCCATGATGTCTTTCCTGGAAAGACGCCCGCCGGATTTCAAAGGGAAATGATGTTGGGGTCAAATCTTTATTCTTGACATTTGGTTTGGGTTGGCCTGAATTTGATTGAATTGCTTATTCCGTTTAAACATGACCATCGGGCATTCTGAAAAATCACCGTAAGGCAAATCCGTTATGAAAGCCTACGAACAAATCGGACGCCGGCTCCAGCAGGCCCGTGAGGAAGCAGGAATGAGCCAGGAGGAATTGGCCAACGTCCTGGGTTATACCCAATCCTCTCTGTCCAATTACGAACTGGGCAAAAGGCGCCTTTATTTCACGGATCTTCAGCGGATCGGTCAGATCCTGGGGAAGCCCATCACGTTTTTTCTGGATGACGCAAACGAGGAATCGCTGGAACTCTCCGATCTGGAAGCGACCCTGCGGGGACCCTATCTCAAAGACATTCTCAACGCATCCCGCGACTTGAAACCCGCACAGCGTAAGGCTGTTCTGGATTACATCCTTTGGCAAAAAAGCAAGACAGGAGGCGCCAAATGATTTCCCTGGAACCGACGGAAAAGCAGCTAGCCCTGCAGGAACATTTTAGGCGGCTGGCCGTCAAACGCCTGCAGCCGAGATCCATCCTGATCGATGCGGCCAAACCGGCCTGTGTTGATCGGGATTATTCGGCGGTGATCGCACAGGAGAATCTCAATGCTTTTCTGATTCCGGAAGAATACGGAGGCAAGCCGCTGGACTGGACGAGTCTGGCCATTCTTTTTGAGGAACTGGGCGCGGGATGCGCCGGTTTCGCCGCCGTCTATGCCCAGACTTTTCACAGCATCGCCGCTTTGCTCATCGGCGGTTCCGAAGAGCAAAAGAAACGCTTCTTTCCCCTCCTGCTTCCGCCGGGAGGCCATGTGGCCAGTTTCTGCGTAACTGAAGAAAGGAGCGGATCCAACACCTCGTCCTTCTCCACTGTCTTCAGTCGAAAGGGGAAAACCTTCATCCTGAACGGCGATAAAGAGCCCATTATCAATGCAGGGCAGAGCCGTTTTTATGTGGTGTGGGCCAATGAAGAAGGCTCGAGAAACCGCGCCGGCATCAGCACGTTTCTGGTCCCCGCCAAGACCGCGGGCCTCGGTTTCGGACCTTACCACGACAAACCCGGGTTCCGCGCGGCTCCGACCGCCGCCGTCCATTTCAGAAACGTTCGAATTCCTGAACGAAACATGATCGGTCCTGAAGGAAGCGGATACCTTCTCCTCATGCAGATTCTGGATTGGGGCCGCGCGCTGGGCGCAGCCATAGCCGTCGGGTTGGCCCGCACGGCCATCGAAGAAGCGATTCGCTTCGCCAAGCAGCGCGTCATTCTGAAAAGGCCCATCATCCGGAACCAGAGCATCGCCTTCATACTGGCCGATCTCGCCACGGAACTGGAAGCGGCCCGCGCGCTTGTCTGGCGGGCCTGCCGTCTCATCGACTTAGGAAAGGATCACACCGTCGCTTCCTCGATGGCGAAACTGTATGCCAGCGAACTGGCAGTGCGAGCCACCACGGAAGGTCTGCTGATTCTCGGTCAGAGCGGCTACAAGCGGCCATCCCTGATGGACAAACTGCATCGGGACGCCCAGGCCTTTCGGATCGCCGAAGGAACCAGTCATGTACAAAAACTCATCATTTCCGGACAGTTGTAGCGACAAAGCCCGCGGATAAAATAATTCTTGATAAAATGACATTCTGTGATATTGAGGAATCACAACCCGTTGTGAAAATGGACGCCGCCCCTGTGGCGATCTTTTTTTGCTCTTTTTCATAACAATCCGTCATAATTTATTATGACAGAAGCATCATGGCTGCAAGGAAGCGGACGAGGCAAGTCCGGAACGAGGCGCAAAGCCTGCCCTCTTCGATCCCGGTCAAAGAGGGTTTGACCGATGAAATCATTTCAGGAGGATCGTTATGAATCTGGTTGAATTGTTGGACAGCACGGCAAGAAAAAATCCGAATCGTGATTGTATCCGCTACATGGGTAAGGGCTACACCTATGCTTCCATTCTCGAGGCGGCGGAGAAGGCGGCGGGATTATTCCAGCAATGGGGGCTGAAAAAAGACGACAAAGTCGCCGTCATGAGCCTCAACACGCCGAGTTTTGTGATTGCCTTCTACGGTGTTCTCAAGGCGGGCGGCGTTGTCGTCCCCGTCAACCACAAACTCATGAGTCCGGAAGTTCAATACATTTTGGAGCACAGCGAGGCGAAGATATTTCTATTCGACGGCGCCCTGGCCGCCGTCGCTTCAAAACTCACGGGAGGGTCGGTTCGCTGCCTTTCCCTGGACAGTCCCGCGGAGGGATTTGAGCCGTTCGATCCCCTGCTGGCCGATGCCCCTCCCTTCCATTCCGTCCCGATTTCCGAAAACGATTTTGCGGAAATACTCTATACGTCGGGAACGACCGGAAAACCGAAGGGATGCCTGCATACCCATCGCAGCGTCATCATGAGCGGCATCACCGGCGCGCTGACGATGAAATTCGATGAAGACGACCGGCTGTTGATGGCGATGCCCATCTGGCATTCCTCGCCGCTGAACAACTGGTTTATGGCGGCCCAGTATGTGGGGTGCACCACCGTGATGATCCGCGAATATCATCCCCTTCATTTTCTGCAGGCGATTCGGAACGAAAAATGCACGATTTATTTCGGCGCACCGATCTCTTATGTCATGCCCGTTCAGATGATCCCCAATTTCGACACGTTCGATCTTTCCTCCATGCGGGCCTGGATCTACGGCGGCGGACCCATCGCCGCGGATACCGTCGGAATGCTGATGTCGAAATACAAGTCCAGCCTCTTCTATCAGGTTTACGGCATGACGGAATCGGGACCCACCGGCACGACGCTCCTGCCGAAAGATCAGGTGCGCAAAGCCGGCTCCATCGGCCGCAGCGGACTTCCCGGTTGCGACGTGATGGTCATGAAATCGGCAACGGAGACGGCAAAACCCGGTGAGACGGGCGAAATCTGGCTGAAGGCCGACAGTATGATGAAAGGATATTTCAAGAATCCCGAGGCCACGGCTGAAGCGTTCACCGGCCCCTGGTACAGAACCGGCGACGTGGCCCGCCTGGACGAGGACGGCTACCTCTTTATCGTCGACCGGACCAAAGACATGATCGTCACCGGCGGTGAAAACGTTTACTCCAAGGAAGTCGAAGACGCCATCGCCGGTCATCCGGACGTGATGGAATCCGCCGTGATCGCCGTTCCCCATCCGGAATGGGGGGAAACCGTTGCCGCCGTCATCGTTCCGGCCAAAGGGAAAACCCTGACGGGCGAAGCCCTTTCGGCGTTTCTGGCCGACAAATTGGCCAAATTCAAGATTCCCCGCGCGTTTCGTTTTGTGGAGTCGCTGCCGCATACCCCTTCAGGGAAAATCATGAAATACAAGCTCAGGGAAGAGTATAAATAAAAACCGCGAATAGAAAGGAAGCGCCGATTATGTTTGATTATCTTTTGTCCAAAGAACAGCTCAAAATCCGCGACGAGGCGAGAGAATTCGTCAAGTCGGTCCCCCGTCAGACGATTCTCGACATGGACGCGGATAAAATCAAGTTTCCCAAGGAGTTCCTAAGCGAAGCCGGCAAAAGGAATCTGCTGGGATGCCGCTATCCGAAAAAATGGGGCGGACGGGATATGGACTGGGTCACGACCTGCATGCTCATGGAGGAAATCGGGACCCTCGGCTACGAAATGGCCTGCGTCTTCGGCGTGGGGGCTGAACTGGTCTGCGATGCGATTATCCTTCACGGCACGGACGAACAGAAGGAAAAGTACGTCCGGCCGCTCTTGCGGGGCGATCTGTTTGCCGCAGAGTGCCTGACGGAGCCCCGGGGCGGTTCCGACTTTTTCGGAGCGACCACCAAAGCCGAAGACATGGGAGACTACTTCCTCATCAACGGGCAAAAGCGCTTTATCGTCGGAGGCGAGGGAGCGGATTTCTTTCTGCTGTATGCCAAGACGGACTTCGACCCCAAAACCAAGCCGCAAAAATCCATCACCGCGTTTATCGTGGACCGCGGTCCGGGCGTGGAGACGAAATATCTGTATGGGCTGATGGGCTGCCGGGGCGGAGGAACGGCGCGTCTGGTCTTCAAGGACGCCAAAGTGCCGAAGGCGAATGTCGTCGGCAAGGTCAACGGCGCCTATGACGTCTTCAACACCATGATGATCCCGGAGCGTCTCGGAACGGCGGCCATGACCATCGGCGCGGCACGCCCGGCCCTGGAAGTGGCCACGAACTACACCACGCGGAGAAAAGCCTTCGGCCAGGTGATCGCCCAGTTTGAGGGCGTCAGTTTTCAGGTGGCCGAGGCGATCATGCTTTTGGATGCGGCCCGTGCAATGGCCTACGTGACGGCTCGCGCGGTGGACGGCGGCGTCAACATGAACCGCATTCGGCGCATGGTGTCGGAATCCAAGAAATTTATCACCGAGTCCTGCCAGAAGGTCGTTCACAATTCCATGCAGGTCTGCGGCGGGATCGGCTACACGAACATTCTGCCGATTGAGCGCATCCACCGAGACGTGCGGTTGGCCTCCATCTGGACCGGAACGAGCGAAGTCATGTCCATGATCACCGCCCACGAGTGGTACCGGGAATATTTAATGGCCAAGGCGGCGGGCCTGACCCGCGACTGCGAACAGGATGCCGCGGAAGCGGAAGC